>CALGTV010000048.1 GCA_937902395.1 uncultured Ruminococcus sp.
GAGCAACTGACTCTTAATCAGTGGGTCCTGGGTTCGAGTCCCCGATGGTGCACCATAACGGCTCGTTGGTCAAGCGGTTAAGACTCCGGCCTCTCACGCCGGCAACACCAGTTCGATTCTGGTACGAGTCACCAATCAAATCGGTGCTTATGGCGCAGAGGTCACACCCGTTCCCTTTCCGAACACGGAAGTTAAGCTCTGCCGCGATGATGATACTTGGCTGGCGACGGCCTGGGAAAGTAATGCGGTGCCGGTATTGATGTTCCTCCTTAGCTCAGTCGGTAGAGCACTCGGCTGTTAACCGAGTTGTCGCCCGTTCGAGCCGGGCAGGGGGAGCCAATATGTGATAATATCACAGCAGAAAGTCCGATTTATATCGGACTTTTTTGCGTATAAAAACATGGCATAAGGAAAGGAGATATGAGAGATGATAATTGGAGATCCTTATGTATTTTCTGTAATATATGATAAAGTCAAGTTGTGGAATTCAACTCAGGAGTGGAATAATGGCTTTTTTGCTTTGAGCATCTATGGCGAACTGTTCCCGAAGTGTATTATTAATGCTGTAGTTGATACATCTCTGCTTGAAGTATGGGAATCTTTAAATAATATCCCTGTTGATGATGAACTGTATTCAATGGATAAAGAAAAAGCATTGATTAGGCTTTGTGATTTGGTATATCCCTCTGATTTTGATATAGATAATGACTATAGATATGAATTATCTCCGACAGCTTTAACGGATGTAAATTGTTATGTTTTCGCAGTAAGTAATAATGACAAAATAAGAATTATTGCGGCTGAATTGAATTACGATATTGAAGAGTCAACTTTAATTACGGAGGGTGCAGACATACAGGAAGTTTTTATTGATAAAAATGTGCTCAACAAGATTTCAGATGAAATAAAAAGTGCTATAGACGGATTTTAAAATCGGATTCATGAAGATTGATTAATGAAAAACTTTTGCGGTCAGCCAAAAACTGACCGCAATTTTTCTTAAAATACTTGCTTTCTTAAAACAAAAATGTTATAATAATTGTATAATTTTGATTGGCATTTTATTGTGATAACTAATTTTAATGCACGGAGGTATAAAAATGAAAATTAATTGGATTTTATCAACACCTACATCAAAAGCAGATTTGGATTATGCTGAAAAACAATTTAATGTAACTTTTCCAAAAGAGTATTCGGAACTAGTTTTAAATTATAATTTTGCATATGCAGAGCCAAATTGTGTTTGCGTAAACGGAAGAGAAAGAGTATTTGAAAGATTGTTGTCTATTAATGAAAGCGACAGAACGAATATATTTAATTTTTCTGAAATTGTGAGCGAAAACTGTGGTAAAAATCTGATTGCTTTCGGCTCTGACCCTTTTGGAAATTACTGGTGCTTTGATTACAACAACGGAAACGACGAGCCTGTTATAGTTTACTATGACCACGAATCAGCCTTTGAATATGAAGATTATGAGCCGCAATTTGTATGCAATACTTTCCGTGAATTATTGGACAATATAACAGAATCGCAGGAGGAATAAAAATGAAAATTAATTGGACTTTGTCAGAATATACATCAAAAGCAGATTTGGATTACGCAGAAAAACAATTCAAAGTAACTTTTCCAAAAGAGTATTCGGAATTAGTTTTAAAGTATAATGCAGCTTATCCCGAACCAAATTGTGTTTGTGTAAGCGGAAAAGAAAGAGTATTTGAAAGTTTATTATCCATTAATGAAGCCGACAGCGAGAATATATTTGAATATTCTGAAATTGTGAGCGAAAACTGCGGTAAAAATCTGATCGCTTTCGGCTCTGACCCTTTCGGAAATTTCTGGTGCTTTGATTACAACAACGGAAACGACGAGCCTGTTGTAGTTTACTATGACCACGAATCAGCCTTTGAATATGAAGATTATGAACCGCAATTTGTATGCAGTTCTTTCCGCGAGTTATTAGACAGCATAACAGAATCACAAGAGGAATAAAAAGGATTGGATAAAGGGGGATTACAATGGACAGACTTGGCAGAGATGAGTTGTTCTATAAAATTGTAGACGGTCACGCGGAAGAAGCACTGAAAATACTTGACGAGGTTGAAAACGTTGATATTAAGGACAAAAATGGATATTCTTATTTGCATATTGCTGTACAATGCGGTTCAGTTGAGATAATAAGAAAACTTTTGTCAAAGGGTGCAGATATCAACATTACTGATAATTTCGGTAAAACTCCGCTGATGATTGCTATCTGGTGGTATAAGGGCAACAGAACAATAATAGATTTATTGCTTGAAAATGGTGCAGATAAAGAAATGTCTGCCAATTCAGGAATGTCATGCAGGCAGTTGGCGGCTATAAAGGGCGTAGAACTGTAAAAAATCCCCGAAAGACCTGCGTCTCTCGGGGATTTTTCATACCAATCAAATATTCATTTTACGACAGCTCAAACATACCTGTATAAAGCTGATAGTATTTGCCCTTCTGAGCGATAAGCTGTTCGTGACTGCCGCGCTCAATGATTTTTCCGTATTCAAGAACCATAATTGCCTTGGAGTTACGGACAGTTGAAAGACGGTGTGCAATTACAAAGACTGTACGTCCCTCCATAAGAGAATCCATACCCTTTTCGATTAAAGCCTCTGTACGCGTGTCTATAGAGCTTGTGGCTTCGTCAAGGATAAGTACAGGCGGGTCTGCTATAGCGGCTCTGGCGATTGCTAAAAGCTGTCTCTGACCCTGCGAGAGATTTGCTCCGTCTGCCGTTAGCATTGTGTCATATCCCTTTTCAAGATGTGTTATGAATCCGTGAGCATTTGCAAGCTTAGCTGCCGCGTAAACTTCCTCATCCGTTGCGTCAAGCTTACCATAGCGGATATTGTCCATAACAGTTCCTGTGAAAAGGTGAGTGTCCTGTAATACGATAGACTGGGAGCGGCGCAAATCGCTCTTTTTTATTTTGTTGATGTTAATTCCGTCATATCTGATTTTTCCGTCGGGAACGTCGTAAAAGCGGTTGATAAGATTTGTTATAGTCGTTTTGCCTGCGCCTGTAGAGCCTACAAAGGCTATTTTCTGCCCTGCGTCCGCATAGAGACTTATACCATTAAGAACTGTTTTCTCAGGCTCATAGCCGAATACAACGTCGTCAAATTCAACGTGGCCTCTTACCTCTGTATAAGTCACAGTGCCGTCAGCTTTATGTGGATGCTTCCATGCCCATAAACCTGTTCTTTCTTCGCTTTCTGTCAGCTTTCCGTCTGCATCTCTTACAGCACTTACAAGGGTAACATATCCCTCATCTGCCTCGGGTTCTTCGTCGATTACAGCGAATATACGCTCAGCACCTGCAAGAGCAGTCAGCACCGCGTTAAGCTGCTGTGATACCTGAGTTATGGGCTGTGCAAACTGTCGTGTAAACTGGAGATATGATATAAGCTTTCCTATATTCATTCCGCCAAAGCCGTTGACAGACATGATTCCGCCTACTACAGCAGTTGCGGCATAGTGGAGATAGGAGAGATTGTTCATAATCGGCATAAGAATATTTGCAAAGGTATTCGCTCTTGTAGCCGCCTCGCAAAGCTCGTTGTTCAACTTGTCAAACTCCTCGTTGGCGATATCCTCGTGACAGAACACCTTAACGACTTTTTGACCGTCAATAAGCTCCTCAATATAGCCATTAGCCTTGCCAATAGCCTTTTGCTGTGCTATGAATCCCTTACTGCTCCGTGAGCCTATAGCGCCGATAACAGCAACGATAAGAACAAGCATAACAATAACTATAAGCGTCAGTACCCAGCTGTAAGCGACCATAAGTATAAATACGCCTACAATAGTTATGGCAGAGCTTATAAACTGCGCAATACTGTTGCTGAGCATTTCGCGGAGTGTGTCCGTATCGTTTGTATAAAGGGACATGAGCTCGCCGTGAGTATGCTTATCAAAGAACTTGACAGGCAGTGATTCCATTTTATTGAAAAGGTCGTTTCGTATACGCATAAGAGTTGTAGTGGAAACTTTCATCATCATGCGCTGATATAAGAGGCTTGACAGCGCGCCAATGAGATATACTGCCGCCATAAGAGCAAGTATGCTGAAAAATTTTGTTTTATCCCATGTGCCTGTGCTGCAGGCTTCCTCAATATTGTTTATAAGAGGAGCAAGTAAAGCGTTTCCTGCGATTCCTGCAACAGAGCTGAGAACAACTCCGATTACAACAAGAGCAAAATGCTTTTTGAATCCGTACATATAGCCTAAAATACGCTTGATTATTGCCTTTACATTCTTAGGCTTCTGTACGGGTGCCATATTCTTCTTAGGAGGCATCAGCGTCACCGCCTTTCTGCTGTGAATCATATACCTCGCGATAGATTTCGCTTGTTTCAAGCAATTCTGCGTGAGTTCCTACATCGGTTATTTTTCCGTCGTCCATAACGATAATTCTGTCAGCGTCCTTTACAGAGGAAATTCGCTGTGCAATTATAAATGTTGTAACATCTCCGAGATTTTCGCGGAAAGCCTTGCGGATATTTGCGTCTGTAGCTGTATCAACAGCACTTGTGGAATCGTCAAGAATAAGAATCTTAGGCTTTTTCAGCAGAGCACGGGCAATACAAAGCCTCTGCTTCTGACCGCCTGATACATTTACACCGCCCTGTCCTAAATTCTGGTCATAGCCGTCAGGAAATGATGTAATAAAATCATGAGCGCAGGCTTGCTTGCAGGCTTCGATGATTTTTTCGTCTGTAGCCTCAGCATTGCCCCATTTCAGATTTTCTTTTATAGTACCTGAGAACAGCACGTTTTTCTGCAGCACCATGGCAACCTGATTTCTGAGGGCTTCAAGGTCGTATTCGCGGACATCTCTGCCGCCTACAAGAACCTGACCGTCAGTTGTATCATAAAGTCGGGGAATGAGCTGTACAAAAGTTGTTTTTGATGAGCCTGTTCCGCCTATTATACCGATAGTTTCGCCTGATTTTATATCAATATTTACTTTTTCAAGGGCAAGATTATTCATATCCTTGAAATAACTGAAAGAAACGTTTTTAAATATTACAGAGCCGCTTGCTACCTCTGTCACGGCATTTTCGGGAGATACTATATCAACTTCCTCTGTAAGAACGTCGTATATACGCTGAATAGATGCTCTTGAAATGACAAACATCATAAAGAGAAAAGAGAGCATCATAAGAGACATAAGTATCTGTGTAACGTATGTAATAAACTGTGTAAGCTCGCCAGTGAGCATATCACCGCCAACTATGATATTACTGCCGAAATAGAGTATAGCAATGATACTTGTATACATACAAAGCTGCATGAAAGGCATTGTCATAATGATAAGCTTTTCCGCATTTACCTGAGCAGCACGTACAGCCTCAGTGCTTTCAGTAAATTTTTTCTTTTCGTAATCCTCACGGACAAAAGCCTTTACTGTTCGGATTCCAATGAGATTTTCCTGAACTCTGCCATTCATGTTATCGTAAAGAGTTAGCATTGCCTTGAATCTTGGATGTGCCTTTGTCATAATCATGGCAATAGTAATGGCAAGAACGGGAATTGCGCAGAGAAATACAAGCGAGAGTCTTGCATTTGCGGTTATAGCCATAATAAGCGCAAAAATGAGCATCATGGGAGCTCTTACCGCAGTTCTGATAAACATCATAAATGACATTTGTACATTTGTTACATCGGTTGTCAGACGTGTTGTGAGAGATGCGGTAGAAAACTTATCTACATTTGAGAATGAGAATGACTGCACCTTTTCAAAGAGAGCCTTTCTGAGATTTTTAGCAAATCCCACAGCGGCAACTGCCGAGAATCTGCCTGCAATTGCGCCGAATGCAAGGGAAACAAGTGCCATGCCAATCATGAGCAAACCCATGAGTGCAACGTGCCCCACATCGTCTTTTTTTATACCGTCGTTGATGATAGAAGCCATAACATAGGGGATAAGAACCTCCATGGCAACCTCGCCCAGAATACACACGGGTGAGAGAATGGCTTGTTTTTTGTACTTGCCCACATAGGACAAAAGCTTTTTAAGCATTGTATCACTACTCCTTTCTGATACACGTTTAATACATTTTACTCCATTATAAAAGTATATCACCGTTTATTTTTAATGTCAAGCGAAAATTTGGTGAAAACATAGGATACTGCTGAAAGGAATTTGCCTGTTGTACCATATAACCAAAAAAACCGGAATGATTTCCGCAATTTTTGTATTGACAAATGCGCAATAATATGTTATACTATAATTAAAGAAATACTTTAAGACATAAAAGCTTAAAAGCACAAAAGCTTTAAAGCGCTGAAAGGGTAGTGTATTATAATGAAAGATGTATCAAAATTAATGGATTACAGAGCAGATATAAAGGTTCTTGATGCAACCCTCCGCGACGGCGGTCTTGTAAACGAGTTCCGCTTCTCTGATGAATTTGTAAAGGCACTTTATCTTGCAAATATCCGCGCTGGTGTAGACTATATGGAATTCGGCTACAAGGGCGATAAATCTATGTTTGACGTTGATAAATTCGGACCTCTTAAATTCTGCGATGATGACTATATCCGTTCAATTGTAGGCGAAAATAACACCGACCTCAAAATCGGTATCATGGCTGATGTAGGCAGATGCAACTACAAGGAGGATATCCACGACGCTTCCGAAAGTCCTGTTGACCTTATCAGAGTTGCAACATATCTCCACCAGATTCCAACAGCAGTAAGCATGATTGAGGATGCAAAAAACAAGGGATATGAGGTATGCTGTAATATTATGGCAATTTCAAATGCCCGCGAATCCGATATCGAAGCCGCACTTGAAATTCTTGGCAAATCTCCTGTTGATGTGCTCTACATCGTTGATAGTTTCGGTTCGCTATATCCAGAGCAGGTTGCACGTACTATAAATATATACAAGGAATATGCAGATAAATACAACAAAAAGCTTGGAATTCATGCCCACAACAATCAGCAGCTTGCATTTGCAAACACAATCGAGGCTGTAGGTGACGGTGTAGACTGGCTTGATGCTACTTATGCCGCAATGGGCAGAGGCGCTGGAAATTGTGCAATGGAGCTGCTTTTAGGCTTCCTGAAAAATCCGAAATATAATGTATATCCTGCTATACAGTTCATCGAGAAGTATATGCCTGCTATCCGTGAGGCAGGTGCAGTATGGGGATATGATTTCCAGTACATGATGACAGGACTGCTAAATCAGCATCCGCGCTCAGCAATTGAATTCACAAAGGAAAAGAGAACAGATTACTCCGAATTTTATAAGGAGATTTTGGCACAGGAATAATACAAAAGGGAGCAATTTTGCTCCCTTCAGTCTGTAGAAAAAGGTGTATTGCATAATGGACACGGCACGCCGTGTCCCTACAAAACGGCTATTTTACGTTGTACGATGTAGGGGCGGATATTATCCGCCCGCAATTTCGGAACGAAATTCAGGTTTTTCGACACTCTCGGGGAGCGATTTTGCTCCCTTTTTATATTGTGAAAAACGGCAGATGTGAGGTCTGCCGTTTCATATTTACCAATAGACGAATTAAAAATCATCATCATATGGCGTGTTTGTGACACAGTCTAATGTTCCGTCTTCGGTATACCATGTTGTTTGTCCAGTATCAGAATCATCATAGCCGTAAAAAGTCATGCCATCAGATTCATTTACAGAAATTCTGTCATAATCATCATCTGGAAATATATAACCTCCGAAATCACCCATATAAACACCTCCTTTTTGGTAATATTATGTTTTAGTACTTATTTGTACTATAATAACCATTATAACACTAAAATATGTTAAAGTCAATAGTACCGATGAGTACTATTGACAATATCGGCAAACTGAATAAAAAAGGGGAGCATATTTTGTGTATTTTCAAAGGTTAAGGGATTTGCGTGAGGATATGGATATGAATCAGACAGAAATTGCCAGACTGCTTCATACAAGCCAGACGGTATATTCACGATATGAAAGAGGCTTTCAGACAATACCCATTGAGCATTTGCTTATATTGGCTGATTTTTACAAAGTATCAACAGATTATATACTTGGCAGGACGAATAAAAAGGAAATGAATAAATAATATAAAAAGGCGGTAGATTTCCGAATAACGTGAAATCTACCGCTATTATTAATTACGCATTACGCATTGAATCAGCCCATTACAACTTCAACAGTATGAACTCCGCCCTCAGCAGCAGGGATAACATTTCCGTCAACAGCCTGTCCGTCAACAGTCATGCTTACAACGCCCTTGCAAACGTGGTTGGGATTCTTAACAGTGATGTTATAAGTTGCACCGCGGAACTTTCTTGTAGCTGTAAAGCCGTCCCACTCGTGAGGAATGGATGGGTCAACCTTAAGACCGTCCCAATCGGGAGAGATTCCGAGGATATACTGGGAAATAGCAACCATATTCCAAGCAGCAGTACCAGTCAGCCATGAGTTCTTACCCTCACCAAAACGGCTTGCATCCTTACCTGCGATCATCTGACCGTATACATAAGGCTCTGTCTTGTGGAGGTCGGAAATATCCTCATTGAAAGCAGGAGCAATCTTGCTGTAGTACTCAAATGCCTTGTCACCTCTGCCTGCATAAGCCTCAGCACAGATAATCCAAGCATTGTTGTGTGTGAAGATACCTGCGTTTTCCTTATATCCGCCGGGATATGTGGAAATTTCACCGTACTGAATATAGTACTTGGAGAATGCAGGGTTATTAAGAACAAGACCGTACTGAGTATTGAGGTATTTGTCAATAGATTCGAGAGTCTTGATATCAGCTCCCTCATCCTTACCAATTTCGGACATTACAGCGAAGCCCTGAGGCTCGATGAATATCTTACCTTCCTCGCACTCCTTAGAGCCCATTTTAGCGCCTGTAGAATCGTAAGCACGGAGGAACCAGTCACCGTCAAATGCGGATTCCATAACATTCTTCTTCATCTTGTCTATTTCAGCCTGAGCAGCAGCAGCCTCGTCATCCTTGCCGAGATGCTTGAGAATTGCAACATAATTAGGACCTGCATAAGTGAACAGAGTAGCAACCATTACAGACTCAGCAATCTTGGAGTAACCACCCTCAGCAGCAAACTTGGGATTTGTATAAGTCTGGAAGCTCTCACCGGGAGTATCGGAATAGCATGAAAGGTTGATACAGTCGTTCCAGTCAGCACGCATAGCAAGAGGCAGACCGTGAGGACCGAGGTTATTTACAATCTTGTAGAAAGAAACTTTGAGGTGGTCGAGCATGGGCTTAGCCTTTGACATATCATTGTCGTAAGGAACAAGCTCATCAAGGAGTGACCAGTCGCCTGTTTCTCTGATATAAGCGGAAACAGAGAGAATCATCCACAGCGGGTCGTCTGAGAAGTCGCCGCCGATATCTGAGTTACCCTTCTTTGTAAGGGGCTGATACTGGTGATAGCATCCGCCGTCTTCAAGCTGAGTAGAAGCGATGTCGATAATACGCTCTCTTGCGCGGTCAGGAATCTGATGAACGAAACCGAGGATATCCTGGTTGGAATCACGGAAGCCCATACCACGGCCGATACCGCTTTCGAAGTAGGAAGCAGAACGTGAGAGGTTGAAAGTAACCATACACTGATACTGATTCCAGATATTAACCATACGATTAACTTTATCGTCGGAAGTATTAACATTGAGGATACCGAGAAGCTCGTCCCATGCAGCTTTAAGCTCAGCAAGACCTGCAGCAACCTTTTCTGGTGTGTTGTACTGGTCAATCATAGCGAGAGCCTTTTCCTTGTTGATTGTTACGCCGTCAGCCTCGAACTTCTTGTCAGCAGGCATTTCAACATAACCGAGGATAAAGATAAGAGTCTTGGATTCGCCGGGAGCGAGAGTAATCTTCTTGTAGTGAGAAGCAATAGGAGACCAACCGTCTGCAAATGAATTATTAGCAGCGTTAGCCATAACAGCCTGTGGGTCATTGAAACCATTGTAGAGACCGATAAAGGAATCTCTGTCTGTATCGTAACCGTCGATTTCATCATTTACAGTATAGAAAGCGAAGTGGTCGCGTCTGTCTCTGTACTCAGTCTTGTGGTAGATTGTAGAGCCTACTACTTCAACACGACCTGTAGAGAAGTTTCTCTGGAAGTTTGTGCAGTCGTCCTGAGCGTCCCAAAGACACCATTCAGCAAATGAGAAAAGTGAGAATGACTTTTCTTCTGTACCCTCGTTTGTGAGAACAACCTGCTGAACTTCGCCATTGTAGTTCTGAGGAACAAAGAAAGTAACCTGAGCTTTCAGGTCGTTCTTCTTACCTGTGATGATTGTATATCCCATACCGTGACGGCACTCGTAAGAATCAAGCTCTGTCTTTACAGGAGACCAGCCGGGGTTCCAAACTGTACCATTATCGTTGATATAGAAATAACGTCCGCCCATATCGATTGGAACATTGTTGTAGCGGTAACGTGTAATACGTCTGAGACGAGCGTCCTTATAGAAGCTGTAGCCTCCTGCTGTGTTTGAAATCAGTGAAAAGAAAGCCTGTGTTCCGAGGTAGTTAATCCACGGATAAGGTGTTCTGGGGGAATTAATGACGTATTCCTTATTTGCGTCGTCAAAAAATCCGAACTTCATTGTAATCTACTCCTTACTTAATATATTGATAGTTGATAATATCGCCGCGTTACGTTGGTTAAATCAGATAACCTCAGCGTGTAGGTTTATCAGCTAAAAAAGTCCGATAACTCAAATATCACTTATTATTATAACATAAAATGAATAATAATACAAGTGTGTTGCTTGCCTTATGCGATAGATTTTTTTTGATTTTTTTTGTGCATAACTAACAAATACTGATCTTAAATTACATCGTTAGCGTATTTGCCGTTCTTTTTTACGGCATACCTCACATTGACGCTTTCGCCTATACGGCTTAATCTATGCTTGTCGTCACAATCCTCAAAGGTATGTTCAATGCCGTCAGCATCTTGGTATAAAATTTTAGCAAAATAGAATTTCACATTGTTGTCTCCGTCAATACGAACATCAATAATTCTGCCTTTTGTGAATTTTCCCTCTGCATCGAGAAGTTTCTTTTCTGAAACTTCTACAAGGACGGATTTGATGATAAATAAACCGCCCAAGCAGGCAATGCCTGAAATACCTGCAAAGAGCATAAGCGACATTGGAGATTTGACCTGTGCTGTATTGGGATTATTAGGGAGAATATAGGCATCAATAGTATCATTGACAGAAACACTCCCAGCATTTACGATTTCTACATCAATCTGATTTCCGTCTTTATCTAAGTAATAGCCGTCAGCATATCGTCTTTTGCCTATTAATGTCACATCGGTAACTGTACATTCTACAAGGGTTCCTTCGCCTGACTTGGCTTTTTCTTTTATGCAAGCAAAGGCGAAAATGCCTATTCCGAAAAGAATCAGCACAATACCGATAGCGATTGCTTTTTTAACATTGTATTTCATTCTTAACAGCTCCTATGTCAAGCCATTGTGAAGAATCTCTGATGTGCAGTAAATTCTTCGCCCGGTTTAACCTCACGATATCCTGTAACTTCGGGTGAAAGGCTAAGATTTGGAGCGTCAATCATAGCAGTCATAGGCTCGGGACAGAAATAGTGATTAAATCCGCGGTCATTCCAGATAATCCAGAATCCGTATTCGTCGGAAACCTCGTAGCAGAGCTTCTTTCCGCTTGCAATATCTTCAGCGATAACGCCGTGGAATTCCATACCGTCCAGCTTTGTTGTCTCAGCGATGTACATATCGTTGTCAACTACCTGTAAAACAGGGCATTTTGTACCCTCTTTATACTCCAAATCCCACATTGTAAGGGATTTGAGCTGTTCTGTTGGGAGACATCTTTCATTGAGCTCGCACTTCTTGCCTACGGGCACAGTAAGGCGGATATCCTCCTCTTTTGCGCCGTCAACAAAAGGAGCATTTATAGCTGTATGAGAAGCAAGGGACATGGGAAGAACCTTGTCGTCGTTGTTGATAAAGCAGATATCCTGTTCAAGACCGCTTGCAGACAGAGTGAAAGTATACTCAGCTGTAAAGCGGATTGGGAGATACTGGAAGAATTCGTCCCTTTCGTCGTAAACGTAGCGTGTTTTTACCCATGCACAATTGCTGTCGGCATTGTGCTCAATGACTTCAAATGTGCGCTTGTGAATAAAACCATGGATATGGTTGTTGTAGGGCGCTTTTTCGTTTACAGGGAGCTGATATGTGCCGTCGGAGGTTTTAAGAATACCATCTGCGAATCTGTTAGGGAGATAAAGGGTAGGAAGTCCCCAAACCTCAGCGGACTGGAAAATATCATCAAAGGTATTGTCGGGATTCCAGCGGAAGAACTCCATAGCCTCATTGTTGTTGCGGAGGCGGATAACATTGCAGCCGATTTCGTAAGCAATGAGTGCTTCATAGCCTCCTGCGGACAGTTTCACGCAGGTCATGCCGTTGTGGTTCATAAGTTGAGTTGTGTTATTCATAAAAATCAAAACCTTTCTTTGAGATTTTTCGTATCATTGTTTTTATATTATAACATATTTGAGATGATTTGTAAAGTATTTTTTGTAAAATTTGCTGTCAGATGTGCAATCTCACAAAATGAAAATATATGAAAAAGGACACGGCGCGCCGTGTCCGCAATTTCGAAATGAAAATCAGATTTTTTAAAATTTCTGTTTTATCGCCCTTGAAATCAATCAATTCTGTTTTCCATATCTGTGTATGCTCTTACAGGAGATATTGCCTTGTAAGCAGGACGAATAATCTTGTTGGAGTTGATAAGTTCCTCAATTCGATGTGCAGACCAGCCTGCAATACGGGAAATTGCGAAAAGGGGAGTGAAAAGCTCGTCGGGTATGCCAAGCATACGATAAACAAATCCGCTGTAGAAATCCACATTTGCGCATACGCCTTTGTATATGCGTCTTTCCTCAGCGATAACCTCGGGAGCGAGACGTTCAACCATAGCGTAGAGGTTGAATTCGTCGTGCAAACCCTTTTCGGAGCTTAACTTCTCAACAAATCCCTTGAAAACAGTTGCTCTGGGGTCGGAGTGGGAATATACAGCGTGTCCCATGCCGTAGATAAGTCCTGCATTGTCGAAAGCTTCCTTGTGGAGCAGTTTTTTCAGATACTCTCTTACCTCGCTTTCGTCAGTCCAGTCCTTGATATTCTGCTTCATATCGTCAAACATGAGCGCAACCTTGATATTTGCGCCGCCGTGTTTTGGTCCTTTAAGTGAGCCTAAAGCTGCCGCAATAGCGGAATAGGTATCAGTTCCCGATGAAGATACAACATGAACTGTAAATGTTGAGTTATTGCCGCCGCCGTGTTCCGCATGAAGAACGAGGGCAAGGTCAAGAATACGAGCTTCAAGCTCAGTATATTTCTGGTCGGGACGAAGCATGTAGAGCAGATTTTCTGCAATTGAAAGCTCAGGATTAGGGTCGTGGATAAAGAAGCTGCCGCCCTCACGAGTGTATCTATATGTGTGATATCCGTAAACCGCAAGAAGAGGAAACAGGGTTATAAGGGACAAACTCTGTCTCAGTACATTTGCTATAGTTATATCATTTGCGTTATTATCATAGGAATAGAGAGATAGCACTGATTTTGCAAGAATGTTCATCATATTATCGCTGGGGGATTTCATGATGATATCTCTTGTAAATGTAGGCGGAAGATTTCTTGCCTCAATAAGGATTTTTTTGAATTCCGCAAGTTCTGCCGCGGTAGGCATTTTGCCGAACAGGAGGAGATATATGGTTTCTTCAAATCCAAAACGTTTTTCCTTGATAAAACCGTCAACAATATCTTCAACGTCAATTCCGCGGTACAAAAGCTTTCCGAAACCGTTTTCATCAACGTTTATAGTGCTGATATTGGTAAGTCCTGCAACAACACCGTTTCCGTTGATGTCTCTTAGACCGCGTTTAACGTCGTATAGGGTGTAAAGGTCGGGGTTTATACGATATCCCTCAATTGATTTGTCAGCGAGTTTCTGGATTTCGGGGGTAAGACCTATGATTTCGTTTTTTCTCATTATACGTCCTCCTTTTGGTAATACTGTCAGTAAATAATAAGTAGATATATACATTATAACATATATAAACAAATTTGTCAAGTTAAGTTCAAGGAATATGTACATTTTTCAAGAATTGCCAACAATTTTTGTAAACTTCATTAATAATGCAAAAAACGGCTCTGCACGAAAGCAAAGCCGTTTGTGTTATTTATTTGTTTTTCTTTCTTGCAAGTACTGCTGCGGCAGCTGCTCCTGCAAGTACTGTGAAAGCAACTGCAAGACCATTGTTATCTCCTGTTTTAGGTGAATCTGAGGGCTTTGCTGTTGTCTTTTTCGTAGTTGTTGCCTTTTTGGTTGTGGCAGTAGTTGTTGTTGTGGTAGTTGTAGTAGTTGTTGTGGTTGTGGTCGTAGTTGTTGTAGCTGTTGTGGTTGTGGTCGTAGTTGTAGTAGTTGTAGTAGTCGTGGTAGTAGTTGTAGTTGTGGTTGTCGTAGTCGTAGTAGTTGTTGTGGTAGTATCAGTGGATGTAGTAACAGTATCATCGAGTACTATATTCGGGAAAGTAGTAGTCGTGGTAGTAGTTGTTGTTGTTGTTGTCGTTGTGGTAGTAGTAGTTGTTGTTGTTGTTGTCGTTGTTGTTGTAGTTGTCGTTGTAGTAGTAGTTGTAGTAGTAGTTGTTGTTGTCGTTGTTGTTGTGGTGGTAGTGGTGGTTGTAGTAGTTGTCGTCGGCTCTGTAGTGGTTGTAGTAGTGGTTGTTGTCGGTTCGGTGGTTGTCGTAGTAGTAGTAGTTGTTGTTGTTGTCGTCGTCGTGGTTGTAATTCTTTCATCAACCATGTCAATTGAATCTACAACCTTACCATCGACTGTAACAATTCCGTCATTTACTTCAAATACTATGTCATTAGCTACCTCATAGCCATTTGGAGCGGCTGCCTCGTGAAGTGTATATGTGCCGTCTTCAACGATTACTATAGTTGTACCTTCACCGCTTATCCATACCAGTGTTTCACCAACGCCATTAATAAGCTCACCGTATCTGTCAACTATTATTGAACCCTTTTCAAATGTAATAGCCTCGCCGTTTTCGTCAACGCCGCTGAGTTCAAGTCTTGCACCTGCAACCTCTGTTCCG
The DNA here is from genome assembly GCA_937902395.1 of uncultured Ruminococcus sp. Taxonomy (GTDB): domain Bacteria; phylum Bacillota; class Clostridia; order Oscillospirales; family Ruminococcaceae; genus Ruminococcus. Next base: position 15,194 of record CALGTV010000048.1, read on the forward strand.
CCTACATCTATTTTGTTGATTTCTACAGTATATGTAGTAGTGGTTGTCGCCTGTGTAGTTGTAGTTGTAGTAGTTGTTGTCGTGGTCGTAGTCGTTGTAGTTGTGGTAGTAGTTGTTGTAGTTGTAGAAGTAGTTGTTGTAGTGGTTGTTGTAACCGGGTCAGCGACTTCGAGATAAATTGGGTCGAATTTGGAATATCCGAACTCGATTCCACCTTCAAAGGATTTTGCTATTGTAGCACCTGCTACGTGACCTCCCTGGTCGCCGGTTGCGTCAGCATCAGGAGCAAGTGTTGAACCCTGAATTGAACCTGTATAATGGAAGCTTGTTGCTTCATAGAGGTTATAAAGAAGAGGTGTATTTTCGTATGTAGGCGTTTTCTGACCGCTTGCATCGACTGTATAAACAGATGTACGAGGCATGTCAACCTGATTTCCGGGAACATTGATTACAATGTATGAACCATCAGGGATATCAAGTGTAAGGTCGATATATCCACCGTCGAAGATTTCAAATTGTTCTTCTGTAAGAGTTACAACGTTGAGATTTTTGTCCTCGCCTCTGATTGTCCAGCCTGAATCAAAATACGGGTTGATTTCCAGAACAGCGTTTTCTTCCTGTTCCGTAAGGTATTCGGAACGCTGATTCAGCAGTGCAAATTGTTCCTCGAAGCTGAAAAGCTCACCGACATAAACATTACAGTTGCCGTTTGCAAGGTATGTAGCAACTTCACCGCCAATGGTAAGATTCTCACCCATTACAAAATTTTTCTGATTTGCACTGAAATTGGTAAGTGTATCACCGCCAATAACAATGTGCGCTATATCTTCGGCGTTTTCGAGCTTAGCACCTACAGAATAATGAGGTGTTTCAGTTCCAAGGTTTGCGTTTCCTGCCGCTGCCAGTCGGCCCTCACAGTCCGATTCATTTGCATTGAAATCGCCGTTGAGGAATACTGAGAATTGAGAAGCGGCTCCTAAGAAATACTCATTCGGGTCTTTGATACCCAGCAGAGTTTCTCGGTTTTCGTCGGTTACGCTCATAGTGCCGTCTTCATTCTTCTCTGAATGCGCGAAGAAATCGGGCTTAGCGATTCCCATAGCAAGTCCGACAGCCAGAACGCTCGCAATTCTTGTAAATAGTTTCTTTTTCATTGCAATTCCCCCTAAATAAAATAATAATACACTAATATTATACCTAATGTATTAGTATTTGTCAAGAGAAAATTCATAAAAAATTCAAAATATCGCAAAAAATGGCATATAAATAAAAGCTGAAGCTATTTTTGAAAAAGCTTCAGCCTGTTATTTTATTTTACCATATTTTCTGCAATGATTTTGCAAGGTTTATGACACGATTTGCTTGAAAAATTATTATACCAATCCCTGAAACAACAGTAGACAAATCTAATGGCATAAATGCTGTATGTCGTCGTTGGACTTCCTCACCATACGACAGTATGCTTTCGTCGTCCGCCTTGACATACATCATTTCTGCTCATCATCTTTGTCTATTAACATTTTAAGGATTGGTATTAAATTAGTCGTTTTCTTCCAAAAAGAAAAGGTCAGCCATATTTTCAAGTCCATATTCTGTAAGCAGACGTGTAATTCCTGCCTTTACTTTTACATGGCTGAAATTATTACGTTCCAGTTCCTCATCATCCTTATTATTAATGTAGGAATAAAATTTAAGTCCCACTAAAAGATTATCCAAAGAATTATCTTTTATCAGGTCGAAAAGGTCAGCTTCGGCATAGCATATTTTTCCCTCATCTGATTTCTGTAAAAGTTCTTGAGCCTTTTCCATTGCCTGCATATCTTTTATTATTTCCATTGCAGGAGATTCCACATTGACATTAAAGAACATTTTGGCTATTGCCCTTGCCAAATCATCAATCTGCCGCATTATATAATCCTGTTCGTACATAAAATCCTCCAATAATTTATGCTATACAATTATTATAAAATTCGAGCATCTGCGACATCATTTCGCTGTCGAGTTCATTTCCCTTTGATTTGTCAAAATGTGTTTTAATATACTCACGGCGCATTTCGTCCGTAAATTCTCCCTCGCCAAACTGCGAAACATATTCCTCGCCAGCCTTGTTGTACTCTTTTCGATACTCCAGTGCAGATTTAGAAATAAGAATATTATTATGCCCCTTATCTTCAAAGCGTACAAAAGAAAATCTCTCATTATCAGCAAATTTTTCGTAATATCTATCATAGCTTATTTCAATAGGTATTACATCATCATCTGCACTGTGAAACATTAAAACTTTTGTATTAGAATTTTCAAGGCTTTCAAGAGCGCTCATTGCCGCGTAATCACCGAAATTTTTCGTTTCATGTTTTTCAAAAATAGGCAAGACAAAGTCAACAGCGTCACCTGCAAGTTCTCTGCCTGTAGATTCAAGCATATCAAGGGATTTGTTAAAGCCTGCCACTGATATGATACCTTTGATTTCAGGATGAAGCTTTGATACTGAGCATACAGAATATCCGCCCCAGCTGTGTCCCCATAGCATAACTGGCAAATCAGACAATTCTTCTATATTTTTTATGTAGTTCAGCGCATAGTCAAGATCGATAATTCCCTGCGGAAAGCCCTTTACACTTTCGCCCTCGCTTTCGTCGTTGCCTGTTGCGTCGTAGGCGAAAACCTTGTAGCCATTGGAAGCAAAATAATCGGCAACATCCATATAGCTGTTATGTCCTGCCCCGAAACCGTGAGCAATAACAATCAGCCCTTTTGCCTCGGTATCGCTCTTCGAATAGATGTAGCCTGTAAGCTTCTGCCCCTCGTTTGAAGTAAAGATATGCTTTTCTCTTGCAAGTCCGTCAAATTCTTCAACCTGAAATTGCCATGCTTCATCTGTTGTGTAGCGTTTTCCAAAATAATCATTGTATACCAACATTGCCATTTTTTTCGGTACAATAAGCAATGCACCCACAATCAGCACTACAATAATCCCCAGTATGATAAGCGTGATTTTTAATCCTTTTTTCATTTCTTTAATCCCTTTCCGTATATCATTTGTTACAACATATAGCAGTTGCAATGAAGATATTATACCATATATTTCTTTACTTTGCAATAGTTATGGAAATATTTGTCAGATTGCATGAATGCTGATTTTTCCCGAAATACAGCCATTGCAACTGCCGGTTGACAAATTTTAAAGCGAACTTTATTGACTGCAACGGGCAGATATGGTATACTTTAATCATGGAAAACGCGGAAGCCGGCTTCGTGGAAACTATTAAAAAATCAAACGGAGGAACAATTATGATATTAGCGGATAAGATAATTGAATTAAGAAAAAAGTCAGGTATGACACAGGACGAGCTTGCTGAAAAATTAGGAGTAAGCAGGCAGTCAGTTTCAAAGTGGGAGGGCGCGCAGTCAACTCCCGACCTTGCACGTATACTTAAATTAGCAGAGATATTTTCCGTCAGCACTGACGTACTTTTAAAAGATGAGCTTGAACTGGAGCAGAATATTTCCTCGGATACAACAGAGACAGTTTCTGTGCAGTCTCACGTTGAAACAGAACCGCCTCTCCGCCCTGTGTCAATGGCGGAGGCTGTGGAGTATCTTGAAAAGAACAGCAAGAAAGCATTTTTTATTGCTCTCGGTGTTGCATTGTGTATACTTTCACCTATAATGGCGATTGTATCGGAAATGCTCTTTGAAAATACGCCTCTGGAGGATGCAGGCGCAATATTAATGTTTGTACTTGTTGCGACGGCTGTGGGATTATTTATCTATGCAGGAAGCCTTACGAAAAAATTTGAATATCTTGAAAAAGAGTGTCTTGATACAGAATACGGCGTTGACGGCATGGTAAAAGAAAAGCGTGAACGTGACCACTCAAAAAATACATTGCACTTGATTATAGGCGCAATTCTCTGCATACTTTCATTTATTCCTGCCGTTGTCTGCGATATACTTTTCGGAGGTTCGCCTTTAGAGGATTTGGGGGCAATATTTCTTTTTATGGCAGTAGCGACAGGTGTATTCTTTATTGTCAGAGTCGGCATAACCAACAGCGGATATAACGTGCTTTTAGAAAAAGACAGATACAGCCGTGAGAAAAAAATAAATGTTGGAAATTCTCTGGTAGCTATGGGAATTTACTGGTCAATTATAACTGCTGTTTATCTTGGTTACAGCTTTATCACTTTCAATTGGCATATAAGCTGGATAATCTGGGTTGTAGCGGCTGTTCTTTCACCTGCGGTAATTTTGATTGTAAATGTTTTTAAGAAATAAAAAATTCCCCCACACCGATTTCAATTTTCGGATGTGGGGGATATTTATTATTTAAAATTCATCAATCATTTTTGCGTCATATGCTTGAATCATTACCGCGTCAGAGGGCATTACTCCGTCATTTCCTGTAACGTCAGCATTTTTTTCTCCCTGTGCAGACAAATGATATTTATCTGGATTTCCAAGGGACTGTAATATTGCAGTAGCATCTGCAATTGTTACCTTTCCGTCACAGTTCGCATCTCCCTTTAATGTGACTTTAATTTCCTGTGTGGGAGGTGTAACAGATTCATTAGTAGGAATTAATGTGAATGTTTCGATTGTTTCATGTCCGCAGTCATATTTGTACGTAACTTCCTTTGAAATATCCTTAACTGTAAGAATATTGTCCTTAACTGTGCCGTTTATCCATTCAGAAGCTTTTTTTACGTCAAATCCTGCCGGGAGAGTTGAAAGGTCAAAGGTATTATCGGTGAGATTAATTTTGTATTTGTTATTATCGGTAGCAAATATAATTTCATCTCCGTTAAGAATTTTGTTATTGCTTAAATCAAGACTTGTAAGCTGATTGTTATCGCATCCTAAATCTTTTAATGCTGTGTTTTTACTTACATCAAGAGTTGTGAGCTGATTGTAGCTGCACCATAATACCGATAATTCAGTATTGTTTCTTATATCAAGATTTGTCAGGTTATTATGGTGGCAAAATAAAGCGTAAAGGAATGGATTGTTACTTGTATCAAGGGTTGTCAGATTGTTATTATCGCAATATAAATGTGTAAGTGCTTTGTTTTCACTTATATCAAGCTGAGTGAGGTCGTTGTCGGAACAAACTAAAGTCTGAAGATTTTTAAAATATTGTAAGCCTGTCAAGTCGGAAATCCCTAATTCAGAAATAAACATTGTTGATACAGCCATAGCTTCACTATAAGAAAGCGTTCCGTTCTGGTCAGAGTCAACTCTTTCTGTAATATACTGGCGGAAAACTTTATCAGGGAAGTTTGTTTTGTCAATTTTTACATCAGTTTTTTCAGTATTGGGCTTTTCTGTACAATTTTGAGTAAATAATGTAAATGATAGTGTACTTCCTTTTCCGCAGTCATAATCGTATGTAACATATTTTGTATCGTCAATAACTGTGAGAATATTGCCCTCTACTGTGACGTTTGTCCATTCGGAAGCTTTTGCTGCATCAAATCCTCCGGGAAGGGTGGATAAATCGAAAGTATTGTCGTTGAGAGCGATTTCATACTTGTTGTCAAAAATTTCAAGAGATAAGGATCTGTTATTTGTATCAATAGATGTAATCTGATTATTGTTGCATTTCAAGAAATCTAATTCTTCATTCTTGCTTATATCAATAGTTGTAAGTTGGTTCTGGTTGCAACTCAGGTAATCTAATAGTGTGTTATTACTTATATCAATGGTTGTGAGCTGGTTTTCATCACACATCAACGTCTGGAGATTTGTGTTGTTACTTGTGTCAATAGTTGTGAGTTGATTTTTACTACATTCCAAGCGGTATAACATTGTATTTTTGCTTACATTGAGAATTGTAAGCTGATTTTCATTGCAAAACAACGCGAGTAATTCTGTATTATTGCTTAAATCAAGTTCTGTAAGCTGGTTATTGTCGCATTTTAGGGATGTTAATGCTGTGTTATTGCTTAAATCAAGAGTTGTGAGCTGATTTTCTCTGCAATCTAAAGCTTTTAAAGATGTATTTCGGCTTAAATCGAGTTCTTTTAAATTTTGAGTATGACAATCTAAGAGTTCAAGATTTGTGAAGTATTCTATACCCTTTAAATCAGAAACTTCGATTTTGCTATGGCTGATGTAATCGATAAGAGTCATTTCAGTTACAGCTGCAATTTCCTCAGTTGAAAGCACACCGTCATCGTCTTTATCATAGTAATTCTTGACGAATTTACGGAAGTTTTCATCGGGGAAATTTGTTGCATCAATTGCAACAGAGTTTGAGGTATCTGCGGAGCTTGCAGGAATTAATGTGAATGTTGCATATGTATCATATCCGCAGTCGTATTTGTATGTAACTTCCTTTGCAACATCTTTAATTGTGAGAATATTTTCCTCAACTGTGGCATTTGTCCATTCAGAAGCTTTTGTTATATCGAAACCTGTGGGAAGTGTGGAAAGGTCGAATGTGTTATCAGTGAGATTAATTATGTATTTATTATTTTGGTAATGAGGTGGGTATGATTTTAAAGATAGATTGTTGCTCAAATCAAGACTTGTAAGTTGATTTTCATTACAGCGTAAATCTTTCAGTTTTGTATTTTGTTTTGTATTGAGTGTTGTGAGTTGATTGTTGCTACATTGCAAATCTATTAATTCTTTATTGTTGTTTACATTTAAATCTGCAAGTTGGTTTTTACTACAATAAAGAAATTTTAATGCTGTATTTTTACTTACATCAAGGGCTTTAAGTTGATTTCCGTTACAATTAAAATTCGTTAAAGCGATATTATTGCTTACATCGAGAGATGTTATTTGATTTCCACTGCAATATAATTGGTCTAAAGCATTATTTTGGCTGACATCAATGGCTGAAAGCTGATTACCACTACAAGATAAATACATTAAAGCATTATTATTACTAACATCGAGAATAGACAACATGTTATTATTACAATATAGAGATGTTAATTTTTTATTATTACTAACACCAAGATTTGTCAACTGATTATTACTACAATGTAAAGCTGTTAATAATATATTACTTTTAATATCAAGAGTTGTAAGTTGGTTATTGTCACAATAAAGTTTGTTTAGTTGTGTACAGCCATTTAAATTTAAACTTGTTAATTTGTTTTTACTGCATTTTAATCCTACCAATAATGTGTTTTTACTCAAATCAAGCGATGTAAGCTGATTGTTTTCACAATATAAACCAGTTAAAGCTGTAAAATGTTCTATACCTGTTAAATCGGCAATATTTTTATTATTAATATTAATAGTGTGTACATTGTCAAGTTCTTTAACAGAAAGCACCACGTCACCGTCAGTATCAAAATTTTCCTTGACATATTCACGGAAGTTTTCATCAGGAAAATTTGCTTCATTGATTTCTACACTTGTGATTTTTTCTTCTTCTGCCGCATTAGCGATGACATTACTGATTTTGATCGACCCCTGTGGCAAATAGCCCATAGTACTTGCACTAATTAGCAGAGCTGCAGACATAGCTGCAAATTTCTTCATTTTCATAATTTTAAATCCTCCATACCGATTATATGATTTATTATATAAACCATTATGTTTATTATATCACACGCATATAAAAAATGCAAGAAAAATTTCCCAAAGAAATACTTTGGGAAATTGTTAAAATTATTCAATTTTTCAGCCGTGCAATTTCCTTTTTAAGACTGTCAACCTCCGCCTGAAGCCTGCACAGTTCAAGGGAAACAGGGTCAGGAATATGAATTTGGTCGATATCCTGAGTAACCTTGTGCTGATGCACCTTTTCGCCTTTTCTGCGGACAATTCTTGCAGGCACGCCCACAGCAGTACAGTCATCGGGGATAGCGTTGAGAACAACGGCATTTGCGGCAATTTTCACATTATTTCCCACGGTAAAGGGACCAAGCACCTTAGCGCCTGCACCCACGAGGACATTATTTCCGAGAGTGGGATGACGTTTGCCCTTATCCTTACCTGTACCCCCGAGAGTTACTCCCTGATACAGCAGGCAGTTATCGCCGATAACAGCAGTTTCACCGATAACAACTCCCATACCATGGTCTATGAAAAGACCTCTGCCGATAGTTGCGCCGGGATGAATTTCAATACCTGTTTTATTTCTTGCGTGTTGAGAGATAATTCTCGCAATGGTATAATATTTCCGCACATAGAACCAATGAGCAAGGCGATAGGAGCGAATGGCTCTCAATGTGGGATAAGTCAGCAGTATTTCCACAGCATTTCTTGCCGCAGGGTCGCTGTTGCGTATAAGAGCAATATCTCTTTTAATAGTTTTAATCATTCGTAACATATAACACCGCCTTCGTAATAAATATATGCAGTTTGCGTTATATCAGGTGAATTGCAGCGCTCCTGTGTTTTCCATAGCTTTAAGTAGATTGAAACGTGCTTCGTCGCGGTATTCAGGCTTTGCCATGTAGTACATATAGGTTTCAGCGATATTGAGATTACTTGAAGTACGTCCCTCAATCTTGAACTGCTCAAATCCCATAGGCACGTATTTCTCCCAGATATCGTCAGGGGAGATATGAGTGCTTAGCTTGCGGATTTCAAATGTTCCGCGCTGAGCGAAACGGCAGCCTTCCAGATTGCGCTTATCAAACTTATTGGGATTGAAAGGCACATTGGGGTTATCTCTTATATGCTCGTTGTAAGCAATCTGCATAACTCCGATAGTGCGGTAATGCTCGGAGCGCATGGGGCAGCCCGGCTCACAGCAGGCATTAACAAGAAGCTCACAGTCCTGTTTTCTTGGAAGCTTTTCAAGGATATCGAATTTATTGTTAAGGTCATAGTCAACAACAACGATACTGTAATCCTTGCTCAGTTCTTCTTCAAGCTTTTCGGGGTCAGTTATACGCTTGCAGGTGGAGCTTGTCAGCTTATAATTTGGGAAATTCTTGCGGATATAGTCCTCAAGAAGCGGAGATACAACAATAGCCTCGTTAAGACCGTTATTTGCAAGATTCAATACCATATTGCAGAAAGGGTCATTAAGGTGCTTTTTCTCCAGTACGGGATTTGTAAATGTAAAGCGGAGCGGAATACCTCTTTCATTGAAAGCCTTGATAACAGCCTTTACATAATTCGGGTCGCATACGCCGCCCTGTGTACGTCCGCCATTCCACATGGACGGTGGAAATACACCGTAGAAGGATGCAATTTCAACACCCTCACGGAAATAGTGGGGGAAGTTTTTCAGCATATCCGCAAATAATAAATTAAGCTTGAAACGCCCGGAAAAATCGGGCAGATGAAAACGTACTCTCATAGTTTACTCCTCTAAGTAATCGCCTCTTTCACTGGCAACCTCATAGCCTGCCGCCTCAATCTCCGCTTTAAGCAGTGACAGTCCCTCAGCAGTTTCGCCGCCTGAAATAAGCTTGTTGTCGTATAGGTTATATTTTTTTCTTGCATCCTCAGGTGAAATATTCGGCATAATTACATTACAGCCTGTTTTAAGACCTGCTGTTCTGCCGTTTGGGGAAATTGTTCCCAGAGCCGTAGTAGCAGGCAGAAGCACCTTTGGAAACATGAGACGGAGGATTCCAAGCAGACGTATAGTAAGCTCAAAAGAGCCGCCCTTTTCCGACCTGAAAGGAGTATCCTTATGGGGAACAAAAGGCCCTATGCCAATCATCTGCGGCTGTAAATCCTGCAAAAATCGGATATCCTTAACGATATCATCAACAGTCTGAAAGGGCACTCCAACCATAAAGCCAGAACCCGTCTGATAACCTGTCTCCTTTAAATTATACAGGCATTTTATGCGATTGTCAAGTGCCATTTCCTGTGGGTGAATTTTATTGTACAATTCCCGTGAAGCTGTTTCGTGGCGGAGCAGGTATCTGTCAGCGCCTGCCGCTTTCATTTTCCTGTAGCTTTCGGCGGAGCGTTCACCAAGAGAAAGAGTAATTGCACATTCGGGGTAACGCTGACGGAGTTCAGATATTATTCCGCACATATAATCATCAGTGAAAAAAGCGTCCTCGCCGCCCTGCATTACAAAGGTGCGCAGTCCCAGATTATAGCCGATTTCAGCACATTCAAGTATCTGCTGACGGTCAAGGCGGTAACGCTGTGCAGACTTGCAGCTGCGTCGGATTCCGCAGTAAAAGCAGTCATTTTTGCAATATGAGGAAATCTCAATAAGACCACGGAGAAATACTTTTTTTCCGTAATATTTCCTGCGTACTTCATCGGCGCGTTTTGCAAGATATTCCGCAGTATCTTCGGATTTATCGGCAATGAGCGATTTTAGCTCATGGTCGGACAAATCAGCAGTTTCGAATAATTTTTCAATAAGTTCAGTCATAAAATCAGCCGCCAAGCTCAATCATTTTATCAATACATTTACGTGCAGAGAAAATAAGTTCCTCATCCATAAGTATCTCAAAAGCCTCACCCTCGGGATTTCCTGCAATTGCAAGGAGCGAGCGGTAAACATCGGGGAGAGTTGTAAGCTTCATATCAGTGCATATAAGCTTTTTGGTAAGGGGATAGAACTTTTTTTCGGGGCAGTCATACTGGAGATGTTCTGCAATTGAATTTTCAGTGCCGATAATGAATTCCTTAGCGTCGGATTTCATAGCGTAGTCCATGATACCGCTTGTAGAGCCTGCATAATCAGCAAGAGCCGTAATTTCGGGGCGGCATTCGGGATGAACGAGGAAAAGAGCGTCGGGATGTTCAGCCTTAGCCGCAAGAACTTCTTCCTTTGTTATAGCGGAATGAGCAGGACAGCCGCCGTTGAGGAGCATAATATCCTTTTCGGGAAGCTGTGATTTTACCCAGCCGCCGAGGTTGCAGTCGGGGATAAAGAGTATTTTGTCCGAATCGATTTTTTCCACGATTTTCAGCGCGCTTGAAGAAGTAACGCAGACATCGCAAACGGTTTTGAGAGAAGCTGTGGTATTGATATAAGCCACAACAGTTCTGTCAGGCTCTTTTGCCTTGATTTCAGCAATCATATCCTTGTCCATTTGCTCCGCCATAGGACAGCCGGCGCCCTTATTTGCAAGATATACGCGCTTTTCAGGGGAGAGCATTTTTGCAGTTTCAGCCATAAAGTGAACGCCGCAGAAAAGTATATTTTCATTGGGAATTTTCGTTGCGTCCACGCTTAATTTGTAGCTGTCACCTGTAAAATCCGCAATTTCCACGATTTCACGGGACTGGTAGCTGTGGGCGAGAATGGCTGTATTTGTATCTTTTTTCAGTTTAAGGATTTTCTCCTGCATTTCCTTGACAGTCATAATTATTTCCTCCGTTTATAGATTTGTTTCAGCGATAACCTCAACTTCCACAAGAACATTTTTAGGTAAAGTCTTAACAGCAACACAGCTTCTTGCAGGAAGACCTGTGAAGTATTTTCCGTATATCTCATTGAAAGCGGCAAAATCGTTCATATCCGCAAGAAAACAGGTAGTCTTGACAGCCTTTTCAAAGGAAGAGCCTGCTGTTTCGAGAACAGCGCCGAGATTTTTCATAACCTGTTCAGTCTGTTCCTCGATAGTAGCAGCTTCAACGGTATTTGTAACAGGATTTATAGCAATCTGTCCGCTTGTGTAAACCATGCCGTTTGAGATAACAGCCTGTGAGTAAGGACCTACAGCGGCAGGTGCTTTTTCTGTGTGAATCTTAATCATAGTATACAACTCCTTAATCGTTTGTAATTTTGAATCCGTTTTCAATAAGGGCATTTTTTATAGCCTCAATATGCTCATAATTACGTGTTTCAAGCACAAGTCTGAGATAGCAGCCGTTTACAGCCGAACCCTCGTTAGCTCGTTCATGGTGGATAGAAATAACGTTTCCGCCAAGTTCAGCAATAATACGTGAAACCTCCAGAAGCTGTCCGGGCTTGTCAAGCAGTTCAATAGTGAGAGTAATATTTCTGCCTGTCATAAGCAGACCGCGCTTGATAACTCTTGAAAGTATAGTTACGTCGATATTACCGCCCGAAAGGAGACACACGACTTTCTTGTTTTTTATGGGAACTTTATTGAACATTGCCGCCGCAACCGCAACAGCGCCAGCGCCCTCTGTAACAAGCTTCTGCTGTTCCATAAGAGCAAGAATAGCAGCAGAAATTTCATCATCGGTAACAGTAACGATTTCATCAACATATTGAGAAACAAGTTCAAATGTAGTTTCTCCCGGAGCTTTTACAGCGATACCGTCAGCAATTGTTGATACTCCCGACAGCGTTTGGATTTTTCCGTCACGAACAGCGTTGTACATACTTGGAGCGCCTGTTGCCTGTACGCCATATACCTTGATTTTCGGGTTAAGGCTTTTTATAGCGAAAGCAACTCCTGAGATAAGACCGCCGCCGCCGATTGGAACAATAACAGCGTCCATATCGGGTATCTGCTCAATGAGTTCAAGACCGATAGTGCCCTGACCTGCAATAACGTATTCATCGTCAAAGGGGTGAATGAAAGTATAGCCCATTTCATCGCGCTGACGGAGAGCCTCTTTGTAAGCGTCGTCGTAAACGCCCTTTACGAGACAGACCTCCGCGCCGTAGCTTTTGGTAGCTTCAACCTTAGAAATGGGCGCGCCGTCGGGGAGACAAATAATAGACTTTATGCCGTTTTTAGCTGCTGCAAGAGCAACTCCCTGTGCGTGATTTCCTGCGGAGCAGGCAATAACTCCCTTTGATTTTTCTTCCTCGGAAAGACAGGACATTTTATAGTAAGCGCCGCGAACCTTAAATGAGCCTGTTATCTGCAAATTCTCGGTTTTAAGCCAGATATTTGCATCGGGGTTAATCTTGGGAGCCTGAATGACATCGGTTTCCCGTATAACTTGTTTAAGGACATATTTTGCGTGATAGACTTTGTCCAATGTAATCATAAATAAAGACTCCTTTTTTTAATTTTGTGTAGGGACAGGTTGTGCCGTGTACCTACAAAATGGCTATATACAAACAATTCTTAATTCTTAATTCATAATTCTTAATTGATTTATAAATTGCCGTGCTGTTCTTGGTGAACGTCCATTTCCCGAAGAAATGGCGAATTGCTCAGCTTTGAGGCAAAGTTCATCTTCTGGCATATCAATGCCGTTAGCCTTTGCAAGTTCAAGAGCAATGGCAGTATAATTTTTCTTGTCGGGGCGGCTGAAATTCACACGAAGTCCGAAACGTGCCGACAGAGAGAGCAATTCCTGCATTGTATCATTGCGGTGAACATCATCACCCTCACGGTCGGAAAAGCTTTCCTTTACGAGATGACGGCGGTTGCTTGTGGCATAAATTGCGATATTGTCGGAACGTGCGGAAACTGAACCCTCCAGAGCCGCTTTTAGCGCACCGAAGCAATCCTCACCCGATGTAAAAGTAAGGTCATCAATAAAAATGATGAATTTCAGCGGATTTACGCTTAATTTGTCAATGAGTTCAGGCAATTCACGTAACTGCTCCTTTGTAATTTCCACAAGCCGCAGTCCCATATGGGAAAACTCATTTACAACAGCCTTTACAGTTGAGGATTTTCCCGTGCCTGCGTCGCCGTATAGCAGGGTATTCTGCGCAGTCTTGCCATTTACAAGAGCAAGGGTATTTTCCACAACCTCAGCGCGCTCACGCTCATAGCCGAAAAGCATATCAAGCCGCTGTGTATCGGGAGCTTTTACGGGTACAATTTCGCCGTTGCGGAGAATAAACATCGTAGATTCGGCAAAAATTCCGCAGCCATAAATCCCGATATTTTCAATGCGGTTTCTGTATTCAGCCACAAAATCAATATCAGCGGTTTTCCATTGTGGGAGCTGATAAAGGCGGTAATAGCCGTATTGCAGTTCCTCTGAGGTAAGCTGTGAGATTTCACGGAGCATTTCAAGTTCATTTACCACAGCGGATTCAATCAAATCATCAAAGGCTTTACCCTCGGATTTTCCCGAAATATAGAAGTTTTCGTCCTCGCAGACAAGCTTGAAGATATACTCCGAAAGATTGACATTATGCTGATAAAGTCGTGAAACGAATTGAGAGTAAATATTCACATCAAAGCTTTTTCCCTCTGCATGAAGTTCAAGGAGCGCGGAAAGTGACGATATAACATCATTTTTCAGCAGATTTCGGAATACCGCAAGGGAATTCAGTCCGCAATGAAGATTGTCCAGTTTTTCACGGATATTAGCCATTGAGTGCCTCGCAGATTTTTTCTGTCATTTCCGTGCATGAAAGGGGAGTACCCTCATCACAGCCCATAAGGTCGGCAGTTCTCCAACCCTCGTCAAGCACCTTATTTACGGCATTTTCAATAGCTGCGGCTTCATCGTTGAGATTGAATGAATAGCGGAGCATCATAGCCGCTGAAAGAATTGTAGCAATTGGGTTTGCAATATTTTTTCCTGCAATATCGGGAGCAGAACCGTGAATAGGTTCATACATACCTCTTGTTGACGCTCCAAGAGATGCGGAAGCAAGCATACCGATTGAGCCTGTAATCTGTGAAGCCTCGTCGGAGAGAATGTCACCGAACATATTTGAAGTTACGATAACGTCGAACTGTCGGGGATTTCTCACAAGCTGCATAGCGGCATTGTCAACGAACATATCGGAATATTCAACTTCAGGATATTCCTCGGAAAGACGGTGCATAGTCTTGCGCCATAAACGAGAGGATTCAAGAACATTAGCCTTGTCGATACTGCAAAGCTTCTTATTGCGCTTCATAGCGGATTCAAAAGCAGTTCTGCCGATTCGCTCAATTTCAGTTACGCTGTAAGCCTCGGTGTCGTATGCCTCCTCGCCGTATTTTCCCTGACGGTAGCCACGGTCGCCGAAGTAGATACCGCCTGTCAGCTCACGGACAATCATAATGTCAAAGCCGTCACCCACGATTTCATCTTTAAGGGGAGAAGCTCCGCGGAGTGCAGGGTAAAGGGCGGCAGGGCGGAGATTTGTGTAAAGTCCCAATGCGGAACGGATACCTAAAAGAGCCTTTTCGGGACGGTTTTCGCCGGGCTGGTCGTCCCATTTCGGACCGCCTACAGCACCGAGAAGAACGCTGTCTGAATCAAGACAGCCGTCAACAGTTTCCTGAGGTAAGGGCATACCGCAGGCATCAATAGCACAGCCGCCAATGAGATAAGGTGTAAAATTAAATGTATGACCGAATTTATCGGCGATTTTCTCCAGTACGGCAACAGCACCGTCAACGATTTCAGGGCCTATGCCGTCACCTTTAAGTAAAGCAATATTGAAATTCATAATTATTCTCCTTTTTGAGCTTTTAGCCGTTAGCCATAAGCCATTAGCTAAAAGCTAATAGCTCAACTAAATAATTCCCTTAGCGATAGACTCCATAAGACCGCCGTTTTCGATGATTTTCTGAATAAAATCGGGGAATGGTGCGGCTTTGAACTCCTGACCTGTGGTGAGGTTGCGGATAATTCCGTTATCCATATCAGCTTCTACTTTATCGCCCTCGGAGATATTGTCAACAGCTTCGGGACATTCCACAATAGCAAGACCGATATTTATAGCGTTGCGGTAGAAGATACGTGCAAAGCTTTTGGCTATAACAAGGGAAACGCCGCTTGCTTTTATAGCAATGGGAGCGTGTTCACGGGAAGAACCGCAGCCGAAATTCTGACCTGCTGTTATGATATCACCCTGCTGAACACGGGAAACGAAAGTCTTGTCGATATCCTCCATGCAGTGAGAAGCAAGCTCCTTGTGGTCGCTTGTGTTGAGATAACGGGCAGGGATAATAACATCAGTATCCACGTTATCGCCGTATTTCAGAACATTTCCTGTATATTTCATTTGCTCATTACCTCCCAAGGACTTGTGATTTTTCCTGTAATTGCACTTGCAGCGGCAGTTGCAGGACTTGCAAGATAAATTTCGGATTCAACGTGTCCCATACGTCCCACGAAGTTGCGGTTTGTGGTAGCTACAGCACGTTCACCTGCCGCAAGAATACCCATATGACCGCCAAGACAGGGACCACAGGTTGGAGTTGAAACAACTGCTCCCGATTCGATGAAAATTTTCAGAAGCCCCTGCTCCATAGCGTCAAGGTAAATCTGCTGAGTTGCAGGAATAATGATAACACGTACACCTTTAGCGCATTTTCTGCCTTTGAGTATTTCAGCCGCCTGCTGTAAATCTTCAAGTCTGCCGTTGGTGCAGGAGCCGATAATAACCTGATCAATTTTAATATCCCCGATTTCGCTGAAAGTTCTTGCATTTTCGGGAAGATGAGGAAATGCCACAGTAGGCTCAATTGCGGAAAGGTCAATGTCGATTATCTCGTCATAAACAGCGTCCTCGTCAGCCTTGTAAATAACAGGTTCAGCGGCATTGTGAGCTTTGAGGTAGTCAAGAGTAATATCGTCAACCTCGAAAATACCGTTCTTTGCACCTGCTTCGATTGCCATATTTGCGATACAAAGGCGGTCGTCCATAGACAGAGAGGAAAGTCCCTCGCCGCCGAATTCCATTGACTTGTATAACGCGCCGTCAACGCCGATTTTTCCGATAATATGGAGAATGACATCTTTGCCCGAAACGTACTTGTTAAGCTTGCCTGTAAGGTTAAAGCGAATAGCCGAGGGAACTTTGAACCACGCTTTTCCGATAGCCATACCGCAAGCCATATCAGTTGAGCCGACACCTGTGGAGAATGCACCTACAGCACCGTATGTACAGGTGTGGGAGTCAGCACCGATAACACAGAAACCAGCGGAAACAAGACCTTTTTCGGGTAGGAGAGCGTGTTCAATTCCCATTTCGCCTACATCGTAGAAGTGAGTTACATCGTTAGCACCGCAGAATTCACGGCACATTTTACATTGCTCCGCCGCTTTTATGTCCTTATTGGGAGCGAAGTGGTCCATTACCATTGTGACCTTATCTTTGTCAAAAACTCCGTCCTTATTCAGCTTTGCGAATTCCTTGATAGCTACAGGGGAAGTAATATCGTTGCCGAGAACTAAGTCAAGATTGGCAAGGATAAGCTGTCCTGTTTCAACGCTGTCAAGTCCTGCGTGAGCCGCAAGTATTTTCTGTGTCATTGTCATTCCCATTGTAAAAACCTCTTTTCTTGGGAAATTGGAGATTATATAGTGAATGTCAAATATAATTTGACATTCACTATAATTAATGATTTAAAGTGCCTCGCACATCCGCAAACTAAAGTTTGCTCCGTGCGGATCGGCAAATAGCAAACGCCAAAAGATTTTGTCGTTTGCTATAAAATTATTTCATCTGAAATAATTTTATCAATAAATATGCTGAAATCTTCTGCTGCAATTGTTGTATCTTCATATTCAGGTTCATAACCTGATACAACTTCACCTGTTTCAGTATTTATTGCATAGTATGAATATTCACCGTCAACAGATAAAAATATAGGCAGATGCTTATTCCAAAACGAAATAATGTCAATGTTATTTTCGCTGTATTCAATGCTTTGGATTTCGAATTCATTCCATTGAAATCCGTTTTCATTGGGTAAATAGTCATTAGGGGTTAAAAACCACTTTGTAGCAGACTGATTTTCACATACTTTTAGCTGTGAGATAAAAGTATACCATTTTTCGGGTATATTATATCGTTTTTTTATTATATCGGGCAAATCTGTTACATCAGAATTTAAAGTAACATTCCAATTATTATTTTTTGCCCATTCAATAAATTTATTAATCATATTGTCCTCTTGCGAATGTTGTTTTTGTAGGGGCGGATAATATCCGCCTGCAATTTCGGAACAATTATTTTATATGGAAGAACTGTCTATTCCATATAAAACAAATTCATTTGTATCGCTTTTATATTTAAGATGGATTTCCAATCCTAAATAATCATCTTTAAATCCCATATCAGTACCGAGCAGGGCGGAAGAAACTGAAAGCATTTCATCTTCAAAGCAGATTGAGCTGATATACCATTCTCCCGTAAGCACGGACCTTTTAGGGAACATATTTTCGGAATCGCTGCATAAATTATCGTCGTTGATATAATTTTTAATTTCTGTTTCAACAATTCTTGATATGCTATTTTTATTCGTTTCAAAAATTTCTTTTGCCTTTTCGGAGTCGAAAAATATTCTTGGCATTAATTGATTTTCGTAGGTAGAATATATATTTTCAGGGTTGGAATCTGGTAAGAAAATCTGTTTTAATTCCATTGCGGACAACTCCTCTGAATTTATATTAGTTTTCTTTTCGGAAGATTATTCGTATCATCATTTATTTGGCATCAAAGAAATTATACCTATAATACAGCATATTACAGATACAATCAGATAAGCAATATCTTTTTTCTTTTTTTGTTTAGCCGATATAAATGAAATCAGATAGAGGATAACTAAAATTAAAAGGCAAATGATACCAATAATATTTCTCATTTTGAATTCTCCGTTTTGGTGTGTCGGGCGGATAATATCCGCCCCTACAATTAATTACGCATTACGCATTACGAATTACGCATTATTTATTAATTATCGCACCCTTATCAGCAGAGGAAACCTGCTGTGCATAGCGTTTGAGGTAGCCTGTGATATTTTCTTTTCTGAGAATAGGCATAGACTTTTTACGCTCTGCCAGTTCTTCGTCTGAAACTTCGAGATTAATTGAGTAGTTGGGGATGTCGATAGAAATAATATCGCCGTCCTTTACATAAGCGATAGTACCGCCGTTTACAGCTTCGGGAGATACGTGACCGATAGCCGCACCACGGGTAGCACCGCTGAAACGTCCGTCTGTGATAAGAGCAACAGATGAACCAAGACCTGCTCCCTGAATAGCAGATGTAGGTGAGAGCATTTCACGCATACCGGGACCGCCTGCAGGACCTTCGTAGCGGATAACTACAACATCGCCAGCCTTGATACCGCCCTCGTAGATAACCTTGATAGCCTCTTCCTCGCTGTTGAATACACGTGCAGTACCCTTGTGTGAAAGCATTTCGGGAGCAACAGCACTTCTCTTTACAACACAGCCGTCGGGAGCAAGATTTCCACGGAGAACAGCAATTCCGCCTGTTTCGCTGTATGGATTGTCAATGGGGCGGATAGTTTCTGTATCCTTATTGATACAGCCAGAAATATTCTCGCCAACTGTTTTTCCTGTAACTGTCATACAGTCGAGATTGAGGAGATTTTTCTTTGAAAGCTCATTGAGAACTGCGTAAACACCGCCAGCCTCGTTCAAATCCTCCATATAGGTATGACCTGCGGGGGCAAGGTGGCAGAGGTTGGGAGTTCTTGCGCTTATCTCGTTGGCAATGTCGAGGTTTATATTAACTCCGCACTCATTAGCGATAGCAGGGAGGTGAAGCATACTGTTAGTTGAACAGCCAAGCGCCATATCAGCAGTAAGAGCGTTAATGAAAGCCTTTTCTGTCATGATGTCAAGAGGGCGGATATTCTGTCTGTAAAGCTCCATAACCTGCATACCTGCCATTTTAGCAAGCTTTATTCTGTCGGAGTAAACAGCAGGAATTGTGCCGTTGCCCTTTAATCCCATACCGAGAACTTCTGTAAGACAGTTCATTGAGTTTGCGGTATACATACCCGAACATGAACCGCAAGTAGGACAAGCGCTGTTTTCGTATTCTTCAACATCTTCAACTGACATTTTGCCTGCTGTGTATGAGCCTACAGCTTCAAACATAGAGGAAAGGGAAGTCTTTTTGCCTTTTACGTGACCTGCAAGCATAGGGCCGCCGCTTACAAAAATAGTGGGGACGTTAAGACGAGCCGCCGCCATAAGAAGTCCGGGAACATTCTTGTCGCAGTTGGGAACCATAACAAGAGCGTCAAAGTGATGTGCAAGAGCCATACATTCAGTAGAATCGGCGATAAGGTCACGGGTTACAAGGGAGTATTTCATACCCTGATGTCCCATAGCGATACCGTCACAAACAGCAATTGCAGGGAATACAACAGGAGTACCTCCGCCCATAGCTACGCCAAGCTTTACAGCCTCAACGATTTTGTCAATGTTCATATGACCGGGTACAATTTCGTTATAGGAAGAAACGATACCAACGAGAGGACGTTTCATTTCCTCTTTTGTCATTCCAAGAGCGTTGAAAAGTGAACGCTGTGGAGCTTTTTCGACACCATTACAGAAAAAATTTTCATTCATAATTTCTTTTTCACCTCATTAATTCATAGTGTTTTCGGAATAAGATAAAGCAATTTCATCAAGAGCCGCTTTAAGCTTATTTTCGAGGGGAGTTCCCTCAATATCGGGAAGATAATCAACGCTGAGCATTTCAAGCTCTCTTGCAGTATTACTTCTGAAACCGTAAGCATAATATTTACGGTTGTAAGCTTTGAAACTGCATCTGAAAGCGAAATATTCGCTGTCACATTCCTCATAGTTTTCATCGGGGAGAGTGCCGTTTTCCTCATATTCTTCAACAGCACAATAAATATCGTCATTTGGACCAATGCTGATTATAGGCAATAGTTCGTTGTATTCCGTGTAATCATCGTCATTGAAAGGTTCATACTGAAAAGACGGCATAACTTCACAATGGCTGTTGAATTCAATAAAATCTCCCGAAATCATAAAGGAGTATTCTTTATCTCCGAATTCGTCTTTATGGAGAAAAGGGGATTTCGGCGGTATATTACCCGATTCAACAATATCCTGCGGTGTTTTTAATGTGGGAGCAGGCTTTTTTGTTGTATTTTGTGGATTTGAAGCGGTTTTTGTTTCCGTTGGCTTGCTGTTTAAAGCAGTATCTGTAATCTTTTTTAAAATATCAAGAAATCCCATATATAACTCCTGTAATTTTATGATTTGATAAATATAGGGACACGGCACAACCGCGTCCCTACAGAATGTGTTTGTGCTCTTTCGCACAAGATTTGTGCGGCATTGCATTAATTCTTAATTCAAAATTCTTAATTCTTAATTATTAATGAACTTGTCTTCTTCGTTGTTCCAGCTGTAAAGCTTTCTGATTTCCTCGCCAACCTTCTCAGAGGGATGCTCAGCAGCAAGCTTTCTCATAGCCTTGAAGTGAACCTGCTTACCTGCATCAGACATATCAAGGAGGAATTCCTTAGCAAATGAACCGTCCTGAATATCGGAGAGAATCTTCTTCATAGACTTCTTTGTTTCCTCAGTGATAATCTTAGGACCTGTGATGTAATCGCCGTACTCAGCTGTATTGGAGATAGAATATCTCATACCTGCAAAACCACTCTGATAGATAAGGTCAACGATGAGCTTCATCTCGTGGATACACTCAAAGTAAGCATTTCTTGGGTCATAGCCAGCCTCAACGAGTGTTTCATAGCCTGCCTGCATAAGTGCACATACACCGCCGCAGAGAACAGCCTGCTCACCGAAAAGGTCAGTTTCTGTTTCTGTTCTGAATGTAGTTTCAAGAACGCCTGCACGAGCGCCGCCGATAGCAAGACCGTAAGCAAGAGCGATTTCCTTAGCCTTGCCTGTAGCGTCCTGATGAACAGCAACAAGTGAGGGAACACCCTTGCCAGCCTGATACTCGGAACGAACTGTGTGTCCGGGTCCCTTAGGAGCAATCATTGTAACGTCAACGTCAGCAGGGGGAACGATGCAGCCGAAGTGGATATTGAAACCGTGAGCAAACATAAGCATATTGCCTGCTTCAAGGTTAGGCTTGATGTCGTTCTCGTAGAGAGCAGCCTGCTTTTCGTCGTTAATGAGAATCATAATAATGTCAGCCTGCTTAGCAGCCTCAGCAGCTGTGAAAACTTCAAATCCCTGCTTTACAGCTTTATCCCATGACTTTGAACCCTCGTAAAGACCGATGATAACTCTGCCCTTATCGCCGAGGGATTCCTTAGCATTGAGAGCGTGAGCGTGTCCCTGTGAGCCGTAGCCGATTACAGCAATTGTCTTGCCGTAGAGAAGTGATAAATCGCAGTCCTGTTCGTAAAAAACCTTTGCAGTATTTTCCATGATGAAAAATCTCCTTTAAAATAATATTTAATATATGTAATTGCTTTAGGGCAATTATATTTGAATTGAAAAATTTGTGTAGGGGCGGATATTATCCGCCTCAGATTGTTGAAAAACCTGAATTTCATTTTGAAATTGCGGTCACGGCACGCCGTGACCCTACGTCATATAACGTAGAATAGACATTTTGTAGGGACACGGCGTGCCGTGTCCGATAAAAATAAGCCTTTTTCTACACGCTGGGACGGATACCCTTTGCCCGAAATTTCGGAAAGAAATTTGTGCTTGGGGCAATTTCTTTATGTGGTAAATTTAGCGGTGTCCTTTAATAAAAGGATACCATTCGGTGTTTTTTATTTCATCTATAGTTGCATATCTGACTATTGGTAAATCTATTGAATCAAAGAAAACTCGTTGTCCATTGGTGTTATTTTGGTAATCCTCAACAGAAGAAAATTCAAGGTTGCATTCATCACACATAGCGATACATTTGTTGAGCGATGTGTCAAAAAGGATTTCCATAATACCATAATTATTGCACACAGGACAATGACCAATATTATAAACCTGATTCATAATATCTCCTTTAATTCTGAATTTACCGCATATATCTGGCGTATAATATCCGCTTGCAATTTCGGAACAAAATTTGGTTTTTTTAGTAATCCTTGGCGGATGTTATGTCGCCTTAATTTGTCGAAAAAGTCATAGTAAGATGATTTGTTCAAGGGACGCTCTCTCTTGCAGAGCGTCCCCTCTTTCAAAACA
>CALGTV010000049.1 GCA_937902395.1 uncultured Ruminococcus sp.
GGACGCTCTGCAAGAGAGAGCGTCCCCTTAAAAACTTTCTTATTGTAACTTTTTTGACAGACTGAAACGCACCCGTGATTAACGAGTGCGTTTTTTGTACGATTGTTATTAGTCCCATTCAGGCTCTTTGCCTGTGGAAATCATTGCGTAATATGCAAGGATTTTTGAAGCGTCAGAGGAATCAATCACGCTGTCATTATTTACATCAGCAGATTTCAGCTGGCTCTCTGTAAATTCACCTGCTCCGCCTGTCTGGATTCTGGCATATTCAGCAAGTACAAGTGAAGCGTCGGAGGAATCAACAGAATCGTCACCATTCACATCGCCTAATTCAGCTGTTGTCGGCTTTTCTTCAAGAGCAACAAATTTTATGTTGTATTTTTCAGCGTATGCCTGAACCTCCGAATTTTCACAACCGTATATTACTGTTGTATCAGGAATAGTATTTTTAACATCATCAATTACACATTCAGGATTTTTAAGTGTGATTGAAGCTAATTTTTCACATCCTTCAAAAGCTGAATGTCCAATTTCTATAATACTCTCAGGAAGTGTAACAGATGTCAGATTTATACAGTCTCTAAATGTAGAATATTCAATATCCGTAACGCCGTCTGGTATTACAATTGATTCCAATGATGTACAGCCGCAAAATGCATAAGGACCTATGTACATAACATCATCGGAAATAGTTACCGATTTAAGATTTGTACAATAGGAGAATGCAGCTACTTCTATACCTGTAACCCCTTTTTCAACTACAACCTTAACTATATCTTCTTGATATTTATTCCACGGTACTTTATTATCAGGGAAATACATACTTCCCCAGGCTCCGCTGATAGTGAGCGTACCCTCGCTGTCAAACATCCAAGAAACTCCATCTTCCTCCATTACACCACATTCGCCTGAATCTATTATTTCAATAGCTGGTTTTCCTTCAAGAGCAACAAATGTTCTGTTGTATTTTTCGGCGTATGCCTGTGCTGTGGAGTTTTCATAGCCGTAGATTGTGCCGTTGAAAACATTTTCCTCTGTATCAAAATCGTGAGAATTGCATATTGTGTGTTCTGCATCAGCAATTTTACATCCAGGATGTTCAAAAATAACTGATTTCAAATTTGAACAACCACACAATGCTGTAAAATCTACTTTTTTGACATTTTTAGAAAATGTAATTGTTTCAAGGCTTGCACATTCTCTGAATACACCGCTATTAATTGTGTCAATGCTGTCAGGTATGGTTATATCTTTCAGACTTGAACAGCCATAAAAAACTGAATGTCCCATTTCTGTAACACTTTCAGGAATTTTTATCGAAGTCAATCCTGTACAGTCAAAAAAGGCACCTGTTTTGATATTTGTCACGCTATCGGGAATTGTGATTTCCGCTATTTTTTCGCAGCCGCTAAAAGCCTGCTCACCTATAGCAGTAACACCATTTTCAATCATAACCTTTATAATTTCAGCAGAATGTTCACTCCAAGGCGAATTTAAAGCCCAGCTGTCCATTTCACCTGTACCGCTGATTGTAAGAGTTCCCTCGCTGTCAAGCTGCCATTTGACATTATCGCCCTCAGCACCACATTCGCCTGAATCAACTATTTCAACAGCCGGCTTTTCTTCAAGAGCAACAAATTTTCTGCTGTATTTCTCAGCATAAGCCTGCGCTGTGGAGTTTGCATCACCGCGGATTTCGGCTGTGTCGGAGATTGTAATTTCACTATCGTATATTGTACACTCAGGATTATTTATTGTTATTGTGGCTAAGCTGCCGCAATTAGTAAATGCATTACTTCCGATACTTGTAACACTGTCTGGAATTGTTATTGAGGTCAAACTAACACAATAACAAAATACACTATCTCCGATACTTGTAACTCGGTCTGGTATTGTTATCGTGGTTAAGCTGATGCAATCAGAAAACGCCTCATCTCCGATGCTTGTAACGCTGTCCGGTATTGTTATTGTGGTTAAGCCGGTGAAGTCAGAAAATGCCTTATCTCCGATACTTGTAACGCTGTCAGGTATTGTTATTGTGGTTAAGATGTTGCATCCGGAAAACGCCTCATCAACGATACTTGTAACGCCGTCAGGTATAATATATTCTTCCGCAGTTTTCCCCGCAGGATAATGAATGAGCATACTTTTATCCTCGTTGAATAATACACCATCTTCACTTACATAATTTTTATTTTCGGAATCAACATTTATAGAAGTTAAGTTTTCACAATACTGAAATGCCTTATCTCCGATGCTTGTAACGCTGTCAGGTATTGTTATTGTGGTTAAACTGTCACAAGAATAAAATGCATAATCTCCGATACTTGTAACGCTGTCAGATATTGTTGCTGAAGTAAGAGCAGTACAGTCGGCAAAAGCCTGCTCCCCTATAGTTGTAACACCATTTTCAATTATTACTTTTGTAATTTTATCAGAATGTTCACTCCAGGGCGAATTTAAAGCCCAGCTGTCCATTTCACCTGTACCGCTGATAGTAAGCGTACCCTCGCTGTCAAGCTGCCATTTGACATTATCGCCCTCAGCACCACATTCGCCCGAAGCTACTATTTCAGCAGCAGGCTTTTCTTCAAGAGCCACAAATTTTCTGTTGTATTTCTCAGCATATGCCTGCGCTGTGGAGTTTGCATAACCGTGAATTTCGGCTGTATTGGAAATTGTAGTTTCACTATCGTATATTGTACACTCAGGATTTTTGATTGTAATTGAAGTTAAATTCACGCAATTTTCAAATGCAGCGCTGCCTATAGTTTTCACACTATCTTGAATTACTATTTCTTTCAGTTTATGACAGTTATTGAAACATACTTCTCCTATCTCAGTAACAGTATCAGGAATTACAATAGATTCAAGATTGTGACAGTTTCCGAACATACCTGTGGGAAGTGCTGTTATACTATCAGGCAGACTGACAGAAACAAGCTTATCACAGCCGTTGAATACAAAATTGCCTATTTTAATATCTGTATCAGGCAATGTTATTGTTTCCAGACTGCCGCAGGAATAGAAAGCGTGATCTCCTATACTTTTAACATTGTCAGGGATAACTATTTCTGTCATATCTGTATTTTCAGAAAAAGCCTCCTCATTTATACTTGTAACAGTATCGGGAATTACAACCTTACCCTCGCAGGTTTTTCCGCTGATCAGAATGTTGTTAACTATAACAATGGGATTCTTTTCTGCCTGCTTTTGCAGCCACAATGAATTATTAAACGCACTTCCTGCAAAAATATTTACGCTTTCGGGAATTGCCATTTCTTCAAGCTTTGTGCAATCCTCGAATGCTGAATAACCTATTGCTATAATACTATCGGGAAGAACAATTGATTTGAGTGATTTGCAGCCCTTAAAGGTATTATTAGGAATGCTTTCAATTCCCTCAGGCAGAGTGATTTCAGACAGATTTTCACATAAATAAAATGCTCCGCCGCCTACACTCTTAACACTTGCAGGAATTGTTACAGAACTTAAATTTTTACATTCTGCAAATGCAAAATTTCCAATATCAGTAACCCCCTCCTCGATTACCACCTTAGAGAATGTGTTCTGTGTATACCACGGTGTCTGCTCAGCTCGCCACCAATGGTCAGGCATTGCACCCTCACCGCTGATAGTGAGCGTACCCTCGCTGTCAAGTTTCCATGTGACATTATCTCCCTCAACACCACATTCGCCGGAAGCAACAGCATCAGCCGCATTAGCAGTTATCGCAGGCAATTCAATGGGATTATAAGGCATAACACCGAAACTGTTTGCCGCCAGCAGCAACGCCGCAATGCAGACAGCAGATTTCTTTAAATAATTCATAAATTAACACCTTCTCATTTTAAATTTTAAGCTTTTCAGCCCATATATTTATTATATCCCGACCCTACTGATTTGTCAATATACTTTTGACAAATATAACAAAAAACAGCTTGACAAAACCACCAATGTAAGTTATAATATTTATAATGCCGATTTATACGGTGTCACTTTGTATTAGTAAGGCGGTGAAATTATGTACAAAGAAAGAATGATATCATGGGGCTGCGGAATTATAGCCTTTATCGTCATTCTGCTTCTTGGAAAAAGCTGTATGGCAGTTCCCGAATCAAGCAAGAAAAAAGGTAAAGATACTTCCGATTCTGTGGGATATGAAAACACTACAGAAAATAACGACGGATTCGGCATAATTTATCCGACAGCAAGCCACGAAGAATCAGAAAATTCAAAGGGCGAACTGGTACTTGATATGTTCGGCAGACCTGTCAGGGTTACTGAACCGCCTGCGGAGGAAGTTGAAATGCCAACGGATGAAAATGGAAATCCCATTGAACCGCCTACCGAGATTTATACCGATGAAGACGGGAATATCATAGAACCGCCAACAGAGGAAAACGAAGAAGAAACACAGTCTGAAAACGATTCAGAAGATGATGCAGAATCAGAAGAAAATGCAGAAGTTTCAGACGAAGAAACTGACGATGAGCAATCCGAAGAAAACACCGAAGACGGAGATGAGGATGTAATACCGATTCCACCAGGATTCAGCGGATATGATCATAAAGAATACGATTCGGAGGGAACCGAAAAGCCAACAGTTCCGCCCGATTTCGTAATTGTAATTGAATAAACGGAGGTAAAACAAATGATAGTAATTGAAATGGAAAACGGCAAGAAGATTAAACTGGAGCTTTATCCCGATATCGCACCTATTTCATGCAAAAATTTTGAGCGTCTTGTAAGCGAGGGCTTTTATGACGGTCTTACATTCCACCGTGTAATCCCCGGCTTCATGATACAGGGCGGCTGTCCAAACGGTACAGGCACAGGCGGTCCCGGCTGGCATATCAAGGGCGAATTTGCAGCAAACGGCGTACAGAACGACCTCAAGCATACAAGAGGCGTACTCTCAATGGCACGCGCACAGAACCCCGATTCCGCAGGTTCACAGTTCTTTATCATGCACGCTGACGCAGCATATCTTGACGGTCAGTATGCCGCATTCGGCAAAGTAATCGAGGGTATGGAAGTAGTAGACGAGATAGCAGCGCAGGCTACAAATTATGCTGACTGCCCCCTTGCTCCCCAGATTATGAAAAAGGTAACAATCGAATAAGGTAACAGCTATGTTATATATCGGATGTCACCTTTCCTATTCCAAGGGCTATAAGGCAATGGGCGAACAGGCACTTGAAATAGACGCAAATACCTTTGCATTTTTCACAAGGAATCCCCGCGGCGGCTCAGCAAAGACCATTAACGAGGCAGATGCAAAAGCATTGCAGGATATTCTCAGCGAGAACAGTTTTGGCAAGCTTGTGGCTCATGCACCATATACCATGAATGCCTGCGCCGCTGATGAAAATATCAGACGTTTTGCCAGAGAGGCAATGGCAGATGACCTTATTCGTATGGAAGCTACACCAAACAATTATTACAATTTCCACCCGGGCTCACACGTAAAGCAGGGCGTTGAAATTGGAATAAAGCTCATTACAGAACAGCTCAACGAATGTCTGACAGAAGAACAAACCACCACAGTTCTGCTTGAAACTATGGCAGGAAAGGGCTCTGAAATGGGACGTACTTTTGATGAGCTCAGAGCAATAATCGACGGTGTAGAGCTCAAACATAAGCTTGGCGTCTGCCTTGACACCTGTCACGTATGGGACGGCGGATATGATATTGTAAACAATCTTGACGGAGTTCTTGAAGAATTTGACAAAATCATAGGACTTGACAGATTGAAAGCAATACATCTCAACGATAGCATGAATCCAATGGGAAGTCACAAGGATAGACATGCAAAAATCGGCGAGGGACAGATAGGCGCAGATGCACTTATCCGCGTTATAAATCACCCGAAGCTGAAAAATCTGCCATTTATACTGGAAACCCCAAATGATATTGAGGGTTATGCAAAGGAAATTAAATTCCTGCGTGAAAATTACAGCGAATAAAAAACATGGGCGGTCGATCGACCGCCCATTTGTTTCTAATTCAAAAACAGTTATATATCAGCCCACACTTCATCATGAGAGTAATATTCACCATTTTTTAATTCTTCATCAGCTTTATCCAATATCTTTTTTTCTTCAGGTGTAACCTTAGTAAAATCAGGATCCCAAGCCAACACAATACGTTTTATCATTTCAGCAATAAGATTCTGTTCCGTTTGTTTAGAATATCGTATCTGCATTTTCTCTCCACCAAATCAGAAAAACAATTTTATAGGACGCAGACTTGCACCTGCCGCAATTTAAGAAAAAATTAGTCAATAACAGCAATTTCGCCGTAGAGCTCACGACCTGCACCGATAGCATTGGATTCATCAGTATCGATATGCATAGCTCTTGCATAGCTGGGTGATACACGGCAAACAACATCGCCAAGGATAGCGCTTCTCTCAGGTGTGGAAACCTTAACCCAAACAATCTGCTTGTCAACAACGCCAAGCTCCTCAGCGTCAGCAGGAGTAAGGTGGATATGACGCTTTGCAACGATTACACCCTCGCTGATTTCAACTTCACCGCAGGGACCAACAACCTTGCAAGCACCTGAACCGGCGATATCAGCAGACTCTCTGATAGGAGCAGCAATACCGATAGAACGAGCGTCAGTAGCGGAAAGCTCAACCTGTGTCTCAGGACGAACAGGTCCGAGAATAGATACACCGGCAAGCTCTTTCTTAGGGCCTACGATAGTAACTCTCTCCTCGCAAGCGAACTGACCGGGCTGAGAAAGGTCCTTTTTCTTTGTAAGCTCATGACCCTTACCGAAAAGGATTTCAAGATGCTCCTGAGTTACGTGAATGTGTCTTGCAGATGTTTCAACAATAAAATTCTTTGCCATTGTTTTATACCTCCATAAAATGCTCACAGAAGTGAGCTATAAAATTACCATATTATATTTTACACCATTTCGACAAAAAGGTCAAGGCATAAAACGGTTTTTGATGTTAGCATTTTCTAACACCATTTCAAAATAATCTCCCTGCCATTACAACAGGGAGAAAAATAGCGTCCCAAAAGGGAGTCGAACCCCCGACCTACTGCTTAGGAGGCAGTCGCTCTATCCTACTGAGCTATTGGGACATATAGCAGGACTAAAAATCCTGCCATAATATTATATCATTTTTTCAAACAAAAAGCAATAGCAGCACAATATTTTTATAAGATTTAATCATTGTATCCTATGCTCAACGCATGCAGCAAGAAGATTCCATGTAGCGCTGTCAACCTTGCCTGTAGCATCAACGCCGCAAATCTGCTGAAAAGCCATGACCGCCCCTACAGTTTCCGCAGTGTAGTCCCCGTTTATCTCAACAGATTTCAAATTATCAAATCTTCTGGCAAGCTCCGCAAGCATAGATTGAATCACCCACACAATAATACCGCCGCAGCCAACCTGGCAGATATAATCCGCAGAGGGAAAAACCGAAAGAGGCTGAGGCTGCTCCCCCATAGCCGCAAGGTATTCTCTGACAATGGAATCCCATGTTTCAGTATCAGTCTCACCTGTCACTGAAAGCCCGTGTTCTCGCTGAAACTCACTTACAGCGGAAATAGTATTAGCGCCATAAACACCGTCAGGAATAACCCGTGGCTGATTGCCGCGGCTCATATCGATACCGTGGAGATATCGCTGCAATTCTTTTATATGCTCCGTTTTTTGCTGTTGTGTATATGGCATGGCTCAACCTCCTGTAATTGTATAGCCGGGGTTCTGATAAGGGCGTTTATCGAAACCGAAGCGCAGGTCGGAATATACTCCTGCAATAGCGTCCCATGTAGCACCGCCAATGATACCATTTGGATTCAAGCCGAACTGTCGCTGAAATTCCGTAACAGCCTGCCTTGTAATCGGTCCGAAATAGCCTGTATTGCTCACCGCAGGGATATTGGGATAGGTCTGATTAATATAAGTAAGATACTCCTGAATGATACGCACAGAATCCCCTCTTGCACCTTCGCGGAGAACAGTTCCGGGATAAAGAGCAACGGAGACATATTCAGGGCGCACCGCCTCAACAATGCCCATATAAGCACGATACAGGTCATTTTTCGTAGCCCTGTCAAGCCTGCCTGTTTCGGGAATACCGAAAACCCGTTGAAAAGATTTAAGGGAATTTTCAGTTTCTTCCCCGAAATATCCCGTAATTTCCACAGGCTGAACCGCCTCGTAGTAAGCGCCGATAACAGTAAGATAATACTGTAAATTCCGCACAACATTTCCCTCAGAACCGATAGTCACATTTTCGTCAAACTGCGGAGAAACCTCATCCCAGCGCACACCCTCGGAATCCAGCTCTGCAAGCCGTTTTACACTTGTATAGATGTAGAGAATCCTGTACCAGCTTGCCTCATCAACAACTCCCGTAACAGCAAGGTCAAAAACCGCCTGAAAAACCCTGACAGCAGCCTCAGTTGAAGCGTCAAAAATGCCGTTAATCTCGGGTATTTTCGGAATCGCAGGGTAATTTCGTGAAATTCTGTTAAGAAAAACCTGTAAAGATTTCACATCATTGCTTGCAGAACCGAATCTCAGCGGTATACCGGGATATGAGGGCATTGCCGACTGAACAGGTGCATCTTTCACAATATTGATATCATCTCCATAGTAGTATTGCAGTATCTCGTAGGGCGTAAAACCATTATTTGCAAGGTCAACAGTTCCCCACTGAGACAAGCCGTCGCAGGTAGAAGTCGTACCGTTGCAGAAAGAGGTGAACAAAGGTTCAACAGCCCCCTGCCGCTGAACGTAGTCATTAAACAGCTCATCGACAATATAGCCGATATTCTGGAAATATTCCCTGTTATTAATAAACTTCTGGTCGTACTGAGTTGACGACGTAATATCGAAATCATAGCCTCTCGACCTGTACCATTCCGTATAAATGCGGTTGAGTGCAAAGCTTACGATAGCATAAATATTTGCACGGAGAGCAGAATTGCTCCACGTCGGAAAAATCTCACTTGAAGCCACATTTTTTATGTACGAGGGAAAATCCACAGTAACATTAGGGGCAGGAGAATCCGGCGCACCGAGATGAACAGTAATAGTCTGCGGTATATATGGTATTCCTGTCAGCATAAAAATCCCTCCTAAAACGGTTCCTGATTGAAGTAAGTGAGCGTATCCTCATCGCTGTCAGCGGCAATGGGAAGAGGAACCATATTGAAATTCTGCACAGAGGTAATCCCCGAAAATACAGGCACATCAATACTTCTGGCATTGAAAAAGCCCTTGGCTCTGACGCTTATATCAAAAAGGCTGTAAGGGCGTACATCAGTATCAGGAGTCTGGGAATAAGATTTATCAGGAGCAGGCACTTCGAATCTCAGAACAGTACCGCTTATATCGGTAATTCCGGCGGCGGCAAGAAGCCTGCTCCCGTTGTTTACAGCGGTAACGACTACAGAAGCCCCAACTACAGGCATTGCATCCCGTCCTGTTCGCACATTAACGAGTATAAAGCCAGTCGAATCGCCCAGTCCTGCCTCAGATACTGTCTGCGGTTCAATGGACAGTTCAAATTCGGGCAGTTGAGTGCTGTTGATGATTCTATCCAGTTCGGCATCTTCCTCATCAGCGGTATAGGGATAGTATGCGGAATCATGTTCCGCGTCTGCGTAGTCTTTATCATCATATTCCTCATTATTTTCAGATTTGCTCTGTCCTCTCTGCTGATATTCAGCAGGAACAATGTTTTCCTTTTCGGCAGTAAATTCCACAGCCATTTTTTCCTCAGCTTCGGAAATTTCGCTGTAGCTTGCGGAATTTTTCAGTTGATATTCAGCAGGAACGTTGTTTTCTTTTGCGGCGGTAAATTCCACAGCCATTAATTCTTCTGCTTCGGTAATTTCGCTGTAGCTTGCGGAATTTTTCAGTTGATATGCCGCAGGAACGTTGTTTTCTTTTGCGGCGGTAAATTCCGCAGCCATTTTTTCTTCTGCTTCGGTAATTCCGGCATATTTTTCAGCCTGCACCGCAGGTTTTCCTTTATTATAAAGCTTGAGCATTTCTTTTTTATATGCTTCAATATCCTTTAAATCCATAAAGCACCTCCTGTTATTACTTCGTTTCATTATATGCGGCAGATGATTTTAAAATTCCAGATTTATCTACATAATAAAATTCACAAAAAACAAGATAATTTTCATAACAATTCCATACAATTACTTGACAGCT
Organism: uncultured Ruminococcus sp.; assembly: GCA_937902395.1. Classification (GTDB taxonomy): domain Bacteria; phylum Bacillota; class Clostridia; order Oscillospirales; family Ruminococcaceae; genus Ruminococcus. The sequence continues at coordinate 10,201 of CALGTV010000049.1, forward strand.
ATATAAATAAATGTTATAATAACATCAAAGGTATATATATACCTCATATAAAAAATAAAAAAACATTTATGGAGGGATTAATTATGTCAAACAAAAAGTTAAGAACACTTGCCGCACTGACAAGCGCTCTGATTGCTGCCAATGCAGGAACATTTGCCGCTTCTGCTGACAGCTCAGCAGGTTTTAATTCTGTAATTAAAGCACCTGAAACTGATAATGTTTCATATATCAGCGGCGAATATACAACATTGCCTCAGATTAATGACACTGACAGATACGAACTATCAATTGAAGCACAGCCTGAAAAAACGGTATATTATACAGGTGAAGAACTGGATTTGACAGGACTTGAATTAGCCTGCCTGCACCAGCCCGATGCTTCCGCTGAAATATGGGACGGCAATTATTTTGACACCTACGAAATACCACTCAGCGAGCTTATCGAAAACGGAACAATAGTTATCGACGATTCCGAATTTGACAACACCAAGGCAGGTTTTTACAATATTTACATTACATACGGCAATGTAACAGAATCTGTAAGAGTAAGAGTAAAAGAAGTAAAAGAGCAGGATAAAATCGCGCTTACAAGCGAACCCATAAATACAATTCACAAAATCGGTGAGGAACTTGACCTTACAGGTATATCCTTACTTCTTAAAGATAAAGAAACAAACGAAAAGACTGAATATTACGATATATACGAATTAATCGACAACGGTACAATTACAGTTGACAGTTCTGAATTTGACAATACCCAAGAAGGCATATATCCCATATTCATCACATACGACGGAGAAACAGTTGAATTTGATTTAAGAGTTATGCATCTGACTGAATCATACAGCATCTTCATTTGTGATTATCCCACGAAAACTGTATATCAGCTCGGCGAGGAACTGGATATAACAGGCACAAAAATACACGGCACTTATGGCAACGGCTTGCTTCACGGCGATATTTTCCCAACAGACCTTGCGCCATATCTTGAAAACGGAATGATAACGCTTGATGATTCCAAATTTGACAACACCAAGGCAGGCACATACACAATTTATATTCACTACGGCACAGCTACAGATTCATTTGAAGTAACAGTGGAAGGCAAAGCAGATAAGCCAAAGACAGACGCAAACGGCGACGCAAATGGCGATGGAGAATTCACAATTGCGGATGTAGTTACAGTACAGAAAGCAATTATGGGCAAAAAAACAGCAATTCTGTCAGATTGCAAAGCTGCTGACCTTTATGAAGACGGCATAATTGACGTATACGATTTCATACTGATGAGAAAAGAAATTATCAAAAAGTAAATATTAATACCGCCCGAAATCACGGGCGGTATTTTCATATCTTCACACAAACAAAATTAACCTAAAAGCCCCTCTATGCCGTCCTCCTTGAAGCGTTCCTTGTAGTATACAAGCTCCTCCTGAATAATATCATCAATAACACTCATACCAAGAAGCTCAACAGGAGCTCTGTCATCAGTGAGTATAAGACCTCCTGCCTTGTATTCAACAATTTCCTCTCCTATTTCGTTCATCAGCGAATACAAATCGGCATTTTCAATAACAGCGGATTTCTCCATAAAGCGCTCGATCATTTTCGGGTCATTTGAAGCAAACAGCTCACGGTTAGTTGAATTACTTACATCAACTGTGAATACCTCAGAAAATTCAGAAGCAATAGTATCAGCAAGATAATTATTTATACCGTTGTTATCCTTTGCGCGCATATTCATATTAACAACCATTACGCCATTTTCTGCAAGATGCTCACGGACTTGTGCAAAAAATTCCTTTGAGGACATCTGAAAGGGAATTGTAATATCCTGATACGCGTCAACCATAATAACATCGTACATTTTATCGCAAACATTGAGAAAAGCCCTGCCGTCGTAGGCAGTAACAGTAACATCATCGGGGAGGTCAAAATATTCTCTTGAAAGCTCCACGATTTTCTCATCAATTTCAACACCCTCAGCCGTAACACCGTCGAAATATTCCATACACTGTTTAGCGTAAGTGCCCGTACCCATTCCGAGAATAAGTATATCCGTAGTATCATCGGTTTCAGCCATAAGAGGTGCCGCCATTGCGTAATCGTAGTACATTCCCGTAAGTTCACCCGATTTCATATATACCGACTGAACACCGAAAAGCACGTTTGTTGAAAGAGCAGTACGGCGTTCATTATCCTTTACCTGCAAATAGTTGTAAACCGATTCGCCCTCGTATGCAAGGTCTTTTTCCCAGAAAGCAAAACCAAGGGAGGGAGAAAGTCCGCAGCAGATAAGGAAAAGAAGTCCGCTTGCAATGACCTTTCCCTTGCCTCTTTTCGAGCTGATAAAGTACACCAGACCGAGAGCAATAAGGATTCCCGAAAAAATCAGAAAAGTCACAGCCGTTCCAACCGCAGGAATTGAAATAAACGTGGGAACAAAAGTACCGATAATGCTGCCTATAGTGTTTGAAGCGTTCATCATACCCACTGTTTTGCCGTTATCGTCAAGGCTGTCAACAGTATATTTTACAAGGGAGGGCGTTACTGTTCCAAGGAGAAACAGCGGATAAACAAACACCACCATACAGGTAATAAACGCCGCCCATATGAGAAAATTTGTATTTACCGTAACGACGAGAAGTCCGGATATCCCCAGAACAGCGAATTTTCCCAGAAAGGGTATAGCCGCAATCCATACTCCTGCAACGAGAATTCTCGCATAAAGCTTATCGGGATTGGGATTTTTGTCCGCACTTTTTCCGCCGTAGATATTACCGAGAGCCATAGCAATCATAATCGTACCGATAATAATAGTCCATACAATCTGCGATGAACTGAAATAGGGCGCAAGTAGCCTGCTTGCTCCAAGCTCAACAGCCATAACCGACATACCCGAAAAGAATTCGGTAAGATAAAGATAAAATTTATTTTTCAATATTTTCGGAGTTTCATTTGAAATCCCCTTTGTTTCATTTTTGCTCATATCCTGCTCCTGTCTTTTTAAGATTCCCTTGAATAAATTCAAAGCATAGAATTATTATACCACATATAAACGACATTTTCAATAGAAATACAAATATTATAAATAAAATCAAATTTAAAATTAATCGTTAATATCTTAACTTCACCTATTTTACGTTATTATGCGTAGTACGCTGTAACAACTAAAACTTGACGAAAAATGTAATCGTGTAGGGGACGGCGCCCACGACGTCCCGTTAATTAAACGATATATCGACGGGACGTCGAAGGCGCCGCCCCCTACAAAATATCATTATAAAATAAAAAGTTTAAGATGTTACAGCGTAGTAGGGGCGGATATTATCCGCCCGCAATTTCGGAACGAAATTCAGTTTTTTCAACAATCTCTGCCGGTACCGTGTAAAAGCGGTGCCGCTTTACTTTACACAGATTTTTTTATCATATGGTATTGCCATTTCTGTGATATTATGTTATAATATTACAGTAAGTCTTTTCAGAAAGGATATAGAATATGAAAGCACGTTTTCATCTGCCTGATTTTGCAGGTCATTTCAAATTCAATCTTGTTTTTGCCGAATTTCTTGCACAGTATCCCCAATACTTCCGTGAGGGCGTTGAAATAGCTTCTGTATACGGCGTATTTCCTCCGTCTCTCTGGAACGGCGGACGTACTCAGGGAGGCATCAGCGACAAAAATTTCGTCAAGGGAGTTATAAAGGCTTTCAACGACAGAGGCATTCCGCTGCGTTTTACTTTCACAAATCCCGTTCTTGAAAAAAAGCATCTCAGCGACGATTTCTGCAATATGGTGCTTAACCTTGCAAATAACGGCATGAACGAGGTTATTGTAGTATCTCCCTTGCTGGAGGATTATATAAGAAAGAATTTTCCAAAATATAAAATCACCAGTTCCACCTGTAAGCGTATCACCGACGGCGAACAGCTTTACAGCGAGGTTGAAAAGGATTATCATATAGTTGTAATTGACTACGACCTGAACCATGATTTTGATACCCTTGAAAAAATCACAGACAAGGCGAAATGTGAGCTTCTTGTAAATGCCTGCTGTAATCCAAACTGCCCCATTCGTTCAGAGCATTACAACGCAATCGGCTTACAGCAGATAGCCTATGCGAATCACGTAAAAAAATACCGTGATGTTCCATTCAATCAGGAACGCCTCCTCCGCGAACATCCTGAAATACAGAAGTTCGTGGACTGTAACTGCGCCGGCAGAAGTCTTTTTGATGTGATAAAGCTGAAAAATCACATAACCCCCGATGAAATCTGGAATAAGTACATACCCATGGGCTTTGAGCAGTTCAAAATCGAGGGGCGCACTTTCGGAACATTCAACCTGCTTGAACATTACATGTACTACATGATAAAGCCTGAATGTAGAGATGAAGCACGTTTTGAGTTCCTCCGACTGCTTGAAGCAAACAAGGTGCTTGAAGTTCTGGAATAGGAGTGGGATTTATGAATATTATACTTGCTTCCGCTTCCCCAAGACGACGGGAGCTTATGAGCGTTATAACTTCCGATTTCACCGCTGTTTCCATTGATGCCGATGAAACTCTCCCGAAAGATACAGAGCCGCTGAAAGCTTCTGAATATCTTGCGGAGATTAAGGCATCCGCCGCCGCTGAAAAATACCCCGACGATATCGTTATCGGCTGTGATACAACGGTTATATGCGGCAATAAGATTCTCGGCAAGCCAAAGGACAAAGACGAATGCCGTCAATTCATGAATATGCTATCGGGGCGCAATCATCAGGTAGCTACAGGCTGCTGTATAATCTCAAAGGGCAGAAAGACGTCATTTACTGAGATTACCGATGTTACTTTCCGTCAGCTTACAGACGAGGAAATCGAGGAATATATTTCAACAGACGAGCCATATGATAAGGCAGGCGGCTACGGTATACAGGGAAAAGCCTCTCTGCTTATCGAGAAGATAAACGGCGATTATTTCAATGTGGTAGGGCTTCCCCTTTCACGTCTTAACCAAGCTTTAAATTTATACAAGGAGTAATTATATATGAAACAGACAGCATTTCACAACGGAAATATCCTTATCCCAAATTCTTCCGTGGATATGGAAAAATGGGCAGTTATCGCCTGCGACCAGTACACCAGCGAGCCTGAATACTGGGACAAGGTAAAGGCAGAGACAGAGGGCGCTTCCTCATCTCTCAATCTCATTCTTCCTGAACTTTATCTGGAAGAAAACGACGTAGAACAGCGCATTGACGCTATTCACAGCGCTATGGACAGCTATCTTGAAAAGGGTATTTTCACCGAATACAAGAACGCTATGATTTACGTTGAGCGCGTACAGAGCAACGGCATTATCCGCAAGGGACTTATCGGAACTATCGACCTTGAAGAATACGACTTCTCAAAGGGAAGCACTTCTGAGGTTCGTGCTACTGAGGCTACCGTTATTGAGCGTATTCCTCCCCGTATAAAAGTACGTCAGGGTGCGGCTCTGGAACTCCCACATATCATGATACTCATTGATGACCCCGATGAAACTGTTATCGAAGCTGTAAACAAGGACGATATGACAAAGCTTTATGATACAAAGCTTATGCAGAACGGCGGCAGCATCAGCGGATATCTTGTTGACGAGGCTGCACAGGGCAAAATCAACGAGGCTCTTGCGGCTCTTGGAGATTCCGAAACTTTCAACAAAAAGTATAATCTCACAGATTCACCTGTACTCCTTTACGCTATGGGCGACGGAAATCACTCTCTTGCTACTGCAAAGGAATTCTATGAGCAGCTGAAAAAAGCTAATCCCGATAAGGATATGTCAAATCATCCTGCACGTTATGCCCTTGCTGAAATTGTAAATCTCCACAGCGACGCACTTAAATTTGAGGCTATTTACCGCCTTGTATACGATGTTGACTGCGATAAGCTCATTGCAGGTCTTACTGAGGCTCTTGCCCTTTCAGATACTCCTGCTGAGCAGTGGGTTGAGGTTGTCTGCGGCGGCAAGGAGCAGAAGCTCTATATTCACAACACAACTTCAAATCTTTCCGTTGGCTCTCTCCAGAATTATCTTGACGGTTATATCAAGGAAAATGGCGGAAAAATCGACTATATCCACGGTATTGAAAACGTTAAGGCTCTTGCTGAAAAACACAGCGGAATCGCTTTCATTCTGCCTGATATGGACAAATCCCAGCTTTTCCCCACAGTTATCAAGGACGGCGCTCTTCCCAGAAAAACTTTCTCCATGGGACACGCTGACGATAAGCGTTTCTACATCGAGGCAAGAAAAATCAGCGAATAATTATTCTATACGGGCGGGATAGCTGTGTAAGCGTGTAGAAAAAATTACAACAAGATTTCTTCAAAGGGACGCTCTCTCTTACAGAGCGTCCCCTCT
>CALGTV010000050.1 GCA_937902395.1 uncultured Ruminococcus sp.
AGCTTTGCTCTGCATGGGACTCTGTCCCATGCCCTGTCAGAGACGCTGTCTCTGGACTCTGCCAAAGGGCAGTGCCCTTTGGAATCCCATACTTGTGGGTTACTACGGTTTTTCGACATGCTTGTGAGGATATTATCCGCCTGATTATCTTTCAGTCGTAAGGCAGTTATCGCCTCTTTCAATTGCAACAATACCTGTGCGGCACATTTCCATAATGCCGTATGGCTTCATAAGGTCGATAAATGCGTTAATTTTTGACGTTTCACCTGTCAGCTCGCATACAAGAGCCGTTGGTGAATAGTCAACGATTTTTGAACGGAAAATCTCAACGGCAGTCATAATATCCTGTCTTGTTTGGGGAGTATTACGCACCTTTATGAGAAGCAGTTCACGGATAACTGTTTCGTGAGGGTCAAGTACCTCCACTTCCTTTACATCGTGAAGCTTTTCAAGCTGTTTTACAATACGCTCCTTTATATCGTCATCTCCGTGGAAAACAACGGTAATTCGCGAAAATTCAGCTGATTCCGTCTCTCCTACGGTAAGGCAGTCAATATTGAAGCCGCGGCGTGTGAACATACCAGAAACACGGCTGAGCACACCGCTTATATTTGAAACAATCGCACCGATAACATACTGATTATTCTGCATACTTAGCACCTCACTTTATTTCCGTGATAATATCGTCAATTGAGCCGCCGGGGGGGAGCATGGGGAGTACAAACTCGTTGCAGTCCACAGCACAGTCAATGAGATATGGGCGATTTTCGGAGAATGCCTCAGCAGCAGCCTTTTCAAGTTCCTCAGCGGTAAATGCCCTTGCAGCCTTTATGCCGAATGCCTCAGCAAGCTTTACAAAATCTGTGGGGCGGTTGAGAGTTGTATTTGAATAGTGCTTGTTGAAGAACAGCGTCTGCCACTGACGAACCATGCCAAGAACTCCGTTGTTCATAATAACAATTACAAGAGGGCTGTTCTGAACTGCCGCAGTTGCCATTTCATTGAGATTCATGCCGAAACTGCCGTCACCTGTGAAAAGGATTGAACGCTTGCCTGTAGTTGCCGCGCCGATAGCCGCGCCCATACCGTAACCCATTGTTCCCAGACCTCCGCTTGTGAGGAATGTTCTTGGCTTTTTGAATGGGTAACGCTGTGCAGTCCACATCTGATGCTGTCCTACGTCGGTTACGATTATATCGGAATCTCCAGCCTTTTCGCTGATTATGTCAATTATAGCGTAGGGGTCAAGGCGGTTTTCAGCAGGAATTCCCGTCATACTGCATGGCTTTGTGCAGTCGCCGCACTTTTTCTCAAATTCCTTTTTGGAAGCATATGCGCTTTCAAGGCGGCGGATTTCCTCCTGTTTAAGCTCTGAAATGCGGCTGTTCCAGTCGGCTCTTTCCGTCTTTTCAAGCATGGGGATAAGTCTGTAAAGAGAATCTTTTATATCTCCCTGAACAGTGAGATTTGAAGTGATATTCTTGTCCAACTCAGCTGAATCTATATCAATATGGATTATGCTGAAATTCTTGTTAAATCGCTTTTTGTCGCCTGTAGCTCTGTCGGAGAATCTTGCGCCGAGAGCAATTACCAAATCCGCTTCGTCAAGAGCAATTGATGACGCAAACTGACCGTGCATGCCGTTCATGCCGAGGAAACGGGGGTTGTCCTTTGGAATTGCTGAAAGTCCCATAAGAGTACAGCCGATTGGCGCATCGATTTTTTCAGCTAATTCTATAACCTCCGCTGAGGCTTTTCCCGATATGATACCGCCTCCAAAGTAGATATAAGGACGCTTTGAAGCCTTTATCATTTCTGCCGCCTGCTTTAATTTCAGCTCTGATGCAAATTTAAGAGGATATGGGCGGATAGGGTCATTCTTTGGCTCAAAATCCCACTGTGCTACCTGTACATCTTTTGGAATATCCACAAGAACGGGTCCGGGTCTGCCTGATTTTGCGATTTTGAAAGCGGAACGGAGGGTATCTGCAAGTTCACGGATATCTTTAACGATGAAGTTGTGCTTGGTTATAGGCATTGTTACGCCTACGATGTCAACCTCCTGAAAGCTGTCCCTGCCGATAATAGATGTGGGGACGTTGCCTGTAATTGCAACCATTGGGATAGAATCAAGGTGAGCCGTGGCGATACCTGTTACAAGGTTTGTTGCTCCCGGACCTGATGTGGCGATACATACGCCGACTTTTCCTGTTGCCCTTGCGTAGCCGTCTGCCGCATGGGATGCGCCCTGTTCGTGTGCGGTGAGTATATGATTTATTCTGTCGCTGCACTGATAGAGTTCGTCGAAAAGGCTGAGCACCTGACCGCCCGGATATCCGAAAACGGTATCAACTCCCTGTTCTATCAGAGTTTCAACAACTATTTTAGCACCTGATATTCTCATATTATCATTCCTTTGTCATTGCTCCGAATTTTAATTTGTGGAGCATATATATTTAGCCTATTATATTGCTCCCCAAATTAACTCTTGAATTTTCTATTTTGCTTGGTGGAGCAATATCATTATACCACGTTTACGGGAGAAAAGCAATATTAGTATAAGAAATAAAGTTGATTTTTTCGGTGCTTTAGCTGATTCGGTTTTTTTGTCCCGAAGCAACAACCCCTCTCACTAATAGGCTAAAACGGGGCTTTTTCCAACGGAAAAACGTTGATTATTGAAAAATAATTTTTATTTTCTACTTTTTCAATAATTATCAACATCTAAAACTGTATAAATATTACAGAATTTACTGTTATATATTTTTCTGTATTTTGTAATTTTGTTTATTTATATCTTAAAAACTGATACGATTTTTTGTGAAAAAATTTTGTAAAAGCGGCAATTTTTATAGAGCATTGTTTACCAAAGATTGTTGAAAAATTCAACCTAAGGGGCGCTGTCCTATACCCTGCATGATGCCTGCGGAGGCTCTCCGCCTAAAGGGCTTCGCCCTTTAGAATCCCACCTTTATATCCGCCACTGCACGAAAGCTAATGGCTAACGGCTAAAAGCTAAAGGCTTTTATTTTAGCATATTATTTACAGCACTTACAAGAGCTTTAATCGACGATATGATAATATCGTTGTCTATTCCTGTGCCCCAGAAGCTTTTGCCTTTTCCGTCGATTATCTCAACGTATGATACAGCCTTAGACGCTGAGCCTACTTCAAGCGCGTGCTCGGTATAGCTGTTAAGGCTGAATTCAAGCCCTGTATATGAGCGTATTGCGTTGCTTACAGCGTCAAGTCGTCCGTTACCTGTATCTGTTACAGATGCTTTTTTGCCGTTGTATAGAAGTGATACGGTAGCCTCAATGCCGCCGCTGCACTGCTTATAATGAGTTTCTGTAACGTCAAGAGGTGATGTTATATCTACAAAGCTTTCCTTGAATATGCCGTATACTTCGTCGGGGAGAAGTTCCTTGTGCTTGTGGTCGGAGACGTTCTTGACCATATATCCCACAACCTCGCGCATTTTCTTCGGTAAATCATAGCCGAAACGTGTTTCCAGAATATAGCCGATTCCGCCCTTGCCCGACTGGCTGTTGATGCGGATAACATCTGCGGAATATTCTCTGCCCACGTCCTTGGGGTCGATTGGAAGATAGGGGACTGTCCAATGCTCTGTGTGTCCCTCCTCGCGCCACTTCATACCCTTGGCGATAGCGTCCTGATGTGAGCCGCTGAATGCCGCAAATACAAGCTTTCCCGAATAGGGTGAACGCTCGTGGATATTCATATTCGTTACACGGCTGTAAATCTCACAGATTGACGGAATATCGGAAAAATCAAGCTGTGGGTCAATGCCCTGTGAAAACATATTCATAGCAAGGGTGATTATATCAACGTTACCTGTGCGCTCGCCGTTTCCGAAAAGTGTTCCCTCAACTCTGTCTGCGCCTGCAAGGAGTGCCATTTCAGTATCTGCAACGGCACAGCCTCTGTCGTTGTGGGGATGTGTGGAAATCACCACATTTTCGCGGTATTTTATATTCTCGCACATATACTCAACCTGATTTGCATAAACGTGAGGCATGGAAACCTGCACTGTAACAGGAAGATTTATAATTACCTTATCCTCGGCGGTGGGCTGCCATATATCAAGTACGGCGTTGCAGATTTCCAGAGCAAATTCGGGCTCTGTGCCTGTGAAGCTTTCGGGGGAGTACTCGAAACGGAAATTTCCCTCGTATTTTTCGCGGTACTCTTTGCAGAGCTTTGCGCCTGTAATCGCAATATTTATGATTTCTTCCTTTGACTTGCGGAATACCTGCTCGCGCTGTGCCACGCTGGTGGAATTGTAAAGATGCACGATTGCATTCTTACAGCCGCGGAGTGCCTCGAATGTTTTTTCAATGATATGCTCACGGGACTGGGTAAGCACCTGTATTGCTACGTCGTCGGGTATCATATCCTGCTCGATAAGTGTGCGGCAGAATTCGTATTCCGTTTCGGATGCGGCAGGGAAGCCGATTTCGATTTCCTTGAAGCCGATATCTACAAGAAGTTTGAAAAATTCCAGCTTTTCTTCCAGATTCATAGGTGTGATAAGCGCCTGATTGCCGTCGCGTAAATCAACACTGCACCATATGGGCGCTTTTTCAATGTGGGTTTTCTCCGTCCACTTCATTGATGTTGCGGGAGCTTTGAAAAATTGTCTTGTGTACTTTGATACGTTCATCATAATCTTTTCCTCCATAAAAATCTTTGCGGAGTGCCGATGCTGTTTTGGAGAAATAAAAAATCTCCTCCACGCACAATCGGCATGGAAGAGACGAAATTCTATATTCCGTGGTACCACTCTTCTTGGTGTATACTTTTACACCCACTCATCTGCGTCCGCTAACGCATATCTCTGTAACGGGAGAACCCGTTCGGAGCTAATCCGACAGTACAACTGCCGTTTCAACCGACTGCTCAGGGAGGAGCTATAACCTGTGTCGTTTACCGCATTCGCACCAACAGCGGCTCTCTGAAAAACTAAAAAGGCTTTATTTCCCTTCATTGCATTTAAAACTATGATATTTTCATTATACTCACATGAAAATTATTTGTCAAGAGTGAAATTGTAAATTTTTTGCGAACAATGACGGCGCCGCAAGCTCTATGCGGTGTTGCTTCAATGGGATGTCGTGGGTGTTGTCCCCTACAAAAGATTTGCGTAAATTTGAAAAATTTCCGCTTGACGAATTAGCTGAAAAATGATAGAATATATGTATAAGTGTGCTGAATTTTTTTAGCGCACTTTGTATAAAAATATTAATGATGAAAGGGAACAAAATTATGAATTATCAGCTTATCGGTGAAACTGTTCCTGCTGTGGAACTTACACTCAATGCAGGGGAATCTGTATTCTCTCAGTCGGGGGGAATGATTTGGCAGACTAACGGCATAAATATGTCTACAAACGCAAGAGGTGGTCTCGGCAGAAGCCTCGGCAGAATGTTTACAGGGGAATCTCTGTTTATGGCTAATTATACTTCTCAGGTTCAGGGGGCAAAAATCGCTTTCGGTGCTACCTGCCCGGGTTCTATCGTTCCTGTGGATATTTCCAGAGGCGAGCTTATCGTGCAGAAAGGTGCTTTCCTTTGCGCAGAACAATCCGTTGATGTAAAAGCTACTTTCACAAAGAAGCTTTCAGCCGGTCTTTTCGGCGGTGAGGGCTTTATTCTCCAGAGACTTTTCGGCAGCGGTATGGCTTTTCTTGAAGTTGACGGCGACAGAGTTGACCGCATTCTTGCTCCCGGTGAAGTCCTGAAAGTAGATACAGGAAATGTTGTAGCTTTTGAAACATCTGTAAGCTATGATATTGAAATGGTTAAGGGACTTGGAAATATATTCTTTGGCGGCGAAGGCCTTTTCCTCACTCGTCTTACCGGTCCCGGCAGAGTTATTCTCCAGACACAGAATTTCAACGATTTTGCTATGAGAGTAGCAACAAGAATCCCTGCAAGAGGCTAATGGCAAGAATATATCCGCTTTTCAGCTCCAGTAAGGGCAATTCGACTTTTATCGGCACGGAACAAGGCGGTATCCTTATCGACTGCGGCGTAAGCTTTAAACGGCTTAACGCCGCACTTGACTGTAACCGCATACCCCTTTCCGCAATCAGAGGTGTGTTTATCACTCACGGCCATTCCGATCACGTAAGCGGTCTGAAAATGCTGACAAAGCATACTTCAATTCCGGTGTATGGGCAGAAACGCACCTTGCAGCAGCTGTGCGATGATGATAAGATATCTCCTACATCTCCTGTTATTGATATGACAGGCAAGAAAATTGCCTGCGGTGACTGTGAGCTGACTAATTTTAATACTCCCCACGATACAATTCAAAGCTGCGGCTACAGAATTACAACGTCCGACGGGAAAATATGCGCTGTATGTACGGATTTAGGGCATATCACTCCTGAGGTTGACGAGGCGCTGAATGGCTGCCGTCTTGTGCTTCTTGAATCCAATTATGACGAGGAAATGCTTCGCCGCGGTCCGTATCCCCTTTATCTTAAAGAGCGCATACTGTCGCCATACGGTCATTTATCCAACGAAAACTGCGGTATGCAGGCGGCTAAGCTTATCAGGCAGGGGACAACCCATATTATTCTCGGACATCTTAGTCAGGACAATAACCGCCCTGATATAGCTGATAAGACAGTGGAGCGTGTACTGTCGGACTTTGTGAGAAAACGTGATTATCTCATGGGTGTTGCACCTGTTGAATCAGCGGGAGGAGCTGTGATTTTTTAGTATGAATATTAATCTTATTGTTATTGGCAAGCTTAAAGAGGATTATCTCCGTTCAGCCTGCGCTGAATACATAAAGCGGCTTGGACGGTACTGCACATTTGAACTGCATGAGCTTGATGAGTGTCGTTTAAGCGACAAACCCTCGGAAAAAGAAATTGCCGCGGCTCTGAAAAAAGAGGCGGCGGCTATAAAAAAATATGCAAAGGGTATGATTGTTCCTATGTGCATAGAGGGTAAACAGCTCAGCAGTCCCGAACTTTCGGAGAAAATTACCTCCGCAGGTGTGAATGGTATGGGTACTGTGACTTTCATAATCGGCAGTTCTTTCGGGCTTGATGATGAAATCAAGCAAATGGGCACACTAAAGCTTTCTATGTCGAAAATGACATTTCCGCATCAGCTTGCTCGTGTTATGCTTTTAGAGCAGATTTACCGCGCGTTTCAGATTGCGGAGGGTGGGAAATACCATAAATAATGCGTAATTCAATTAAGAATTATGAATTAAGAATTAAGAATTTGGGGCGGAGATAGTTTCTTCGCCTTTTTTAACTCTGTTCGCTTAACATTATTGAAACTCTGTTCTGTATAGCTTCGGCACATTCCTCGGCGGAGCAAGCACCTGCAAAATAGCGTGATGTTTCCTCGCTTACAATGCTGTTGATACTGTTATCGTAATGTCCTGAAACTGCCCTTGTGATACTGCGGACAAATGCTTCATATTTCGCTTGTTCAGCCTCTGTCATAGGGGCTATTTCTGTCTCTGTGCCATTTGTAAAATTATATCCTGTTTCTTTCATAGGAATTTTCTGATTGCTTTCACCGTCGATGTAATACGGCGGTTCAAGAGCTTCTTCCATTGCGATTTCAAATCCCTTTTCTGTTACGGGAATACCGTTGATGTTTCCGTAATATCTGTCATCTCTGAAAAATGTGCGGATAAAGCTCCATGCGCCGTCTTTTGCCGGAGAATCCTCCATTATTGCAAACTGGTTTGAAAGTGTCATAACTGAACCGTTTCTGTTTTCCGAGGGGAATCCCACAAAAGTAATATCATCTCCAAAAATGCTCTGGTTTTGGACGTTTATATCCCTGAAAGATTTAATATACAGCGTGGAAATCAAAGCTGTATCGTTGCGGCATGAGGTTGTTTCCCATGAATATTCTTCAGCGCTTGGGAATTCTGCGGAAAATTCAAGTATATTTATGAAATCTTGCGAATTAAAAGAACAGGTGTGAGTGCCGTAATCAACAAAATCGTTGCAATCGTCGGATAAGAAACCGAAAACAGCAATTCTGTTGTTGGCACTTTCAAAAAGCGTCATATCTGCGGATTTTGAATTATAAACATTCTTAAATTCCTCAAAATTCCAGTTTTGAATGTCGCTATGCTTAGTTTTGGCGGCAATTGTTTTTATCATAAATGTTGGTGCAATGGAGTAAATATGCCCGTTTGTCTCTGCGGCTTCAAGATAATTCGGCAGAAACTCATCACGGCTGTACTTGCTGTCGCTGTCCATAAATCCGTATAAATCGGCAAATGCACCCTTTGAGGAAAGCTTTTCAATTTCGTTTGTGTCAAGGTATACCATATCGGGTATCTTTCCCGATATAATGTCCATTTCAAGGTCGTTCACAGCGTTTTCAACTCCCTCAGCGCTGTATTCATAGCCGTCGAGGTAATTTTTTAAATCAATCTGATACAAATTGCTCTCTGCGTTGAAATCCGCAATCATAGGCTGAATTTCGTCAATTTTAGATGCTGCCGCAAGGGTAATCGTCTGCATTTGGCTATATTCTGCAATATCACGCTCCGAAAGCTTGTATAGTTTCCCCTCGGACAGACAGGCGAATTCTCCCTTTGCTATTGGTGAAATGGCGCTAATTCCGCTTAATCCCGAATCGGTGAAATCAATCAGCTTTTCTGTTGTTTTGTCCGATTTTATGCCGTAATAGCCGTTATTCTCGACATAATGGCGAATATAGCCGTTTGCGGATTCTATATAATCATTAGCTGTTTCTTCGGTAAGAGTTCCAATTACATTGCCCTCTGTATCAATGAGAAGAAAAATGCTGTCAATGTCTAAAATCAGCCTGTTTTCGCCTGCATAACGTATACTTCTGATGCCATTGTAAAGACATTCCGAAAGCAAGCTGTCGTCAATTGTAAAATCAGATACGGAAAGCTCATTTCCGCTGTTATCGTAGGTTTTTAGTCTGTAGGTAAATGAAATTTCTTCGTTTTCCTCCGCTTGTACGGCAGTTGAAATTACAGCAAAAATATTATCCTCTGAAACCGCAAAAGCTACGCTTTCATTTTTAGAGTAATCCATTTTTAGTTTGAGGTCGGCATAACTGTACATTGAAAAATCGCTGTCGGTTATGCAGACTTTTTCATTTCCCTCTGAATCTGTGCCGAATATGTGGATATTTCCTGATTTTTCGCTGTAGAAAATGTTGCTTATTCCCTGTAATTCGTCGGGGGATGGTAACTCTGTTTTCTTGTAAATCCGTGAATTGTCCACAATCTGCACCTGCTCCTTGTTGATAACTCGTGAATTGCTGCTTGTTGGCTTCTCACTGCATGACACACCGCAAAGGGCGATAAGGGCGGTTGAAAATGCAATTAATTTTTTCATGTGATTTCCTCCTTTAGCTCTGTTCGCTTAACATTATTGAAACTCTGTTCTGTATAGCTTCGGCACATTCTTCGGCGGTGTATTCGCCATTGATGTAAAGCAGGAATTCCTCGTCGCAAATGTTTTTAATATGTTCACTATTATAGCTCTGGGCGGTACATCGGCTTACAAGACTGCGTATTATATCCGCTTCTTCCTCAGTAAAATACAGCTTGTACTGGACTTCAAAGCCGTTATATCCAAGAGTACCCGTGGGATTTTCCTCTCCCTCTTTCAGTGTATTGAGTTTCAGATTTTTTTCAAAGGCGGTTTTCAGCGTGTAAAGTCTTGATTCGTCATTTGCAGAGGATTGATATTCCTCGCTCATAATGTATGAAATAAACTCCCATGCGCCCTCTTTGCAGGGTGCATTTTCAGTTATTGAGTAAAATTCCTGAAATCCCAGTGTGCCACCTGATTCGGTATCGGGATATGACAAGAAACTCAGCCCCTCAAGTCCCAGCTGATATGAGTTTAGAAGTCGGAAATCGCCTATATTTCGCAGACAATCAGCAAATCCAATCATGCCTGTCTTGTTTTTTAGCGATAGTGCCACATCAGCGGCAGAAGCGTCGGGAGAAGCCGTTTCGGCATTACGGCAGAATTCCAGAAAGCGCACAAATTCTGCTGAATTAAAATGGCAACCGTTATCGTCAATCCACGCGGCGAGGTTATCGGAAAAATAGCCCGAACATAAGCGTCTGAAAATATCTTCGGGGGAACGTGCATAATAGTCATAACTGAGCATCATTCCATCAGGACGGCTTTCGTAAAGGTTAAGAAATTCGTCAAAAGTCCAAGAAGTGTATTCTTCCCCAATAAAGCTTTTATCTGCAACGATACAGTTGATTTCAAAGGTGGGACTAAGGGCGTAAAGGCTGTCTTGATATTCAAGGGCGTTTGCCACATTGTCAAGAATATCTGCTTTTTTTACTCCGCCGTATTCTTCCATAAGTGAATACATATCAGTAATTCCACCCAGATTTACGAGGTTTTTCATCACTGTGACATCGTTGTATTTTATAATATCAGGAGAATTTCCTGTGAGAATATCCATTTTTATTGTGTCAAAGTCGGCAGATTCCTTTATTTCAAGAAAATAGTGGTTGGAATATTTGTTGAAGCTGTTGGCAAGAACAAGATAATCCTCATTGTTAAAAGTGCATGCAAGTGTTATTTTTTCTCTGTCATGGGAGTAATCATCAGGGCGGGGGAAAATCCTTGAAATAAAGCTTTTTCCCTTTTCATAGCCATATATCAGGAATTCTCCGTCCCTGCCCCTTTCGACCTTGCTGATATCCCCTATGGGCAGATATGAAGCGGAGTAGTCCACAATGGGAATAATTTCGTTATTTTCGGTAAGTCCGTAAATTCCGTCAACGCAGGGAACGTATAATAAAAATTCTTCATCGCCTGAGATTATATTTCCGTCGGCTATGGCGTTATTCAACGAAATATCCGCAGAAAGTCTGTAGTTTTCATCAATCAGTTTCAGCGTCTGATAGTCGGCAACTGCGGCTTTGCCCTTGGCATAGACACCGGAATGAGTGATTAGTTCAGTTTCGGGAATTTCCATGATTGTGCCGTTTTTTTCAAGAATAAGCAATCCGTTGTTGGTTGTGACAAGATATGAATTATCCGTGTATTTTTCCAGTGAAACAGGCTCTGTGCCTTTTGTGCTGTAGTGATAGTCCATATCAGGAACATCAACGAAAAAAATCTCCTGTTGATTGCTGTCGAATTCGGAGAGAGTGTATGAATAACCTGAATGTCTGAAATAATCGTCGGCATCTTCGGCAACCTTCTGCGACTTCTTTTCAGATGTGAAAACTGTGATATTTCCGCCGCTGTCAACAGCTGAGAAGAATCGCTTGCCGCTATTGTTTTCTATAAGCGTTTTGTCTGTATAATCCGTGAAATCAGCAGTATAAATCCGCAGTTTAAGGTTGAAATCCATGTCATTGTAAATGACATAAAAGCTGTTTTGTTCGTCCACGTATTTCATATTCTGAAAATTCCAGAAATCCGAGGGCAGATTAAGTCTTTTTTCGCCGTAAATTGTCTGTCGGAAATTTTCATCACGCTGTACTGTTTCGCTTATATTTTCCTGTGGAACGGAAATGTTTCCGTTGCTTTCCGTCTTGTTTTCGGGTTTTGTTTTTTCACTGCATGACACACCGCAAAGGGCGATAAGGGATGTTAAAAATGCAATTAATTTTTTCATGTGATTTCCTCCTTTTCGGTAACGTTTTTTAACGTTCTACATTACAGTGTATTTAAAGGGCGAAAAAGACGAAAAAAATTTCAATTTCGTAGGAATAAACAGTTAGTATACGCTAAATTTGTGTAATATAAACAAAAGCCCCACGGGGGTTCCGTGGGGTTGAAGTGTTATTTATCGCTGTTATATGCCTTATAAGCCTGTACAATTAATTCAGCGCAAAGCTCATCGCCCATTTCGCTGTTGAGACACAGGGCGTATAGTTCTTTATCAAGCCAGTTTTTGCCTGTATTTACATTGAAAAAAGTCTCGCGGCGCTTGTCCGTCTTTTTCATGTAGTTTTCTGCCTTGCTTTCCTTTATGCCGTATTCCTCTACGGCGCGTTTAATACGTGCTTCCTGAGGTGCGTAGATGAATACGCTGAAACAGCCTTTATCTTCAAGAATATAGTTGCCGCATCTTCCTACAAGAACAAAGCTTTCTTCTTTGTCTGCTATTTCATTGATAATCTGGCTTTCTGCAATGAAAACCTTGTCTGAAAGAGGGAGGCTGTCCTCCAGTGAACGAGTGGGATTTGCAGTCATAAGCAGTGAATACAGAAAGCTTGTGGGTACAGTTTCCTCCGCGCTTTCAATCTGCTCCTTATCAAATCCGCATTTTTCTGCGGTCATATCGAGGATTTGTCTGTTATAGCAGTTAATACCAAGTTTTTCAGCAACTAACTTTCCGATAACGCTTCCTCCGCTGCCGTATTGGCGTTCAATTGTTATGATTGGTTTTTTCAATGTGTGTTCCTCGCTTTCCCGAATATTTTTTGAATCCTATGTATCAAGTATTATACCACAATTAACCATTTGATTCAATATAAAAAGGAGATAAATTGAAAAAATCTATCTTTTAAACAACATAAAGTGACATAAATTGTGCAAAATGACATTGAATCTGAAAAAATCGTGTTGTAATTTAAAAATCTTTTGTAAGATATTGACAGGTTGACAAAAATAAGATATAATAGTAAATGAGGGTACGAGTATGTTTTGATGATGCCGTATTCTCATACTTAAAATAATGATTTTTATTATAGGAGGTATAATACAATGTCACTGACTACAAATGCAAATGTACTCAAGTGGGTTGATGAGATGGTCGCTCTCTGCAAGCCTGATAAGGTTGTATGGATCGACGGTTCTCAGGAGCAGCTCGATGAACTTACAAAGGAGGTTACTTCACTTCCAGACGGTGATCCTAACAAGATGTACTGGCTCAATCAGGAGAAGCTTCCCGGATGTCTCTACCACAGAACAGCTGAGAATGACGTTGCTCGTGTTGAGGACAGAACTTTTATCTGTACAAAGACAAAGGAGGGCGCCGGCCCTACAAATAACTGGATGGACCCTCAGGAAATGTACGCTAAGCTTACTCCTATGTACGACGGCGTAATGAAGGGACAGACAATGTACGTTATTCCCTATTCTATGGGACCTGTTGCTTCATCTATTTCCAAGGTTGGTGTTGAGCTTACAGATTCTATCTATGTTGTTCTCAATATGAACATCATGACAAGAATGGGTAAAGCTGCTTTCGATAAGCTCGGCGATTCCAACGACTTCGTAAGATGTCTCCACTCTAAGGCTGACGTTGACCCTGAAAAGAGATACATCGTTCAGTTCCCTGAGGATAATACAATCTGGTCTATCAACTCTGCATACGGCGGAAACGTTCTTCTCGGTAAAAAATGC
>CALGTV010000051.1 GCA_937902395.1 uncultured Ruminococcus sp.
CAAAAGCCCTCCTTTGCAAGAGCCGCCGCCGCTGATTCCGAAGCAATACCCTCTATATTAAAGGATACTATGGGTACATACTCCGCCTTTTCCGCGCGATATACCGTCACTTTCGGATTCTTTGAGAGCTCCGCTATAAATCGGCGGCATATTCTGTTCTCATGGGCAAAAATTTTATTTATGCCTACTTTTTTAATAAATTCCATACCTGCTTTCATGGACATAATCCCCACAGCGCCTACAGTTCCGCTTTCCAGTGCCTCGGGGAGCAATACAGGCTGTTCCAGATTCCGCGAGCCGCTGCCTGTACCGCCCTGCATAATCGGTTCAATTGGGAATTTTCCGTCGCTGATAAGCATACCCGTACCAGTTATGCCGTACAAGCCTTTGTGCCCTGCGATGCAGAGAATATTAATCCCCTGCGAAAGCTTTATATCCATAACGCCAACGCCCTGCGCTCCGTCGGCAATAAGGGCTATATTTTGCGATTTACAGAGCTTTCCCAGTTCTTCAACAGGCATAATCTGACCTGTGACGTTACTTGCTATGGTGCATACTATAGCCCTTGTATCTCTGCGGATAAGGCGGCGGAAGCTTTCAACGGTGCGCTCTTTTTCGGGGTATACCTCCGCAATGGAAAGGCTTATTTTTCCCGATTCTGCAAGCTTTGCGGCTGGTCTTGCTACGGAGTTATGCTCCATTCCGCTGATGATGAGATGTCCGCCCTTTTTCATGATTCCCTGAATCGCCATATTTAGAGCGTGGGTGCAGTTCTGGGTAAATACCACGTTTTCAGGCTCTGCGCCGAAGAATTCTGCGGCGGTTTCACGGGCGGAATATACCGCCTCAGAGGTTTTTAACCCCAGTGGATGACCGCCTCTGCCGGGACTTGTCAGAGATTCCATAGCCTCTGCGACTGCTCTTTTAACTGAAATCGGCTTTGGAAATGTAGTGGCGGCATTGTCAAAATTCACAATCAAGAATATCCCTCCTCATGCAAGGTGTATGGTATCTTGTATTTATTGAGAAGCCGCGGTATATCAGGGCTTTTGTCGGTATACAAATCGTAGCCGCACTCCCCCTCCCGTCGTTTCAGCTCGCACTTGAAGCCGAAAGCCACAAGAAGCCTCACAGCTTTCTGGGCGTAGGTATACGACGGCATTTGTAAAATATATTTCATAGAAAATCATTCCTTATATATATTACAGCATAAATGCTGATGTATTATAATATGCTGATTTTCTTTTTTTAGATAAAGCAGGAAATTCTGCTTTAGCGTGCTAAATCAAGAGGTTCAAGAGGTTCAAGGGTACATGTGTGTGCAAAGCGGACTTCTTGGACTTCTTGAATTATTTGATTATATATATAACAAAAGAGGACAGATATTATCCGCCCTCTTAAAATAATTATGCATTATTTTTACTGTTCGTGATGCTTGATAAGTCCCAGAGCCTTTGAAAGCTCCATAATAACAGTTGGTATAAAGAACAGTCCCACACAGATGAGATAGTATGTTGCAGGAAGTGTTGTAAGTCCGAAGATTGTACGTACAGGTGTGAACAGTACAAGCGCAACAAGTGCAACTGATGCCAGTACAGCCTTGTTCAAAGTTTTGTTTGTGAAGATACCTGTCTTAAACAGTGAACGGTCACTTCTCATATTGAAGGACTGGAGAACCTGTGACATAGCAAGAACGAAGAATGTCATTGTCTGACCTGCTTCAAGACCGAGCTGTGTCTGACCGATTCTGAATGCGATAAGTGAGAGAATACCGAACATAAAGCCCTGTAAAATTATACGCACACCGAAACCGTTTGCGAAAAGTCCCTCATTCTTAGGCTTTGGCTTGCGTGTCATAATGTCCTTGTCAACGTCCTCCATACCCAGCGCAATTGCAGGGAGTGAATCGGTTACAAGATTAATCATAAGAAGCTGCATTGAAAGCAGAGGTGTCTTGTGCCAGAGAAGCATTGCGAAGAATACGAGTATAACTTCACCGATGTTTGTACCGAGGAGGAATCCAACAACCTTTTTGATGTTTGCGTAGATACCTCTACCCTCTCTTACAGCGTCAACGATTGTAGCAAAGTTGTCGTCTGTGAGAGTCATATCAGATGCGCCCTTTGCAACGTCTGTACCTGTGATACCCATTGCACAGCCGATATCAGCGGCTTTAAGCGCAGGAGCATCGTTTACACCGTCACCGGTCATGGAAACAACCTGGTCTTTTTTCTGCCATGCCTTGACGATACGGATTTTATTCTCAGGTGAAACTCGCGCGTATACGCTTATGGATTCAACCTGCTTGTCGAGTTCTTCCTCTGACATAGCGTCAAGCTCTGCACCTGTGATAGCTCTGTCACCCTCAACAAGAATGCCTAAATCCTTAGCGATAGCGGCAGCAGTTATAACGTGGTCGCCTGTAATCATAACAGGACGGATACCTGCCTGACGGCATACTGCAACAGCATCTCTTGCCTCTGGACGAGGAGGGTCAATCATACCCACAAGACCTGCAAGAGTAAGTCCGTTTTCGATTTCCTCAGATGTAAGTTCAGCAGGGATTGTGTCAATCTCCTTGTATCCGATAGCGAGAACACGGAGAGCGTCAGCGCTCATCTTCTCTGTGATTTCCTTAGCCTTTGCGATATTTCCGCCTGTACAGCGTTCAGCCATCATATCGAAAGCACCCTTTACGATAACAATATTCTTGTCACCGAACTTGTTGATAGATGTCATAAGCTTTCTGTCGGAATCGAAAGGAATTTCGCCTACACGGTTATGCTGTGCATTGATTTCGTCCTTTGGCATACCATTTTTATGAGCCGCAAGAACAATAGCAGTTTCTGTAGGGTCGCCGATATGCTGTTCCTCGCCGTTTTCAAAAGATACGCTGCCGTCACAGCAGAGCGCGCCAATCATAAGGAGCTTTTTGATATCCTCAGGGCAGTTTTCGTCAACGAGAACAACATCGTCAGCATTATCAATGTATGCCTTGACAACTGTCATTTTGTTCTGTGTAAGAGTACCTGTCTTATCGGAGCAGATAACAGATGCGCTTCCGAGAGTTTCAACAGCGGGAAGTCGTCTGATAAGAGCGTTTTTCTTAACCATACGCTGAACGCCGATAGAAAGCACGATTGTAACGATTGCAGGAAGTCCCTCAGGGATAGCTGATACCGCAAGGGAGATAGCTGTCATGAAGATTTCAAGAGCAGGAATACCGTTGAGCATACCAACAACGAAGATGATAGCACAAGCGGCAAGAGCCATAATTCCGAGATATTTACCAAGCTGTGCAAGCTTCTGCTGGAGAGGTGTCTGGGAATCCCCCTCGTTGTCAAGAAGATTTGCAATTTTACCCATTTCGGTATTCATACCTGTGGAAGTTACAACAGCTGTAGCAGTACCATATGTAACGGAACAGCCTGAGAATACCATATTAGTTCTGTCGCCGATAGGAGCATTTTCCTCAACGGGAGCAGCCGCATCCTTTTCGCTGGGAACGGATTCACCAGTAAGGGCAGATTCCTCAGATTTAAGGCTTACGCTGTGGATAAGTCTGGAATCGGCAGGAACGAAATCACCAGCTTCAAGGTGGATAACATCACCGGGAACGAGTTCAGCCGCATCAATAACCTTTTCAACGCCGTTTCTGATTACACGGGCATGGGGAGCTGACAGATTCTGGAGAGCATCGAGAGCCTTTTCAGCCTTGCTCTCCTGTACAACGCCCATGATAGCGTTAAGAACAACGATAAGCAGGATAAGTACAGGCTCGAAGAACTCCTTGGGATTCCCCTCGATAATGGCAACGACGAAAGAAATTACTGCCGCAATAAGCAGAATAATAATCATAACGTCCTTAAACTGCTCCAGAAAGCGCTGGAAAGTAGTTTTCTTCTTCTTTTCACGGAGCTTGTTTTCGCCGTATTTCTCACGGTTTGCCGTAACCTCCGCATCTGATAACCCCTGTTCGACACTCACGTTATATTCTTTGAGTATCTCCTCGTTTGATTTGCTGTGTGCTGACATAATTTACCTCCTTATATCATGTGTTATGTTGCACTAACATTTTGTCAATGTTTACTATATTATTATAATACGCTTTGTCTATATTGTCAATGGGAATTTTGTCGTTTCGGGAGTTTTTACAAATAGCGGTTTACTGCGATGAAATTATTGGTGAAGATAATAAATGATTGCAGAATACTCTAAAAAAATCCCCCAAACCGACAAAGAATCGGCATGGGGGGCAATAGGGGAGCTTATAGTATAGGGGTTATTACCGCCGCATATGCGACGGATGCGGATTAATGCACTGCCCCACGATTGCGGAGCAGCGCTTTACGTATGCATAGAAATTATTCAGCAACTTCCTCAGAAACAGCCTCGTCAGTAGTATCCTCAGATGTTTCAGCATCCTCAGCTACTTCGTCCTTGTGATGACCGTGAGGGCCCTTGTGAGCAGGCTTCTCAGCCTTGTCAGGCTTTACAGGAGCAACGGGAGCAGCAGGTTTTTCGGGCTTAGCAGGCTTCTCGATTTCTGTATCCTCAACCTCAGGAGCTTCTGTCTCAGCATCGTCCTCAACTACAGGAGGAACGGGCTTCTCAGGCTTCTCGCCCTCTTCTACAACGGGAGGTGCAGGCTTCTCACCCTCCTCAACTACAGGAGGAACAGGCTTCTGTGTCTCGTCAACAACAGGCTTTTCGGGCTTCTCAGGCTTTGTGAAGTTGCTAACGCAGAACTCAAACCATGCAGCCTTTGTCTCGTCGCTGATAAAGCTTGCAGCTTCAAGGTCAAATGTATCATTAATCATTGCGATAATCTCAGCCTTGTCAGCTTTCTTTGCTTTCTTGGCAGGCTTTTCAGCCTTAGCAGAATCCTCAGCCTCTGTCTCTGTGAGATTTGCAAGGCAGAATTCAAACCATGCAGCCTTAGCGTCGTCACTGATGAAATCAGCAGCCTCGAAATCAAAAGTGCTGATAATCATTTTTTCAATCTCATGCTTGCCGATTTTCTTAGCAGGCTTTACGGGTTTTTCGGGCTTCTCCTTGGAATCCTCTTCCTCAGTCTCGCCCTCTTCGCCCTCTGTAGTATCCTCTTCAACCTCAGGCTTCTCAATTTCAGCAGGAGGAACGGGCTTCTCAGGCTTAGCAGGCTTTTCAGCATCTTCCGGCTTTTCGTCCTCAACGATTTCGTCCTCAGCGGATTCGTCTGTTGTCTCCTCTGTAGCCTCTTCGGTTGTCTCCTCAGTTGTTTCCTCAACAACTACGCTGTCCTCAGCCTTTTCTTCCTTTGCCTGATTAGCGGCAAATGCTGTAGCACCTGTAGCAATGGAAAACATGGAAATAGCTGTGATTGCGGCAACGATTTTCTTCTGGTTCATAATAAACACTCCTTAAAAATATTTTTCGTATTCGGGCTGTCGTTCAACCCTTATGTTTATAGTTTACGAAAGCAGATTTTCAAAAACGGGGTATTTCAAAAATTTTTTTGAAATTTTTTGAAAAAGTTTTTGATTTTCCAATCAGGGAATATGAATTGAGTATAATATGTGAAAGCAAAAATAAGGCACACTTTGCATAAAAAACAGTATGTAATTTCGTGTAATATTTTTATTGACAGTTAATACAGCTTGTATTATAATGTAATTAAGAAAGTATGTAATTCCAATTAAGGAAAGGTGAGACCGATGAAGTAACAATTTTTAACATTTAAAAGCTAAAGAGTTATTTGAAAGGAGTTTAAAAACTATGAACAAATTTAAGAAAATTGCTGTATGTACAGTAGGAACTGCTGTAACTTTACTTTCAACTGTGCCGCTTTTTGCGGCAGCATTTCACGATTATGATGTTAATCAAGACGGAAATGTAACGCTTGCGGATTATTCATACATTACTGCACGATTGAATGGCTATAAAACATCATCTTATGAAAACCTTGACGTTAATAATAATGGGATATTTTCAATTGTAGACGGCAACATTGTATATGATTACGCTTGGAATGGTCCAAGAAGCACTCCTGTAAGTGTTCAGAATTTCGGAAATTTATTAGCTGGCAATATTGAAACTCTTAGCAATTCTGATAGTACAACTTACTGGAAACACGATTGTACCAATCCAGACAATTTTGAAATTTGTGATGAATATACATTAACACTACCGGGACAGACAGAAACAGCGGCTACAGCATCAATTCAACCACCCACATCTATGGCAGTTGACAACGGCGAAACAGCTATTGTTAAAATTGTTTCTGAACTTGCAGATGCAAATGGCGACCATGCTTTAATCGGTACAGGAACAATTGTAGGCGATAATATAGTTGCTACTGCAGCCCATTGCGTATATAATTTTAAAACAGGTCTTTTTAGAGACATAGCAATTCAGATAATTGATACTGGAAATATAGTTATAGAAACACTTTATCCAAGATATATCCATATTGAAAAGGATTATGGAATGAAGTATGAAGAGCATGATACAGAAGAAAATGATTACCAAGATGATTATGCTTTATTATACTTCGAAGATGATTTAAGTGATTATGGCAAATTCGAAATAGGTCTTGGTCTTGATTCTTTTGTAAACGATACAACAGGAACAAAAAGAATTAAAGTATCAGGTTTTCCAGAACAATGTAACTGGCTTCCTTCGGGTTCATTAACTGGACCTCGTTATATTTCAGAGGGAAGTATTATGTATATGGAAAAAAATCCGTCAAATTTAATATTCTATAATGCAATTACATATAACGGCGATAGTGGTGCACCTGCTTATGTTGACGAAACTTACACATTTGACGGTGTAGCGTATAGCTGTAAAACAATGATTGGTATTCATGTCGGAGGTAATCAAGCAGTAGAATTGAATAATAATTATGGCTGGTCTTGCCCGATAACCACTGATAAACTCAAGTTTTATCGTTCAAATCCATATATTTCTTAAACAGGAGGAATCTCTATGAAAAAAGCAAAAAAATTTTTAACAGCATTAACCGCCTCCGTTCTTTCGGTTTCTATGTTAAGTTCTTTTACAGCTTCTGCGGAAAATGAAGCACCTCAAAACAGTGTAGTAAGAAACGAACTTGAATCAAAGCTTGATGAATACATGAAATCTATAAACTATAAAAAATGCAGTGAAAAATTTACTTATCTCCGTTGTTGGTGTACCGCAATGAAAACAGATGAAAGATTAAAAAATAATCTTACATATATTAACAATACTGACGGGAATTTTACAATGTATAGATGTGCAATTGGTTCCAATGATGTATTTCTTTATTGTGAAATGGCTCCCGGAATTGTTGAAAAAGATATTCATAATTTCATAGAAGAAAACTATGCAGAAAACGAGCGTATTAACCTTAATCAGTATTATGACCCTGTAAGATTTGGCGATGACAGACAGATTGTGAGAGTACAGATTAAGGGAGCGCGAGTTGGAAATATACAGGCAGATATAAAAGGCATACTGAACGCATTAAAAGAAAACGACCTGATTATCCATGCCGAAATTGAGTATGGACAAATCAGTAACGGTGGTGAAGAACAATTTACAGCACCTGTATCGTGGTTCCACTCCACTTCTGATATACAGCACTTATCTTCAATAGAAATTGAAGATGAGTATTTAAGTACAAATAAAGATGTTATTGATTATTTCGTAAACAATAATACAGATTGCGAATTGGGAATTATCATAAATAAAAATAAACTGCCTAAGGAAATCCAAAATATAAACTATGAAGAAATAGCAGAAAATGTATTTTACAATGTTGGAATTGACAGCAGTACGCTTGGTTATATTCCGCTTACACTTGAAGAAGCTTCAAATCTTAGCGAAGATATAATTAACGCTATTGAATACTTTTCAGCTGTACCTACCGAAAACACCTTTGAAAATCAAATAGATTTGCTTTATGAGATAGGCGAAAATGTTCCAATAATATCTATCTTTGCAGAACATTTCGATGATAATATTCCAACAATACCTGTTTATGGAGTAATTGACGCATTAGAAGCAATCAACGGCGACGCAAACTGCGACGGCAAATTTACAATCGCCGATTCTACAGCTATTTTGCAGGCATTAGGAAATCCCGATAAATACGGTCTCTCTTTAGAGGGCGAATATAATGCCGATTGCTCAGGCTCATTTGACGGTGTAACGGCTGCTGATGCTGTTTTCATTCAGAGAAAGCTTGCAAAGGGAATAGAATAAATAAGAATAATACTAAAGGGAGCGAATTGACGCTCCCTTTAATGTTATATATCGCCGTTTTTCATATCCTCTTTTTTCACCATATCTGTTTTCGGCGTTTCTTTATGCACCTGCTCCTTTAGTGAAACTTCTGCATTTTCCTCTCCAGCTTCCCTGTTATGATGTGGCAAAACAGGCTTTTCATCACCAATATTCTCCTTATCATGCTTTGCAGGTTTTTCATTTCTGTCAGGAGTTTGCGGCGGTACAGGCTTCTCACCCTCAATTACAGGAGTTTCAGCAACAGGAGGAACAACTTCATCAGGAACAGGATTTCCCTGAGGTTTTCTGTTATCCTTTGGAGTTTCCTTTTCATCCTTTACAGGAGGAACAGGAACAACTACCGGCTCACTTACTACAGGTTCACTTACCACAGGCTTTACAGGCTCCTCCTTATGTACAGACACTGTAGCTGTTGTCACAGGAGGCACCGGCAGTTTATCATCATTTTTATTATTACCCTTGATATCCTCAGATTTATTCTTTTCAGGCTGCGGCAGTTTCTTATCCTTTTCAGGAGTTGTAATCTTATCATGTTTTCCAGCCTTACCGTCGTGGATATTAACTTTTAAATCAAGCTTAGGCAATTCGATTTCAAGCTCCGTGCGCAGAGATTCTGTTTTTGCGGTATCACTGCCGGAGACGTAAACATCAACGGTATCACCATTTGAAATATGCCCATCAGAAATTTCCGTCTGCAAAATCTCATTGGCGGCAGTCAGCTTATCCATACCCTTTATATCAGTTTTTTCAATAATTTCCTTGCCGTAGTCTGTATCGCTTGTAAGGCGTATAACCTTGCCTGTTTTGTTCAGCTCCATACTTATAGCCGAATCAGAAGTAATCGTCACAACGGAGTATGTTTTCAGATTCTGAGTATAATAAGAATATCCAATACCGGTAACAAGTGCAACGCAGGCAGCAGCTGCTGATAAAACCTTTATAACAGCATTAATATTCCTGTTATTTTTTTCCTCTGTCATAATAATCGGATTTATAACCGTCTGTCCGACCTCATAACCTTTATTTGCCGCAAATACAAATTTTGATTCCTCGTCCATAAGAACTGCATAGCCCTTACAGCACTGCATAACGATGTATTTCAATTATTTTCACCGCCTTTCAATACCTGCATAATATGTCCTCTCATAATCTCGTAGCCATTTGTGCATATAAGCAGCATAGCCACGAGATATTTTCTGTGTCGTTCAAGAGTTTTTCTTTCAGCCCCTGTACCCTCCGCAAGAGCCGCAATCGGAACTCTCTTAGTACGGAGAAAATCCTCCAGTATCTTCGGAGAATTGCGGGCATATCGCACAGCTCGTCCGCATATTTCAAGGGTTCTTTGCTGCTTCGGAGAATTATCAGCTATATCAGTAAAGGACACGCCGAAATCTTCCATTTGAGCAGAAAGCTCAGCAATTTCCTGCTTCGTGGCTTCACGGGCTTCTATTTCGTCGTAGTCATCACGAGTATCGCTGATAGAATCTATAAGTTCTGTTTTTTCATCGTCCGATGTATATAAAGAGATGTTCCCTCTGTTTCTTTTTTCTCTGCGATAATTATCTATGAGGCGGTTTTTGATATGCATTTCCGCAAATTTCAGAAATGAGCCCCGTAGTTTTGAATAATTGCGTATAGCCTCATAAAAAGCAAACATAGCAATACTCAGTTCGTCATCGCTCTGATCAGGAGAACGATTAAGAAACTTTGCCGTTTCAGCCTTTATAAAGGGCATATAGTCCGATATAAGCTTATCGGCTTCACGGCTGTCCGTTTTTGCCAGATTAACTCTGGAAATAATCTCATGAGTTTCGGAGTTCATTTCGCACCTCCTCTTATTATATAGTATACGTAAGCAACTTTAAATTTTCGGGGTATCCCATATATTTATTATATAATATTTTTTCAACTTTTGTCAAGTCGTTTTGTGTGTTTTTTCTCTTTAATTTTTTTAAATATTGCGATTAATTTATAATCCATAACATATTATTTCCTCACATAAAAACGCTCAAAAATCACATCATTATTTCAGACTAAAATTTAATACAAAGGAGGCATCCTAATGAATACAATAAAAAATTTTCTCATTGAAACTGTTGTACTTACCGCCGCAGTTGTTGGGTGGGGAATTCTCATAACACTCCGATTCGTTAAAAGCATCAGCAGTCAGTACATGAAATAATTAAAGGGCATCTCTAAAAACTCGTTTGATTAAAGAAAAAACAGATAGGTGCGGCAGCTGCAAGGAAAGCTTCCGAAGGCGTGCTTTCGCACTCCAAGGGAGGTTGACGCAGCAGATGTCGTGCATAGCTGTTTTTTCTCAAAAGGGGGTTTTTAGAGATGCCCTTTATGCAGTATTATGTTTCAAAAACCTTTCTGCTGAGTCGTCTTTTGGAAATGAGATATACAAACGCAATAGTGAACATACCACCGCCAATAATGGTAAACCATTTTGTACCGATTCCGCCCGTACTTGGGAGTTCGTATCCCTCCTCAATATTGTTTGCACGGAGTTTAAGCGTATTATCGCCAACTGTACCGCCACCATTTATTGCACTCCATGTGTTGTTATAAGTAAATTCATATGGAATTTCAGCCAAAGTGAAGTTGCTAACATTTTCACCTGTAACGCTTATTTCTTCTATAGTGTACTTAACAGGTCCAGCAGAACCATTTCCGCTGTTCAATTTCAGTGGACGTCCAATCATTTGATGAATTCAACACCACAGGATTAACTACTGTTGCGATATTCAAAGGCTCGCCGTTAGCAAGTATTTTAATTGTTACTTCAAGGTTTGAATATCTGTCGGGGTTATCAGTAAGCCAGTTCTTTTCAATTTGCAGCTTTCCCTTTTTAAGCGAATTTACAATTACAATATTGCCTGAGTTTGTTTTTGGAACTTGTCCCATATCGTATTGAATTGTGTATTTAGAATCTATACTATCTGCGACTTCTTCCGCTGTATAAAGGTATCTGTAGCCATTTTCATCAAGATAAGGAACTTTAAATGTTGCGGTTTCGTTATTATTGCTCCACCAATTATACCTTGCCAAAAAGACGAAAGCAGAAAGGAAATTTATCAAGG
>CALGTV010000052.1 GCA_937902395.1 uncultured Ruminococcus sp.
GTGCGCAGTCGGTTTTTGTTTTTTAAAAAAATTATTACTCTTTTCGCAGCCGCGCAACGGGTATCTGCAACGATTCTCTGTACTTTGCAACCGTGCGACGTGCCATTGTGAATCCTTGCTCTTGAAGTTTCTCCATAAGCTCGCTATCGGTCAGCGGATTATTTTTATCTTCATTATCTATAACTCTAATTAGTTATTTAATGTATTTTACAATTGAAAATCCCGATGTAAAAATGCTTGAAGTTTATAATCGCAATAAAGAACTTGTTGAAAATCTTTTTGAATACATGGGACTTGAAATGGTGGTCAACAAGGTCGAGTGTTTACTCGGACCAGGTATGAATATACATCGTCACCCGCTAAATGGCAGAAATTTCGAGTATTTCTCTGAGGACCCGTATCTTACGGGCATACTTGCGGCGGCTGAACTCCGCGGACTTCACAAATCCGGAGTTACAGGCACTATAAAGCACTTCTGCGGCAATAACCAAGAGACAAATCGCCATTTTGTTGATACGGTTGCTTCTGAAAGGGCGTTGCGCGAAATATATCTCAAAGGCTTTGAAATTGCCGTTAAACAGGGAAAAGCCGACAGTATTATGACAACCTATGGCAAGCTCAACGGCGTATGGACTGCGGGAAATTATGACCTCAATACAATTATCCTCCGCGATGAATGGGGATTTGACGGTATAACAATGACGGATTGGTGGGCAAATATCAACCGACGTGGAAACGCTCCCGACAAAAAGGATTTTGCTGCAATGACGATTGCTCAGAATGACTTGTATATGGTATGTCCTGACGGCGCAAAGAATAACGACAATACGCTGAAAAGCCTTAAAAGCGGCGATTTGAAACGCTGTGAAATACAGCGCAATGCAAAGAATATAATTTCGTTTATTCTCGGAACAAATGCTTTCAGACGGTCTATCGGCGAATGTGATACCGTTGAGATAATCAACCGTCCCGATGACGATATGCCATCAGATGAGCCTGTTGTATTCTATGAAATTGACGAAAACTTCACTCTTGACCTGAACGGTGTGAAATCCGAAAAGGGTAAGAATTTCAGCTTTGCTCTGACAGTAAACAAGCCCGGCTGGTACAAGGTTACAGTTACAGCGTCATCAGAACAAAGTGAGCTTGCACAAATACCACTTACAATTTTCACCATGGGAACAGCAAATGCAATGTTCACATGGAACGGTACCGGAGGTAAGCCTGTTTCGTTTACAAAAGAAATACCATTCTTCTCCCACTTCACTGCTGTGAGATTCTATTTTGCACAAAACGGGCTTGACTTTATAAGTATCAACTTTGAAAAAACAGAACGTGAGGGACGACCTGCTGAGGGAGGAGAAATGTAATGAATATTCAAATTTTCGGTACAAAAAAGTGCTTCGATACAAAAAAAGCGGAGCGATACTTCAAGGAACGCAATATAAAGGTTCAATTCATAGACATGAAAGAAAAAGGCATGAGCAGGGGAGAATTCACCTCTATAATGCAGTCTGTGGGCGGAATTGACAATCTTATAAATGAAAACGCTAAGGATAAAAACACTCTTACGTTGATGAAATATCTCATGGAAAGCGACCGCGAGGAAAAGCTGTTTGAAAATCAGCAGCTTATAAAAACTCCTATTGTGAGATGCGGAAAAAAATCGGCTGTGGGATATTGCCCAGAAATCTGGGAAAAATGGCTTGCAGAAAAATGATTTGTGCAGGTCTTGCAAAATGATAAAAAATATGTTATAATAGTTATACTGGCTTTTGTCAGTAAATGATATAGGTTTTCAACATAGGTTGAAACGAAAGGAGTATTTATTATGGGACTTATTAAAGCAGTATTTACAGGTGTGGGTTCAACTCTTGCAGATACATGGAAGGAATATTTCTGCTGTGAATCAATGCCTGCTGATGTCCTCTGCATGAAAGGCGTCAGAAAAACAGGCAAGAAATCTTCCAACACAAAGGGAAACGATAATATCATCACTAACGGAAGTGTTATCGTAGTACACGAGGGACAGTGCATGATTATTGTTGACCAGGGACAGATTGTGGAAATCTGTGCTGAAGCAGGTGAGTACACATATGATATGTCAACTGAACCCAGTATCTTTGACGGCGGTTTTTCAAGCATCAAGGAAACTTTCAAGATTATGGGCAAGCGTATCTCTTTCGGTGGTGACGCGGCTCATGACCAGAGAATATATTACTTCAACATGAAGGAAATCACTGATAATAAATTCGGTACACCTACTCCCGTGCCTTTCAGAGTGAATTATAAGGATATCGGAAGAAGTTTTACTGTGGGACTTCGCTGCAATGGTATATATTCTTACAGAATTTCTGACCCTATACTTTTTTATACAAATGTATGCGGAAACGTTTCAACTGCATTTACAAGAGATATGCTTGATAATACGCTCCACAGCGAGTTTATGGCTCAGCTTCAGCCTGCCTTTTCACAGCTTTCTGATACTCTGACATACGACCAGCTTCCTCAGAATAACCTTGCGATTACAAACACAATGAAAGAAATTTTCAGAAAAGAATGGGTTGAAAATCGTGGTATCGAGGTTGCAAGCGTAGCTATCAGGTCTGTATCAATCTCTAAGGAGGACGAGGACCGTATCAAGAAGTATGAGGATATTGCATGGAATACAAATCCGCTCAATGCAGCTGCAAAAGCTGTTGAGGCTCAGAACGATGCGATTGTTGCCGCTGCAAAGAATTCAGGCGGTGCAGCTATGGGTCTGTATGGCATGAATATGGCTCAGCAGATTGGCGGAATGAACGCTCAGAGCCTTTATAATATGGCAGGACAGCAGTCTGCGGCTTCTGCTGGCGGTTGGACTTGCTCATGTGGCAGAACAAATACAGGAAGATTCTGTGCTGACTGCGGTAGTGCAAAGCCTGCTTCTGCAGGTTCATGGAGATGTTCCTGCGGAAACGAGAATACAGGTAAATTCTGTGCAAACTGTGGTAGTCCAAAGCCTACTGAAATTGGCTGGACTTGTTCCTGCGGTTCTGTAAACAAGGGCAGATTCTGTGCAAACTGCGGAAGTCCGAAGCCAGCTGGTGCCCTTCTGTATAAGTGCGATAAGTGTGGCTGGGAGCCTGCTGACCCTAAGAATCCGCCTAAGTTCTGCGCTGACTGCGGTGATCCATTTGGTGATGAGGATATCGTGAAATAATTAAAATAGTAAAAAAATGCAAGCGACAAAAAAATGCTTGCATTTTTTTTGCTATTGTGATATAATATTAACGTATATTATTTTTAATCAGTATTGTGATTATTATATGTAATAATATAATGGCTGAATATTGCATTAAACTGCGGTATTGCCTTAAATTTCCGACATTGTGATTTGTCGGCTAAAAACGGAGGTTTATTATGTGCGGAATAGTTGGATTTACAGGCGACCACCAGGCTGCCCCTATTCTTCTTGACGGTCTTTCAAAACTGGAGTACAGAGGTTATGACTCAGCAGGTATTGCAGTACGCGACGGCTCAGAGGATGTAACAGTTATCAAGGCAAAGGGCAAGCTTGAGGTTCTCAAGAAAATGACAAACGACGGCGAAGCTGTAAGCGGAAGCTGTGGTATTGGTCATACACGCTGGGCTACACACGGCGAGCCCTCAACTCTTAACGCTCATCCCCATTCAAGTGATGATAATAACGTTGTGGCTGTACATAATGGTATTATTGAGAATTATCAGGAACTGAGAGAAAAGCTCACAAAAAGCGGTTATACTTTCAATTCTCAGACTGACACAGAGGTTGCAGTAAAGCTTATTGACTACTACTTCAAGAAGTACGGTCAGGGCCCTGTTGATTCTATTGCAAGGGCAATGATTCGTATTAGAGGTTCATATGCTCTCTGCGTAATGTTCAGCGATTTCCCGGGTGAAATCTACACAGCACGTAAGGACAGCCCCATGATTATCGGTATCACAGGCGGTGAGACATACGTAGCATCTGACGTTCCCGCAGTTCTGAAGTATACAAGAAATGTATACTACATCGGAAATATGGAAATTGCAAAGCTTACAAAGGGTAATGCAGTGTTCTACAATATCGACCGTGAGGAAATCGAAAAGGAACTCGTTGAAATCAAATGGGATGCTGAGGCTGCTGAAAAGGGCGGTTATGAGCACTTTATGCTTAAGGAAATCCACGAGCAGCCAAAGGTTATTAAGGATACTATCAACTCTGTTGTAAAGGACGGCAAAATCGACTTTGGCGAGCACGGTCTTACAGATGAGGAAATGCAGAATATTCAGCAGATTTATATTGTAGCCTGCGGTTCTGCATACCATGTAGGTATGGCTGTACAGTACGTTATTGAGGAATTTTCTTCAATTTCTGTAAGAGTTGAGCTTGCTTCCGAATTCCGTTACAGAAAGATGAAGCTTGAAAAGAACAGCCTTGTTATCATCATTAGTCAGTCAGGTGAAACTGCCGACAGCCTTGCAGCCCTCAGAATGTCTAAGGATGCAGGAGTTAAGACATTTGGTATTGTAAATGTTGTAGGTTCATCTATCGCAAGAGAGGCTGACAGCGTATTTTATACCCTTGCAGGTCCTGAAATTTCAGTTGCAACAACAAAGGCATACAGCACACAGCTTATTGCTGGATATCTTCTTGCAATGCAATTTGCTCTTGCAAGAGGTGAAATGGAGCAGTCAGTATACGACGAGCTTCTTGCTGAGCTGAACACAATTCCTGAAAAGATTGAGAAGATACTCGAAGATAAGGAGAGAATCCAGTGGTATGCAAACAAGCTTGCAGGCTGCAAGGACGCATTCTTTATCGGCAGAGGTATTGACTACGCAATCGGTCTTGAGGGAAGTCTTAAAATGAAGGAAATCAGCTATATTCATTCTGAGGCATACGCTGCAGGTGAGCTGAAACACGGACCAATCAGCCTTATTGAAGATAAGATTCCTGTAATTGGAATCCTTACACAGCCTGACCTTTACGAAAAGACAGTAAGCAATATGGTCGAGGTAAAGAGCCGTGGTGCATCACTTATGGGACTTACAACATACGGAAATTACAGCATGGAGGACCTTGCCGATTTCACAGTGTATATTCCTCAAACAGATCCTCATTTCGCAGGAAGTCTCTCTGTTGTACCTCTCCAGCTTCTCGGATATTATGTATCAGTAGCAAAGGGCTATGACGTAGATAAGCCGAGAAATCTTGCAAAGAGCGTAACAGTTGAATAATTCAGAATTAAGAATGAAGAATTTGAATTCGGGCGGATATTTTTTGCTCGATTCAGTTTGTAGAAATAGTCAACTTAGTTTATAAATAAGGGGACGCTCTCACTTGCAGAGCGTCCCCTCTTTTCAATTCAATCGCAGTCAAATCCAAGTGCGATATACCCTCACGTTCAAACAGTATCCTGCCTCACGTTCGGGCAACCCCTTGCAGAGCGCTTGAACGCTATGTGGGACGCTGTCCCACACCTTGCCAGAGACTCCGTCTCTGGACTCTGCTAAAGGGCTTCGCCCTTTAGAATCCCAACCTTTGTGTCTTTTACATTTATTCGCCCAATTATTTAATTAATTCTTAATTCATAATTCTTAATTAAATAGCTGTTGACTTATTTCTGATTTTGTGGTAAAATAGTATAAAGAAAGTTATTTCCAAAGCCGAAAGGAGAATTGTTATGGCTAAAGAAGAAATAAATTACGTATGGACCGATAAAAAACGTACACTTTTTGGTTTGCCCCTTTCATTTACAAGATATTACCTTACACCCACAAAATTTATAACCCGTGCAGGTCTTTTCAATGTCGAAGAGGATGAAATTGACCTTTACAAGATTATTGATAAAAGTGTTCAGCGTCCGTTTTTCCAGAGATTATTCGGCTGCGGAACAATTGTGATACACAGTAAAGATGCCGATACTCCCACAAAGGAAGTAAAAAGCATCAAGGCTGTACGTCAGGTTTCAAATCTTATTGACAAGCATATGAACAATATGCGTGACAGATATGGAATCCGCGGACGTGATATGGTCGGAGTTATTCCCGGTGATATTGCTGATGATGTTTCGGTAGATTCTGACCTTTTCTGATAAAAAATAATTTCGGAGTAGTATATGATTTCCTTTATTAAAGAAAAAGAAACCGCATGGGATAAGCTCAAAGCGGAAAAAAGACCGATATATATATACGGCATGGGTGACGGTGCCCTGAAAATAATGGCTGTATTCCGCAAGTGCGGTATTCAGCTTAAAGGCATTTTTGCCAGTGATGACTTTGTAAGAGGTCATTCCTTTGAGGGCTATAAAGTAATGAAGCTTTCTGAGGTGGAGGAACTTGAAAAAGATTTCGTAGTAGTCCTCGCATTTGCGGCAGGCTATCAGTCAATAGTTGACAGAATCCACGAAATCGCAGAAAAGCATACCCTTTATGTACCCGATGTTCCCGTAACAGGCGGCGGACTGTTCACATATGATTACTGTGTGCAGAATGCGGAAAAGCTTCAGGAGGTTTACGACAGCCTTGCTGACGACTTCTCACGCAAGGTATATGCAAATATCATCAATTTCAAAATCAGCGGAGATATTAAATATCTTGACGCTGTTACAACTCCGAAAGCCGAGATATACCGTGATATCATAAAGCCTCACATGGGTGAGACATACGTGGATTT
Organism: uncultured Ruminococcus sp.; assembly: GCA_937902395.1. Lineage (GTDB taxonomy): Bacteria > Bacillota > Clostridia > Oscillospirales > Ruminococcaceae > Ruminococcus. The sequence continues at coordinate 6,680 of CALGTV010000052.1, forward strand.
AGGCGCATACAACGGCGATACAATCCGTGAAGTTTTGGAATTTACACACGGAAGATATACAGGTATCTATGCAGTAGAACCTGATAAGAAGAATTATAAGAAGCTTATGAAGTTTGTAGACGGAATGAAGTATGTGTATACTTATAATTCAGCGGCATGGTGCGTTGATACGGAACTTCCGTTTGCGGCAAAGGCAGGCAGACAGTCCGCAATCTCAGCTGATTCAGAAAATCTGATTTCAGCCCGTTCCGTTGACAGCATACTCGGACGCAAGGCGGCTACTATTATAAAAATGGACGTTGAGGGCTTTGAGCGTGAGGCAATATGGGGCGCGGCACAGACAATAGCACGCTATTCCCCGAAGCTTATGATATCCCTCTATCACAGAAACAAGGATATATTTGAGCTGCCCTTGCTTATAAAGATGCTCAACCCAAATTATAAGCTGTATATTCGTCATCAGCTTTATATTCCCGCATGGGAAACAAATTTATATGCAACATTATAATGAAAAAATGCACCCGTTGAGGTGCATTTTTATGCTTATATATCCTTTTTCTCATAAATTTTCACGGAGATAAACCACGAAAGCAGGAAAACTGCAATAATAACAGCCATGGCAATTAAAGATGTTGAAACAGCAGGTGGATCGCCGAGATTCCAGTCAATAAAATCAAGCAGAAATGTTGTAGGCGCAAAGAACATTAATCCGAAATATATTATTATGAGTATATTTCTGCCATTCTCTGAACTGAATTTATAAGTAAATGGAATATAAACTGAAATCGGTACAAGAGATATACCCACAGATACCGCACACAGGGTGAATAGTTGCCTGATATCAAACTGGTTGGAAGTTACAATTGTGGAAATCACGTAAATCAACGCTGTAAAAATTGTTGCTATAGCAGAAAATATAAAAGTGGCGTTATATCGTGCTTTAACATGAATTTTACGCTCCAAAGGCAGACTTTGCGAATACAGAGACCATTTGCTTTTATCATCATCGTTTATATTTCCACAGATTGCTATTGACATGAACATTGGAATAAAAGTTGATACTCCCGGTGCCAAAATCCCTATTATTCCAAAGAAAAGAAAAACTAAAACATACCAGATAAGATTCTTTTTCAGCAAAAGAAACTCTTTCAACAACAAACCTTTCATTTTAACTTCCCCTTATTTTACAAATCCCTTTTCTCGTAGATTTTTACGGATATAAGCCATGAGAGGGCGAAAAGAACAAGTACAGCGGCAATTGCGATATAAGGAAGAATATTGGTGTAGTTGGATAATTTTGCAAGTATGCCAGTACCGTCAATTGCGGATAAGAGGAACACTGCAATAGCGCCGGAAGCACCGTTAAGAAACAGCATTATAGTTCTGCCTTTTTCAGAATTGAATTTGTAAGCAAGAGGGAGGAAAAAGGATGGATATACAATTCCTATTGCAAGGGATAATACAAGATGACCAACAAGGTCTTTCAAGGAAAACTCAGCTTTTCCTATAGCTACAGTAACACCGTAAAGGAGTACAACCAATACAGTTGATACAACCGCACCTATTGCCATAGCCGCATATTTTGCGGAAACTATCATCTTTCGTCCATAGGGCAAGGCAATGGAATACTGCTGCCACTTGCTCTGCTCGTCATAATTGATATGACCATATAAAAGGATAGCTGAAAACAAAGGTATCATCAAAAGCATAGTAGGATTTCCAGAAGGACCAATAAGTCCAAAACAACCTAAAAATATAAGAAGAGTAGCAGCACCCTTTTTCAACATAATAAGTTCTTTTAATAATAACCCTTTCATTTACTTTGCCTCCTTAACCATAAATATAAATAATTCTTCGATTGTAACTGGTTGTGTGTTGAATGAGTGGGGGATTTTCTCCCTGTCTACGATAGCTTCAACACCGAATTTATTGGATTTTTTGCCGATAATAGCGGATTTGTCAAGCTCTCTGAGCATATCCTCTGTTGTGTTGATAAAGCAGAACTGCTCTAAAAGTCTGTCTTTTTCCTCGCAAAGCATAAGCTTGCCGTTGTGGAGAAAAGCGATATAGTCGCAGATTTTTTCAAGGTCGCTTACAATATGTGAGGAAATGAGGATTGAATGGCTCTCATCTCTTGTGAAATCGTTGAGAATTTCCACGATTTCATCACGTACAACAGGGTCAAGTCCGCTTGTAGGCTCATCGAGAATGAGCAGCTTTGCATCGTGAGAAAGTGCGATTGCAATGCCCATTTTCATTTTCATACCCTTTGAAAAGGTCTTGAATGCTTTCTTTTCGGGCAGTCTGAATCTGTCCATATAGTCGTAAAACGTCTTTTCGTTCCAGTTGGTAAAGCTGTGTTTCATTATAGCATTGATATCTTTTATAGTAAAGCTTTCGGGAATTCCAACTTCATCGAGAACAACGCCGATGTCATTTTTCTGCACAGCAGAGGGTTTCTCACCGAAAATCTTAATATCACCGCCGTCGGGACGTACAATATCAAGAAGCATTTTTATAGTTGTGCTCTTGCCTGCACCGTTTTCGCCGATAAGTCCCATAATACAGCCCTTTGGCAAGTTAAGACAGAGATTGTCAAGAGTAAATCCCTTGTATTTTTTGGTTAAATTTGTGATTTCAATAGCATTCATAATTAAATCTCCTATTCATTATATTTTATCATTTCAATTATATTATCTGTAGTCAGATTGCAGGAAGCTCCGAGCTGTTTTATCTGCTCAATCAACGCCTCGATTTTTTTCAGATTTTCCTCACGGAGCATTTCCGTATTTTTCGGGGCAACAAAGCAACCCTTTGCAGGAAGTGTATAGATAAATCCCTCACGTTCCAACTCGTCATAGGCTCTTTTCGTGGTGACTACGCTGATTCGCAAATCCTTAGCAAGGGCTCTGATTGAGGGCAGTGGGTCATTTTCCTTGACTTCGCCGCTTATAATCAGATTTTTGACTTGCTTGTAAATCTGGTCGTAAATTGGAGTGCCGCTTCTGTTATCTATAAAGATGTTCACTGTATCACCTCTCTTTACTGTATATATACAGTATACACAGTTAGCACAGAAATGTCAATACCTTTTTGTTATCAAAAGCTAACGAAGTATAAAAATTTTCTTATACTGTTGCAAATTTATATAAAATGTAGTATAATATATAATGATAAAATTTGATATGAGGTATTTTCTATGTGCGGAATTGTAGGTTTCACTAACAAGATAAACAACTCAAACAAAGTAATCGTCGATATGATGAATAAAATTCGTCACAGAGGTCCCGACGCTGAGGGACGCTATGTTGACAGCGATATCGCACTCGGTCATCGCCGATTGAGCATTATCGATGTTACTTCATCAGGCGACCAGCCGATTTTCAACGAGGACGGCTCAATGGTTATTGTTTTCAACGGCGAGATTTACAATTACCGTGAAATCCGCGAAAAGCTTATTGCCGCAGGTCATGTATTCAAAACAAATACCGATACAGAAGTGCTCATACACGGATATGAGGAATTCGGCGAAAAACTGCTGAATATGCTCCGTGGAATGTTCTCATTCGTTATATGGGATAAGAACAAAAAAGAGCTTTTCGGCGCAAGGGACTTTTTCGGAATTAAGCCTATGTATTACGCAATAATGGGAAAAACCTTTATGTTCGGCTCAGAGATAAAAAGCTTTCTGGCTCACCCCGAATTCAAAAAGGAGCTGAACACAACGGCTCTTGAAAATTACCTCACATTTCAGTATTCTCCCACAAAAGAGACATTTTTCAAGAATGTCTATAAGCTTATGCCTGCCCATTATTTTCGCTTAAAGGACGGTAAATTGCAGATAAAGCGTTACTGGGACGTAAATTTCAACGCTGATGAAAAGCCGTCCCTTGAAAATTGGGTAGAGCGGATTTCAGATACATTCAAAAACTCTGTAGAAGCTCACAAAATAGCCGATGTTGAGGTCGGTTCATTCCTGTCAAGCGGCGTAGATTCAAGCTATGCGGCAGCTGTTGCGGAGGTTGACAAGACCTTTACCGTAGGCTTCGGCAGTGATGAAAAATACAACGAAATCGGCTGGGCAAAGGAATTTTCCAAGGCTATCGGCAAGGAAAATACAAGCAAGGTTATTACTCCCGAGGAGTACTGGGGAAGCCTTGAAAAGATACAGTATCACATGGATGAACCACTTGCGGACCCCTCTGCTGTGGCGCTGTATTTCGTGTGCAATATTGCTTCTGAGAGGCTGAAAGTAGTGCTTTCGGGAGAGGGTGCAGATGAGATTTTTGGCGGATATAACGTCTACAGCGACCCAAACGGTACGCTTTACGATAAACTTCCAATGTCGCTGAGAAAGGGCATAGGTACAGTTGCTGAAAAGCTTCCTGCAAAGCGCGGCGTGAATTTCTTTGTCCGCAAGGGCAAAACCGTGGAGGAACGATTTATCGGCAATGCCTATATCTTCACTCCCGAGGAGAGAAAAAATCTGCTTAAAATTAAAACGGACGCTCCGCATCCCATGGAACTTACAAAGCCCTATTACAGCCGTGTCAAAGGCAAGGATGATGTGACAAAAATGCAGTATCTTGACCTCCATCTGTGGATGGCAGGGGATATTCTCCTTAAAGCCGATAAAATGAGCATGGCGAATTCTCTGGAGCTTCGTGTGCCATTTCTTGATAAAGAGGTTATGGCGCTTGCAGAGAAAATTCCTACAAGATATCGTGTGACACACAAGAACAGAACGGATGACACGAAATATATAACAAAATATGCAATGCGGCTTGCGGCTAAAAAAGATACTCCCGACAGCACAGCAAAAACAGCTGCAAAGAAAAAGCTGGGCTTTCCTGTGCCTATCAGAGTATGGCTTAAAGAGGACAAATACTACAACATTGTCCGCGAAGCATTTGAAAGCGAAAATGCGGCACAATTTTTCAATAAAGAGCCGCTTATAAAGCTTCTTGACGACCACAGAAACGGCAAATCCGACAACAGCAGAAGAATATGGACAGTTTTCATATTCCTTGTATGGTATAAAGTTTATTTCGGACACTAAGGAGGTAATTATGGCAAGTCTTGTAACTTATAAGTATATCAAGCAGAATCCCGATATTATGGAGTATATCCAACGTGCAGACAAAACTCTTGAAGCTATGGGGTATACGGAACATTCATTCCCTCATGTTGAGAGAGTTGCGGCAACCTCGGCAATGATACTGGAAACTCTCGGCTATGATGAGCGTACAATTGAGCTTGCTAAAATTGCTTCAATTCTGCACGATATCGGCAATATAATAAACAGAATCGACCACGCCCAAAGCGGTGCGGTTATGGCATTCCGCCTGCTTGACAATTTAAGTATGCCGGCAGGTGAGATATGCTCTGTAATTGCGGCAATAGGCAATCATGACGAGGGAACGGCACAGCCTCTGGACGCTATTTCCGCGGCAATGATTATCGGTGACAAATCAGATGTGCGCCGCAGCCGTGTAAGAAATACGGAGCTTACAACCTTTGATATCCATGACAGAGTTAATTATGCTGTTGAAATGTCAAAGGTAAGCTTCAACGAGGATAAAAGTTCATTGATACTTGAATTGCAGATAGATACAAATATATCCTCTGTAATGGAATATTTTGAAATTTTCATGAATCGTATGATTCTGTGCAAGCGTGCTTCTGAATTTCTCGGCTTAAAATTCGAAATGGTAATAAACGGAAGTAAAATTCTGTAAGATATACATATAAACGGAGGTTTAAAATTATGCAGTCAGAATATCAGCATCTTATTGATTTAAGCGATTACCCTGTAAGCTGGTGGACAAAGCTTATTGACCTTGGTGTGAAAATTAAGGAAAATCCAAAGGAATATGCCCACGAATGCGACGGAAAGATTATGGCAACATTATTCTATGAGCCGTCCACAAGAACACAGATGTCTTTCCAGACGGCAATGCTTCGTCTTGGAGGACGTATTATTGGATTTGACAATCCTGCCAATTCCTCTGTAGCAAAGGGCGAGACTATAAAGGATACCACAAAAATTGTCAGCAGTTACGCTGATATTCTCGTAATGCGCCACCCAATAGCAGGCGCGGCAAAGGCGGCTTCAATAAGCGCGGACTGCCCCGTTATAAACGCAGGTGACGGTGGTCATCTCCACCCCACCCAGACACTTACAGACCTGCTCACCCTTAAAATTGAAAAAAACACTCTCTGCGGACTTACAATCGGACTTTGCGGTGATCTTATCAACGGCAGAACGGTACACTCTCTCTGCAAGGCGCTGAGTATGTTTGAGGGAAACAAATTCATTTTCATCTCTACACCCGAGCTGAGAATGCCTGCATATATCAAGGATATAATCACAGCTAACGGCAGTACATATGAGGAAGTTGATGCTCTTGACGAAGTTATCAGCAGCCTTGATGTGCTCTATATGACGCGTATTCAGCAGGAACGCTTTGCAAGTCATGAGGAATATCTTGCACAGAAGAATACATATGTACTTGACAGAAAGAAAATGCTCCTTGCGAAAAAGGATATGATAGTTCTTCATCCGTTACCTCGTGTTGATGAAATTACAGTTGAGGTTGATGAGGATAACAGGGCAATGTATTTCACACAGGCAAAATACGGAGTATATGCACGTATGGCACTAATTCTCACAATACTTGCGGAGGAAAACGGCTCTGAAACTTTAAAGGGAAAGGTATACAGCGGAGTTCGTTGTGATAATCCAAAGTGCATTACAAATCACGAGGAATATCTTCCTAAGAGTTTCCGTTTCAGCGGTGATGAAACTCTCCTCGAATGTGAGTACTGCGACGAGAGAAAGCTGATATGAGACTTGATAATGAAAGAAAGCCTAATCGGTTAAAAGATTATGATTATGATAATCCTGGAACTTATTTTATAACAGTATGTGCTAAAGAAAAAAAGAATTATTTCTGGGAAATTGTAGGGGCGAGCATTGCTCGCCCACAAGATATAATTTTGTCTGACACAGGGAAAATAGTGGAAGAAGCGATAAAAAGAATACCTTTGATTTACCCGGCTATAGAAATAAAACATTATGTTATTATGCCTGACCATATTCATTTTTTGTTATCAATATGTGGAGATGAATTTGGGCGAGCAATGCTCGCCCCTACATCTAATCGTGTTGTTCAACAAATGAAAGGGTATATTACAAAGAAAATAGGTCATTCAATTTGGCAAAAATCATTCTATGACCATATAATTAGGAATCGTTTGGATTATGAGGAACACGTAAAATACATCTATGAAAATCCGATACGGTGGTTTAGCAAATTTTACAATGAGAATACCTAATGAAAATAAACAATAAGAAATCCCCCGAAAAATCGGGGGATTTCTTATTGTTATACGTTATAAATAATTTCTGAATAAGTAGGAATAGGCCAGCAGTCAAGAGGCATATTCACTTCCATTTCATCAGCGATTTCACGCATGATATTCATTTCAGCAAAAACATAATCATGATAGAATTCAGCCTGCTTCTGAACATCCTTGATAGCGCAGGCATCAGCCTCAACTTTTTCAAGGCGGTTTATGGAATCATAAAGCTTATCGCAAAGTTCATTAAGCTTATTGGCAATCTTTATCTCCGCATTGGAAGTTATGCAGATTTCCTTTTTGGTGGAGATAGAACGGCAAAGCTTATCAAGATAATTCAAAGCCGCAGGAAGAAGCTGTTTTCTTGCCATTTCAACCATTGTACGAGCTTCGATTCTGCGTGTCTTGGAGTATTTTTCAAGGTGAATTTCCTTACGTGCTGTTAGCTCATTTCTGTTGAAAATGCCGTGTTTGCGGAGTATACGGAGATTTTTTTCATCGGTATAATGAGGCATACAGTGAACGATTGAGGGATAATTCGGCAGACCTCTGCGCTCAGCTTCAAGTACCCATTCATTTGAATAGCCGTCGCCGTTGAAGATAATGCGGCGGTGTTCCTTGAGTACCTCTTTGAGAACCTTTTTAATCTCCTCCTCGAAGCAATCGCTGTCCTTAACGGGTTCAAGACGGTCAGCAAACCAGCTTAGCTCTTCTGCAACAATTGTATTCAACAAAGCATTTGGACAGCCGATATTATCAGATGAACCGACCATACGGAACTCAAAACGATTACCTGTGAAAGCGAAAGGAGATGTTCTGTTTCTGTCAGTGGAATCCTTAGGGAATGATGGGAGCGCATTAACGCCGATTTCAAAGGATTTAGCCTTTGTTTTATATACGCCGTCCTCCTCGATAGCCTGAAGCACAGCGTCAAGCTCTTCACCGAGGAACATGGAAATAATAGCAGGGGGAGCTTCATCAGCGCCGAGACGGTGGTCATTTCCGGCTGATGCGGCTGAAAGTCTCATCAGGTCTGCGTATTCGTCAACGCCCTTGATAAGCGCACAGAGAATTGTAAGGAACTGTAGATTCTCTATAGGCGTATCACCGGGGTCAAGAAGATTCTGACCGTCATTTGTACGCATTGACCAGTTGTTGTGTTTACCTGAACCATTTACGCCCTCAAATGGCTTTTCGTGGAGCAGACACACAAGTCCGTGTTTAAGAGCAACCTTTTCCATAACCTCCATTGCAAGCTCATTCTGGTCTGCACCCAGATTGGAAGTAGTGAATATAGGTGCCATTTCGTGCTGTGCAGGAGCAGCTTCATTGTGCTTGGTGTGGGAGTATACGCCAAGTTTCCAGAGTTCCTCATCAAGTTCAGCCATATATGCGGCAATTCTTGGTTTAAGATTTGCAAAGTACTGGTCATCAAGCTCCTGACTTTTGGGCGGTTTAGCGCCGAAAAGAGTTCTGCCTGTAAGTACAAGGTCTTTACGCTGGTCAAATTTTTCTTTATCTATGAGGAAATATTCCTGTTCCGCGCCGACAGTTGAAGTTACACGGGTAACATTTTCATTGCCGAATAATTTAAGGAAGCGTACAGCAGATTTGCTGAGAGCGTCCATAGAGCGAAGCAGGGGAGTCTTTTTATCAAGAGTTTCGCCTGTATATGATACGAAAACGGTGGGGATATAAAGGCTTCCCTCTTTCACAAAGCAGTAGGAAGTGGGGTCCCATGCCGTATAACCTCTTGCGGAGCTTGTTTGTCTCAGACCGCCTGAGGGGAACGAAGAGGCGTCAGGTTCGCCTTTGATAAGAGCTTTTCCGGAAAATTCCATAAGAGCAGTGCCATTAGGGCCTACACTTAAAAAGGAATCATGCTTTTCAGCGGTTGAGCCTGTCATAGGCTGGAACCAGTGTGTATAGTGGGTAGCACCGAGAGCAAGAGCCCAATCCTTTATAGCATTTGCTACAACATCAGCAGTCTCGGTATCAAGAGCCTCACCTTTTTCCATTGTGCGTCTAAGATTTTTATAGATATTTTTCGGAAGCTTAGCTTTCATAACAGTTTCGTTGAAAACGTTGCAGCCGAAAATCTCAGGAATATTAACCATAAAACTTACTCCTTAAAATAAAATGTGTAACATTCACATCTGTCGCTAATAAAATTCCAAGTTATATTATATCATATTTTAAGATTCAGGTCAATATTCCGTGAAAGCAAATAGACATTAAATAATACCGCCAATATTCGAAAAAAATTATGTAATCTGCTGTTTAATAGCGATTAATTAAATCATCAATGGCATTATTAATATTATCAAGTTTGGAAGAAAGCGATTCAATTTCAGATGTTAAGCTGTAATTATCAAATAAACTATAATCGCTATTATCGCATACACTTGATTTGATATCAGCAACGTCTGAATTAATTTCTGAAAGAGTAGATGAAAGTACTTCAATATTATTGTCATTGTTTTCATTTATTTTATTCATCTCTTCTTTGATTTCGTCAATACTCCATTGAATAGAAGAAAAATCATTGTTTTCTTTTATATCATCAATAGCATTATTTATTTTTGAAAGTTCATTTGCAATATCCGTTTTGGATAAGTGTTTTTCAATAGAATTTGATAAGTTAGAAATTTGTGTTGTTATTTCTTGGGAAACCTCATTTAAATTCTGGCTTATTACATTTATGTTAATTTCTTTTTCGAGTTTATTGAGTTGATTGTTTAAATTGTCTGAGAAACGAGAGATTTGAAAATCAGTATTTTCAGCTATTACATTTATTCTTTCTTCTATTTTGTCTGTATTAAGTCTATTTTCAAGTTGATTAAGTCTACAGCCATAGCTATCAAGTGCCATCATAATATTTGAAAGAAGTTCCTTTTCATCCATTTGTAGTAGAATATTTTTTCTGTTCTCAATAGTTTCCTTTATTTGCTTAATTTCTTTTAGGTGTTCTTGTATAAGATTGTTTTTTTTCTCTTCAAATTTATCTTTTAACGAGTTAATCTCAAAAGAGTGTTTAGTACATATTTCTTCAATAGTGTTTTCATAATTTTTTATAATAGTATCTGTTTTAATATTATGCTCTTGTAAAAGCCTACTTTTGTTTTCTTCAAATTCATCTTTGAACCAGTTAATTTCCAAAGTGTGTTTAGCTTGTATTTCTTCAATGGTTTTTTCATATTTTTTAGTAGAGATGTTTGTTTTGTTATTATACTCTTTTAAAAGTTCGTTTTTACTTTCTTCAAATTGTTTTTGAAGTGAATTAATAGTTTTTTTGTAATACTGCTCATTGTATTTAATAATTGAAGATTTTTTATATATGATAAATAGTAGAATACATATAATTAATAAAAAGGAAATAACAAACGGATTAAATAATAAGTTTTTCAAAGCTTTTCTCCTTAATTTAGATAGTAATATAATTATACCACAATAATTAAACAAAATCAATATATATAGTAAATTTAACTATCTTGACAGAACTTGCATTATATGCTATAATCTTCAAGTCAAAAAATTTTTTTAGAAAAATTTTCGGAAATAGTGTAACACTTTTGAAATAGAAAAGGAGTATATATTATAGAATGCATTCATTACAAAATTAGATGCTTGCAGACAGGCATAGAAAGGGGTGGGAATATGACTGACATGGAATACCGAAAATTGAGTGAGAAATCCGAAACCTTGGCGCAGAACAAGCTTTATGAGGAATACGTAAACTATGTATACACAATAGTATACAACAAGCTGAGAAGCTGTGCTACAAGAGAGGATATTGAGGAATGTGTCAGCGATATATTTCTTGCGGTATTTCTCAATTATCACAACAATCAGGGGGTAGACGGGGATTTAAGAGGCTATATCGGCACAATAGCGAGCAGAAAGGCGATAAACAAATATCATTCCCTTACGGCGAAAAGCGGAAGAACAGTATCAATTGAGGATTATTTTGCAGATATTCCTGACAGCAGCAGAATAGAAGAAAATGCAGAAAAATCGGAACTGAGAGATATAATGATAAGGCTTATCAAGAGCCTTGGCGATCCCGATTCCACCATAATTTTCCAGAAATTCTATTTTAACAGAAGCTCAAAGGAAATAGCCAAAAAGCTTTCAATGACCTCGGGAGCAGTGAGAGTACGGTGCAGCAGAGCGTTGAGCCGTCTTGAAAAGCTTCTTTCAAAAGAGGGAATAACCTTAAAGGAGGGATTCTGATGAAAGATAAAAAGACTATTGGCTTTGATATACTTGACGATGCCAGACTTGATGAGATTGATAAAATCGGGACGGATATGGACATGCTTGACAATAAGACAAAAAAGAGGATTTTAGAAATGACACGAAAGAAATATAATGACGCAATAAATAGCGAAAATACGGGGATATACGATAATGCGGAAGATGTTGTTGACAATGTTGAGGTTTACAGCAGAAAGAAAAGTTCAAAGATAATCATGAGTGTGGTAAATACCGCCGCTGCTTTAGGACTTGCAGTTGGTTCTGTATTTCTGGTGAAAAATCTTGGAAGAGGGGATAACGATACTCCCGATGATCCGCTTTTACCGTCGGAAAGTACTTCTGCGGCAACAGATATTGAAACAGCCGCAGCAAATGTTCTTGATTATCTTGTTGCAACAGATGAATTCATAGATACTATGGATTATGTTTATCTTGACATGAATGAGGATAATGTTGATGAATTGCTTGTAAAGCTTTGTTCCGGTGATTTTGCAAGAACTTATGTGTACCAGTATGACGGCAGTGAATATATGTTTAAGGCGCAGTTTATTCATGGTACAGATGACCCTGTGATATGTATTGAAGAAAAACGCATATATACTTCTGATTACGAATCTGATTATTATCAGAGTTACAGTACTTGGGACGACGAACTTAACTTCACAGAAGGCGATAAGCTGGAGCGTGTCTGGGGACTTGTAACTTCATCAGACGAGAATAATACCTACAGCTACCTCTTAAACGGTGAAACAATAAGTGAAGAAGAATACAAGAATAAATCAGAAAATTTTGTGACAGGTAAAGCAACAGAATATAATTTAAAGAATTATTATAATAAATATGATTTAGCAGAATATATGGCTGAGGATGAATTAGAAATTTTCAATGCTATTGATGAAGCAATTCACAATACAATTAGTGATAATAGATATTGTTTTGAGACATTAAATCCGAATGAGGATGTATATAAACTTCAATATGGCTTTATGGACTTTAATGGAGATTCTGTTGATGAATTAATAATTCACGACAATTTGAACAACAAGCTCTCTTTCAGTATTGCTTATTATAAAGACTGTATTTATAATTTTTTCCAAACAAGTTATTCTGAAAATATCAGATTTGACGCTGATACTTGTAAAATGTACAGCAGAGATGGTGAGACATTAACTATTGATTCATGGGCAGGAGTTGATTTTTCTAAGCATACTACAGGTGAGATTATACTTCAACCGGATTTTTATAATATAATGCCTACAGAATACGGCGAAAATATGTATATCCACAATGGCGAACCTTGCGACAGTGCAGAATATGAAGCAGTTGTAGCTGAATACGAAGCTTGTCCTGAGCTTAATGCGGATTATAAATTATATTCTGTTAAAGATTTGCTTTTGAAGTATAAGCCGGCGGAGAAACCTGTTCAGAATCAGTCTGTCGGACTGACGCAGGAAGAAAAAGCACTCAATAAGCGCATTGAAGATTATATACAGGATTTATATGAAAGCTATGGTGATGAAGGTGAGAACTTTTATGAAAGCTTAAAAATAGATTATGCATATCTGGATATTAACAATGATTCAATTGATGAATTATTTATTTGTTATAATCTTTTTAATAATTCTGAATTTGGAGCTATAGATTGTAACTATTTTGACGGAACAAAATATATACCTTTTCACCAGTTTGGAAACGAGGAAGATTGGAAACTTGATTTACAGAATTGTAAGTATTATACAGTGATGAAAGAAAAAACTGACGAGAATGATTATTGTACGTTATATATACACACATGGGAAAATAATGAAATGTCGTATGAATGGGAGTACTTTACATTACAGGATAGCTATTATTCAGGAATAGACCCATATATAGACGGCACAGGCGAACACGTTTATCTGCGTAATAACGAACCCTGCACAAAGGAAGAATACGAAAAGGCAATGGCAGAATATGAAAACTGCGTTGGTGCAGAGCTTAAATTTATTCCCTATGATATAAACAAAGCTGTATTTGTGGGAACATCTGAGGGTGATACAACACAAACAAATGTGGTAACAATACAGAAGAAAAAAACAACAACGACAACAACAAAGACTACAACAGCAGTTACCACAACAATCCAAAAGCCTACACAGGAAGTTCTTGACAAAGCAAGAGACGCGGCACTTGAAGCCAGTCTTGATAATAGAAATAAAGAATCTTACGTAGGTGTGTATTATACTTACTACGACTTAAACGATGATTCAGTTCCTGAATTGTTAATCAATTTTGAGAATAATCTTGACTGGGGACTGGAAATTTATAAATTCAATGGTGCTGAATTTGAATTCTGTAATTTAATTCCAAACTGTTATGGCGTTACAATTTGTAAGTCAAAAAAGCAGATATCCGGTGTTCTTAAAGGCGGTGGACAATCTACATTTATCACTGCATTTGATAATGAACTGAATTTCAGTGCAGTTGATAAATGGTTTGAAGGATATAATTATGACGAAAATGGTAATACATATGATGAGTACACGCATAATGATATTGTAGTAAGCAAGGAAGAATATTTGACATGCGTGCATCAGTGTGACGCTTGCATACATTTAAATGCTCCGGAAAGTTTTACGTTTTACTATAACAATGCTGATTATTTGAATGAAAAATATGCAAGAGAACAGATTTTGTTCGATTTTACAAATACACAATATAACAAAGATGTAAAATATGCTTATATCGATTTCTTTGGTGATAACGTTCCTGAAATGCTTGTAACTGTTGACCATGATGATTCTGTTCCTACGGTATACATATATGAATATATTGATGAACAGTATGAATTTGTATCAAAAATAGGTAATTATAACAAGATAAAGCTTGATATGACTAACAGAAGATTGTATCTTCTTGATGATAAGAATTATACACATCGTGGAGATGTAATAACATTCGGGTATGACGGCACGTTTGAATGGCGTGAATATAGCGGTGAAAATGTTGAAAATGTTATAACTAATTATCTGCTTTATAATAACTACGGTACCGAGCAGGAATTTAATGAATTCATAATTGAATTCAATAACTGTCAGGAAACAACTATTGATTTTAAATTATACAAATAATACAAAAAGGGTACCGAAACAAATCGGTACCCTTTAAATTATTCTTCGGAATTGTCCGTATTTTCGCTGTTTTCAGCAGTATTTTCAGTGATTTCAGGTTCAGCCTGAACAGGTGCGGATTCCACCACAGGCTCATCAGCCTCAATGTTTTCACCGTGCATAAGACGCTCAAATTTATCATTGTCGATTTTCTCATATTTCAGCAGATAATCGGCAAGCAAGTGCATTTTATTTGCGTTTGCAGTGAGAATTTCACGGCAGTCTTTATATGCCTTTTCAATGATTTCTCTTACTTCGTCGTCAATCTGAGCTGCTACAGATTCGCTGTAATTGCGTGTATGACCGTAGTCTTTACCGAGGAATACTTCCTCATTATCAGAGCCGTAAACAACAGTTCCAAGCTTTTCAGAGAAGCCGTACTTTGTAACCATATTTCTTGCAGTCTTTGTAGCGCGTTCAATATCGTTTGAAGCGCCGGTGCAGATATCGTCAAGGAAGATTTCCTCAGCCACACGACCGCCGAGAAGCATTACAATATGCTCACGCATCTGAGTGCGGGAAACGTGCATATCGTCGGTATCAGGACGGGTAACAGTAAGACCTGCCGCCATACCGCGCTGAATAATTGTAACCTGATGAACTTTATCCTGTGTAGGCAGATTGTACGCCGCAATTGCATGACCTGCTTCGTGGTAAGCAGTAACCTTTTTGTCCTTTTCTGTAACGATTCTGGATTTTTTCTCAGGGCCTGCAATGACTTTCATTGTAGCTTCCTCGATATCCTTTTCGTTGATTGACTTTCTGTCGGCACGAGCTGCAAGGAGAGCCGCTTCATTGAGGAGATTTTCAAGGTCTGCACCTGTAAAGCCCTGTGTAGTCTGAGCGATAACCTTAAGGTCAACGTCCTTGTCAAGAGGCTTATTCTTTGAATGAACATTGAGGATTTCCTCACGTCCCTTTACATCGGGATATCCAACAACAATCTGTCTGTCGAAACGTCCCGGACGGAGCAGGGCAGGGTCAAGGATATCACGGCGGTTAGTAGCCGCAATAACGATAACGCTTTCATTGCCTGTAAAGCCGTCCATTTCAACAAGAAGCTGATTGAGAGTCTGCTCACGTTCATCGTGACCGCCTCCGAGACCTGCGCCTCTGTGACGGCCTACAGCGTCAATTTCGTCAATGAATATAATGGAGGGAGCGTGCTTTTTCGCCTGCTCAAAGAGGTCACGTACACGGGAAGCACCAACACCGACGAACATTTCAACGAAATCTGAGCCTGAAATTGGGAAGAATGGCACATTAGCCTCACCTGCAACAGCTCTTGCAAGGAGAGTTTTACCTGTTCCGGGAGGTCCTAAAAGGAGCACACCCTTGGGGATTTTAGCGCCAATATCCTTATATTTTTTAGGATTTTTCATGAAATCAACAATTTCCTGAAGCTCCTGTTTTTCCTCATCAGCACCTGCAACATCCTTGAAAGTTGCTTTTCGTGCATCTGCCTGATTTTTCAGATTAGCCTTGCCGAAAGTATTGTATTTTCCGCCGCCGCCGCTCTGACGCATCATAAACACAAAGAGGAATATCGAAAGTCCCACTATGAGCACAATCGGGATAAGAGACAGCAGCCATGTATTGTCGGTAGGTCTGATATAGTTCTGAACCAATGGCTCATTTGGATATTTCTTGTTGTACTCGATACGATAATTCTCAGTATCATCAAGGAAAATGCTTACATGAGGAACGGTATACTTCCGTTTTGCTTCCTCGTCTCTGAGCTGATAAGTCAATTCACCTGAGCCGAGGTCAAGCTCATAGTAAGATACCTCGTAATCGTCAAAGTGCGAAATAATGTTGGTATACTCTGTTCTTTCGCCTGCTTCGGCAAGCTTTGATATTACAAAGTAAACGCAGAATATCGAAATAAATACGATAAGCAGATAAGTAAATACGCCTCTGTTCTTTTTTGGTGTCAAAATGCACACTCCTATCCTTCCCGCACGACAGTGATTTTTAGAAGCCTCGATGTATTTTCATCGGGGGCAACTCTTTCAGCAATGCCGATTTTTTCACCGAAAACAGTCCCCTCATCGTCCTCGATGAAGTGGAGCATTTTTCTCTGAGAAACGGGAATTGTTTCATTAATTATTTTTTTTACAGAGGAGGTGAAATTCCGTCCTCTGAGTTTCAGCTTATCGCCGAATTTCCTGTTTCTGACAATAGCTGTTCCTTTTATTTTATCATAATCCAGCAGATAAAATGTTAAATTTTTATGAACAAAGTCAATTTTCTTCAAACTTTCACAATTGACAAGTTCGCAAATCATTACGGAGTCGGAAAAAATTCGATTTTCTCCGATTTTAAGTTCTGCTGAAATGATTTCACTTGTTTTTTCAGGGAGGATTTCAGAAAGCTTCATTTTATTTCCGTCAGATACGAGATAAATATTGCCTGAGATATTGATTTTTCCGCCATTTACCGCAATATTGTCGCAGTCTGTAAGCCTTTTGTTTGAAAAGGGGAGGGAGTTCGCAGAAAGATATTTTGCAATACATCTGCGGCGTACAACCTCATTATACCCCGACAAGCCGTGAAATACGCCATTTTGCAGACATTTTTCCATAGCCTCTGCCACAATTTCTTCTATTAGGTCGTTTTCGCTGCGAAGAACCTCAGCTGTTCGGACAGTTGTTTCCGTCAGAGAGCCGTTAATCTCTTTCATAAGCGGAATAATATTATGACGTATTTTATTTCTCGTGTAATCATCGGTGAGATTAGAGCTGTCCGTCACGAAATTCTGCCCGATATTATGCAGATATTCCTCAATTTCCGTGCGTGAAACTGCAATTAGAGGGCGGATTATATTATCCCGTACAGGCGGAATTCCCGAAATGCCTTTCAGTCCTGTGCCGCGGATAATATTCAGAAGCATAGTTTCAAGGTTATCATCGGCATTGTGGGCCGTAGCAAGCTTTTTTTCCTCTGTATGACAGCGGAATGCCTCGTATCTCATTTCCCTTGCGGCTTCCTCGCAGGACAGCCGATTTTTCGCGGCATATTCCCGAACATTGCATGAAACAACAGTTAGGGGGATATCAATTCTGCGGCATAACTCGCGGCAGAATTGCTCATCTCCGTCGCTTTCCTCGCCGCGCAGGCAGTGATTGATATGAATTGCTTCAAGAGAAAAGCCCATATTATCTGCAAGTTCCCGTAACGCAAGAAGAAGGCATACGCTGTCCGCACCGCCTGAAAGACCGCAGACAACGGTATCGCCTTTTCTTAGCATATTGCATTTTTCCGCTGTACTGCGGATTTTTTCAATTATCATACATTATCCCTCAGGCGGCTGATTATATTCGGGATTTGAGAATCTTGTAAACTGACCGTTCCAGATAAGCTCAACAGTACCCGTTTCACCATGACGGTTTTTAGCAACAATGCACTCAGAGATATTCTGCTTTGTGCTCTCTTTGTTATAATAAGCGTCACGATAGAGGAAAAGTATAATATCAGCGTCCTGCTCGATTGAACCTGATTCACGGAGGTCTGACATCATGGGACGTTTATCAGTACGGCTTTCAACGGCACGGGAGAGCTGTGAAAGGAGTATAACAGGAACGTTCAGTTCCTTAGCCATAAGCTTGAGGTTTCTGGTCATTTCGGAAACTTCCTGAACACGGTTGTCGCTGCGTTTTCCGGAAGACATAAGCTGGAGATAGTCAACGATTACGAGGTCGAGGTTTTTAACTCTTCTGAGTTTTGCCTTCATTTCGGAAACGGTGATGCCTGCGGTATCGTCGATAAGGATATTCGCTTTGTTGAGCATCTGCGCAGCTTCCGCAAGCCTTGTCCAGTCCGAAGCTTCAAGGGAACCGATTCGGAGCTTCCAGCTTTCGACCATTGCTTCGCAGGAAAGCATACGGGAAGTTATCTGTTCGGAGCTCATTTCAAGAGAGAAAATCGCAACAGTCTTTTTAGTTCTGAGTGCAACATTTGT
>CALGTV010000053.1 GCA_937902395.1 uncultured Ruminococcus sp.
TCAAGAGGTTCAAGAGTACATGTGTGTGCAAAGCGGACTTCTTGGACTTCTTGAATCAGCCTGTGATAATCTTTTTTTCAAAAGCACTTGAAATATTATTCATACTGTGATATAATAAAGTGTAAAGATTTGTACAGCAGATGCTGACAATCAAAAAAATTATGGAATGAGGTTTAAAATAATGCCTTCTAATATTGTAGTTGGAACACAGTGGGGAGACGAGGGAAAGGGAAAGATTATCGATATCATTTCCTCCCGTGCAGATGTTGTTGTACGTTCACAGGGCGGCAATAACGCAGGTCATACAGTTGTAAATAACGGAGAAGTTTATAAGCTTCACCTTATCCCGTCCGGTATTCTCTATAAGAATACACTTTGTCTTATCGGTGCAGGAGTTGTTCTTGACCCCAAGGACTTCATCGGCGAGCTTGACGCTCTCGAAGCAAGAGGAATTTCCACAGCTTCTCTTAAAATCGACCCCAGAGCTCACGTTGTAATGCCTTGGCATATCACTCTTGACGGTCTTTCAGAGGCTTTCAGAGGCGGTAAGGATATCGGTACAACAAAGAGAGGTATCGGTCCTACATATATGGATAAGTACGAGAGATGCGGTATAAGAATTTACGACCTGATTCATCCTGAAGTGCTTGCTGAGAAGATTCAGGCTACAGGAAAGCTGAAAAATAAGATTATCACTGAGGTTTACGGCGGCGAAGCTTTCGACCTTGACGCTGTTACAGCTGAGTATATCGGATACGGAAAGAGACTTGCTCCCTATGTGGACGATGTTTCCGTCCTCACTTTCGAGGCTGATAAGGCAGGCAAAACAATCATGTTTGAGGGCGCTCAGGCTACTCTCCTTGATATCGACTTCGGTACATACCCCTATGTTACATCTTCACACCCTCTTTCAGCAGGTGTATGCGTAGGTACAGGCGTAGGTCCCAAGATGATTACAAATATCATCGGTGTTGCAAAGGCTTACACAACAAGAGTAGGCAAGGGACCTTTCCCAACTGAGCTTGATGACGAAATCGGCGACCAGATTCGCAACGTAGGCGGCGAATTCGGTACAACTACAGGCAGACCAAGACGTACAGGCTGGTTTGACGCTGTTATCGTGCGTCACTCCGTAAGAGTAAACGGTCTTGACAGCCTTGCTATCAATAAGCTTGATACACTGGCAAATATCGACACATTAAAGGTATGTGTTGCATATCAGAAGCCCGACGGCACTGTTACAGAGCATTTCCCCGCTGCTCTTGAAGACCTCGAGGGCTGCACACCTATTTACGAGGAATTCCCAGGATTTACAGAGGATATCTCCGCTTGCAAGAGCTTTGATGAGCTCCCCGAAAACTGCAAGAAGTATATCGCTCGCCTTGAGGAACTTGTTGGCTGTAAGGTAAGTATGGTGGGCACAGGTCCCGACAGAACTCAGATTCTGGAGAGATAATTTATAAAGCTTATAAGGCAGTTTTACTTCATTTCTGAATAAGGAGTGAGTATTGTGAAATTTTACAAAGGTTTATTATCGGCTGCAGTGGCTCTGACATTAACAGTAAGTATTCCTGCTGTTAATGCCTCTGCTTTCTTGGTGAGTACAGATGTGCCCCTTTCTGATATCAACAAAACAGGTGCGTATTTCAGCAGTCTGGAATCCGCTGCTGATTATGTAAGAGAGGCAATGAGGAACAGAGAGAAAAATATTTTTTTCTCCCTGCCTAAAACCTTTGTCAATGACAATGACTTTTATAAAATGATTGAACTTGCTGTTGGGGAAACTGACAACAGCGCAGAGGGAGATTATCTCAGAAAGTCTATAAAAGAAGTAGTGTGCAACAGGTCTCTTGATAATCAGAGATGCTATTTCAGCTATTTTGTTACATATAATACAACAGCTGAACAGGAAAAGTATGTTACAGATAAGGTTGATGATATAATAAAAGATTTAAATATCAACAGCCTTGATGATTACAATAAGGCTGCGGCTATATACAACTATATTATTCAGAATGTCGATTACGAATACGAATCCGAGGAAGATGAATATTTTACCGCTTACGGCGCTCTTAAAGAGGGAAAAGCCGTTTGTCAGGGATATGCTCAGCTTTTTTACCGTATAGCAAAAGATGCAGGGCTTTCCTGCCGTATGATTTTCGGCACAACTACCGACGCTCATGCATGGAATATTGTAGAGGTTGACGGTCTGTATTATTTATGTGATGCCACATACGATGTCTTTTGCAGCAGTATTGATGA
This sequence comes from uncultured Ruminococcus sp., assembly GCA_937902395.1. GTDB lineage: Bacteria > Bacillota > Clostridia > Oscillospirales > Ruminococcaceae > Ruminococcus. The sequence continues at coordinate 2,263 of CALGTV010000053.1, forward strand.
TTGCAATTACTTCATGAAAGGCTCTCAGGATTTCGATGAATACGATGATGAAATCATTCATGTTCCCGAATCCCTTGAAGAGTACGACCCTTTGCTTGTTGATTACACATCAAAGGAATTTATTTCGCGTTACAGAATAGCAGACACTGCATATAAAACTGATTATCACAAGGGAGATGTCAACAGCGACAGCGTTGTTGATTCAGCAGATGCTTCTCTTGTAATGGCGGAGTATGCCCGTTCATCAACTGCGGGTTCAAGCGCTTTTTCATCAGCGCAAAGGAATGCTGCTGATGTGAACGGCGATGAAATTATTGATTCCTCAGACGCTTCAAGTATTCTGGCATATTACGCCTATGTATCAACAGGCGGAAAGATATCAATAGAAGACTATCTAAGAAGGTGATATAATGAACGATGAAAACAACTACGGCGCAGGAGTGCCCGTTCTCGATGATATAGAGTACACAGCCCCTACGGCGAAAAAAGGCGGTCCCACGGGAGTATCAGCTCCTGTTCTGGACGATATGGACGCATATGTGCCTCCTGCTGCACAGAAAAAAGGCGCTCCCACAGGAGTATCTGCGCCTGTTCTCGATGACAATACACAGGTATATGAGCACAAAAAGCAGGAAGTCAGAATCATGACTGATGAGGAGCTTATTGCGACATTCTCGCCTGAACAGCGTGAAACATTCATGAAATTCCCCGAGGCAAACCGTGAAACAGTTCTGGAACAGCTGAGAAAGCAAATGGGCGTTGAAGCTCCCAAGGAGGAGGTAACAGCTCCCGTTCTTGATGATGATACGTATACTCCGCCTCCGACAACGGAAAAGCCTGCCCCTGAACAGCCTGTATCAGAGCTGAAAGCACCTGTGCTTGACGATGAGCCTGAGGCTCCTGTATACAAGCCTAAATTCGTCGATGAGGACCTTGAACGTGCAAAGCGTGAGGGCGCAAAACAGGCTGTAACTTCACAGCTTACAGAGGAAGTGAAACCCAACAAGGAAAGCCTGAAAAAGATGCTTGCACTTAAAGAGGAGCTGAATCGCCAGAAAGCAGCAAAAGGATTTAAAATCTGCATTGTTCTCTCACTTGTGGGAATAGTTGCGGCTGTAGCGTTCTATCTGCTCTACAGCGGCAGTCTTGGACTTGTCTACAAGGACGGTCTGGACGGCTTCTCAAAGGTATTAAAAGATACATCGCTTTATATTGCTGCGGCAATGATAGTATCAGGACTTACGCTTATGACAGGCGTAGGATTCCTGAAATCACTTGCTACATTGATATATTTCCTCTCCGCAGCGGTACAGGTTCTTCCGGGTATATTCATGATACCTCAGCATGAGGGCAGTGTTGCGCTGACAATAGTTCTCTATGTTGTATCACTGGGATTGACAATAACATCATTTATATTTATGACAGGCTCAGAAGAAGTAGGACTTTATTTCAAGAAAGAGTATCATAATTGACAATTACCGCGCAAGGCTTAAAACAGGGCTTTGTGCGGTATTTTATATGGGGATATATTTTTATCACAATAATTTCACAAAATGTACATAAAAATCCCTTGACAAACAGTTGGAAATATAGTATAATATACTTACGGCATGAATATTATATATATTCACAATGGGGTTAGCCGTCCAAATAATATTTTTATACATGAAACAGGAGGATTAAAAAAATGGGAGTATTCAGCAGAATCAGTGATATTCTTAAGTCAAACATCAACGACCTTCTCGATAAGGCAGAGGATCCGGAGAAAATGGTTAAGCAGATCATTATCGATATGCAGAAAGAGCTTACAATAGCTACTCAGAATCTCGGCAAGGCTAAGGCAAGTGAGCGTCTCGCTCAGAAGAAAATGGACGATGCTGTAAAGGTTGCTGCAGGCTGGGAGGCTAAGGCTAAGGCTGCTCTCTCTCAGGGCAATCAGGATATGGCTAAGCAGGCTCTCGCTAAGAAGGTAAGAGCTGATGAGGAAGTTGCTACATACACAGAGATGTATGAGTCAATCTCTACTCAGACAGATGCTATCGAGAATCAGGTTGAGGTTCTTAAGTCCAAGCTTGACGAGGCTAAGTCAAGACAGGCTATGCTTATCGCTCGTTCACAGATGGCTGATACAAAGAAGGCATTGGCTAAATCACAGGGCGGCTTCGACGGTGCATCTGCACTTGAAAAGTTTGACCGTATGGAAGAAAAGATACAGCGTAAGGAGGCTGAGGCTGACGCATTTGCTGAAATCGGCGGCACAGAGGATGAGCTCGTAGAGTCTTTCGACGAAATCGAAAAGAATGCAAAGGTTGACGCTGAGCTTGCAAGACTTATGGCTGAGATGAACGGCGGCGCAGCAGAGTAATTTATGACAAATAAAAATCAGGATATGAATCCGAATAAGGTTCTCAATATGTTTTTACCCATTGTAGGAGCAATATTTATCGCACTCAGTTCTATATTGTACATTTTGTACAAGAGCTGGAGCAATAAGATATACTTTGAAAAGTGGAAGGACTACGAGGACTGCGGCGTATAAGCCAAAATAAGAATACAACGGCTTCTGACGTTTGTCGGGAGCCGTTTTTTTCGGAGGAATTATGAATAATATCGCAATTGCAAAAGAAACGATTAAGATAACAAATGACAGAAAATATACCGTAAATGGAGAGAAAATCGCCCTTCCCGATGTGGATTTTTCTGCGGTGAAGGTTATTTCTCCCGATTGCGGAGCAAATCTGCTCGGTGAGGATATATCGGGGAATTTCGGAGAGATGTGCCGAATTACCGTGACAAATGAGGATTCCTTTCAGGCGGCTGGCAGGTACGATAACCCCTTTGTTATGAATTTCGCCAATGCCCATAATGCAGGGGGCGGCTTTATGCTTGGTGCCAATGCACAGGAGGAGGCGTTGTGCCGATGCAGTACCCTGTATGCCTCTATAACGGCGGATAAGGCAGGGGAAATGTACCGCTACAATAATACCCATTTAAGCAGCGTAGACTCCGATTATATGCTGTATTCGCCGTCTGTATGTGTATTCCGTGACGAGAAATGCAATCTGATTAAGGAGCATTTTATGGCGACTGTGGTGACTATTGCTGCCCCTAACCGCAATGGCGGAGCGATGTTTACAGGCGAAAAAAAGCTTGCGGAAACTATGATGCGTCGAATCAGAATTATGCTCCGTGTAGCTGTGAAGCATGGGCATAGAAATCTTGTCCTTGGAGCGTGGGGATGCGGTGCATTCCGTAATAATCCTCGAAAAGTAGCGGAATATTTCAGAAAAGTCCTTGTTGATGAGGAGTACGGCAGATGCTTTGATGAGGTATGTTTTGCGGTATACGGCAAGGAGGACGGACGAAATATAACGGAATTCAGAAATGCGTTTAAATAAAACTGACTCCCACAGGAATCTGTGGGAGTTCTGCATATAGAACAAGTTGTTATTTCAATGCGGACTGCCCAAGGCAGCCCCTATGAAATATATGAGCCGCCTATATAGCTAATGGCTTTTATACAAAAAATGGACGGCAGAAATTAATCTACCGTCCATAATTCTTAATTCTGAATTCTTAATTCTGAATTCGTAATTCTGAATTTTTAATTCTGAATTTAATTACGCATTATCTCATACCGCCCTTGGTATAGAAGTTCTCCTGAATGATAAGAGCGCATCCACCGAGGAAGTTGTTCTTTCCGTCGAGGCTGGAGAGGACTACTCTGTCAGCGATTTCCTCGCTTACAAGACGAATCATCTCGCGCTTAACGTAGTCGAACTGCTTCTCGTTGAGCTTGTAGTTGTGGAGAACGATTTTCTTAGCGAAATGGCTTATAGCAATATTATTTACAAGTACAGTAAACTTAGCAATGATATCATCAACAACGTTTTTAACTGTCTCCTCGCCGCGCATAAGAGCCATAAACACGTTATCCATATTTATCTTGTTCTTGTCGCCTTCTGTGAGGTCCCAGAGAACAGGTGTGTTGTCCTTTGAATAAATCTCCCAGATAGCAGAGAGCATAGCATTACGTGAAAGCTCGCCCTTTACAGAGCCGTTAGGATATCCCTCGTAGCTTCTTCCGTTAGGACATACGATGAATTTTTCAATCATAGAAGTGTAGGAGATGTAATCGCTTGAAAGCTCGTTTTTGTTTACGATAGCGAGATTTACCTGATTACCGTTGTGTATAAATGCGGTATTGGTCTGATATCCGCTTTGAGTTCTGTAATCGTTGCTTGCAAGAGCCATAAGACCGACAGCGTTTCCACAGCAGATTTCGAGGTCGAGACCGCTTGAAAGCTTGTCGATGAAGCTGGAGAAGTCAAGAACGCCGTCCTTGTAGAAAATCTTCAGCTTGCCCCACATAGAAGGAACGACACCAACTCCAAGACCGAGAACCTTATCCATAGTAAGAGCAGAATTCTCAATCATAGTGTTGCAGGCTTTGATTATATAGCTGATGATATCCTTGCTTGTTGTTCTCTCGTCGATAACCATGCTTGACTTATCAAGAACCTCTGAATTGAGGTTTGTAAGACCGACAGTAACTTCCTTTTCATCAACAGTAGCGCCAAGTGCGAAACGGCTGTTGACATTGATATCGATGAGGATTTTTCTTCTGCCCTTCTGGAGCTTTTCAGCATTTACAGGAGCCTCGCCAATTTCAACGAGCACGCCTTCTTCAATCATCTCATTTGTGATGATTGTTACAGCGGCACGTGTAATTTCAAGAATGCTTGCAACATCAACTCTTGAAATTGGACCGTACTCTCTGATAATGCGCAATATCTGCATTCTATTGCGTCTTTTCAAATCAAGTTTGCTTATTCCTCTTTTTTCCATTGTTTTTTACTCCATTCCTAAATATTTTGCCGCAAAGTCCTGTGGACTGTGAGGGATAATCGGGGATTATGCGGCTCTCTCAATGTGATTATCGTGACGAAATCAAAAGCTGCCTATCTGTATGGCTGAAAAATGAAAATAACGGTGCTGCTATTTTATTTTCAGAGATACAGGCTTTGGATTTACCCCGTGCCGCAGATATGTACATAGGAAGTTGCTTTGTGCAGAAAAGCAGCCCTTCTGTGCTGTTATAAAGCGGCTGAGAGGGAGGGGGTCAGATAATCGGGACGGTTCATAAAAATCTGCAAGCAAAGACAGAGGGCTATATAAGCTCATTTTTATTTCTGCGGTTTAATCCGTGAGCTTGATATAGTTTTATGAATGCTCCGTTTTAGTTTTATTTTTCCCACTTCTTAATACAAATATATTATAACACGTTTCACATAAAATTAAAACCTTTTTTCAAAAAGTTTTATAAAAATCAGCGTTATTAACAAACTTAACTTATTATTTTTGTTAAATATTCCGTAAAATTGCTAAAAGTAAAAGAAAATAACTTTATAAAATCTACTTGAAGTAGAAAAATGCTTTGAGATTACATAAAAATGTTTTTGACAATAATCAAATGGAGTTTAATAATAGATGACCTTATAAAGCCATAAATTGCAGATATATCCATTAGGATTTTATATATGACGAATAATTTAATAAGCTATATAAATACAAATTGTATAAGAATGTGTGGACAACACGTTTTGTATATTTGGATTTAAGAAGATAATTTTGTTTGTTCGAAATGAACAAAAATACATTGGAATCAACAAAAAGGTGCCGCAAATGCGACACCTAAATTATTATTCAAAATTGATTGAAGCATCAACAAAATCAAAACTGTCAGGGCTATGCTGAGGACAGAATTTCCAACCCTCACCTTTAAGTTTAACTACACAGAGCCAGCCTTTTTTGGGTGGGACTTTTTCTCCGTCCTGCTTGTATGTGAATTCTACTTCCACGCGGTATGCTTTTTTGGCCTTCATACCGTAAGTATCATTGTAGTATTTCTCGATAGTATCAAAGTTACTTCCGCTGAGCTTTTCTTTTGCAAGGATATCGACCTTTAGACGTTTAATTCCCATGCCGTCAATTGCAGATTCTATGGCTTTGTCTTTTTGCTTGAGATAGTCGTTCCATGTCAGACCGTTTTCCTTGGCTTTAAGGGTGATTTCGGCAACGGTTGTTTCTGTATACATGGATTCGATAATGCGCGCTGAATCCGCCTTTTTAATGCCTTTAGCTAATGTTTTAATCGGCGTTTTGTAAGAATTTGCACTTGCTATGAAAAAAATAATTATTGCGCCAACAGCTAAGAATATAAGGAAAGCTAAAAGATATTTTAATGTTCCGCCTCTTTTAATTGGCTTGTCTTCATCGGGTGTTACTTGGCGATTAAATATTTCAGCGTTTCTTTCGTTATCCTGAAATTCAGCACAGGTGCACTTGTTATCTTCGCCCAGTTCTTTTCCGCAGAATTTGCAAAATGCCATATTATAACCTCCTTGTTATGAATCAGGAAATATATACCGTTTTCCTGATAAGATTTTCTATAATAAATTTTATCATATTCTTGTGTTAAAGTCAAGAGTAATTCTACAATTTCAAAGGACATTTTTAGGACTCTATATAATAATGTAGACAGGTGAATTTATGAATGAAATGTAAAGAAATATGTGTCTATTATCTATATCGTAATAAAATATACAAATTTACAATTTAGAAATATCGAATTAATATTGAGAAAATAAACGACTGTTAAAAGTAATAATCGAACTAAATAATACAAATTGTAAATTTATTATTTGTGCAATGTGTATATAAATACATCAAAACTTTGTGTTATTTGTAGAATATAACGTCAAAAGATTGACTTTCTACGATACTTGTAGTATAATTATATCAATGAAAGAAATACTAACACAAAATTGTTAAATCAATGGAGAAATAGTAATGACAGATAAGGAAATACGAAAATTAAAACGAGCCGACCTCCTTGAAATACTCTATTATCTGCAAAAGGAAATCGAGGAACTCAATAAGGAAAATGAATCTTTGAGAACTCAGCTTGAAAATGCTAAAGTGAGTTTATCTGAGAATGAATTGAAAAGAATAATTAAAGCTGTTAAGACAGCTGCAAGAGATAGTTTCCAAGAAATCGCTCAGAATAATAATCAGAATAACGAACAGGAAATTACAAATACTCAACAGAATAAAGAAGGTAAACAAAAGCATGGAAATGGAAAAAGAAATAAAACGTGATGTTCCTACTGCGAATCAATTTTACGTTGAAATGAAGCGGGTAAGATACAAAAAGAATTTCAGAAAGACCATTATCGCGACTATAAATTCCCTTATAGTTGTGGCGGCTATATCCGTTCTGATTTCACTGTTGTTTCTACCGGTTCTGAGAGTTACAGGAACAAGCATGACGCCGACTTTGTATAACGATGAACTTGTAATATGTAACAAGCGGAGTAATTACAAACAGGGCGATATGATAGCATTTTATTTTAATAATAAGATTCTTCTTAAACGCGTGATTGGTCTCCCTGGTGATTGGGTAGACATCACAGAGGACGGTACAGTTTATGTAAATGGTGAAGAGCTTGACGAACCGTACATCGATGAGAAAGCACTTGGTGAATGTGATATTGATTTACCATATCAGGTTCCCGAAAGCAGAATTTTTGTAATGGGCGACCACCGTTCAACTTCGGTAGACAGCCGTACTTCGATGGTTGGCTGTATCGCAGATGAGTACATCATAGGCAGACTTATTTTCAGAGTCTGGCCCTTTGAGGAAATAGGTCCGCTTTAAAATGTTAACTAAGCGAAATAAATTTGAAATGCGGTGATTTTAATGTAAAATTTAAAAAGCGTCCCTGTGGCGCACGGACAGGTCTTAAACGACGTGATAGAAAACGTCGTGAAGAATAAACGCAAAATCATAACAAACAATGAAAGGGGAGGGCTTGAATAGGCTCAAACCCTCCCCGAAACCGAAAATTATTTTAAAGGAGAATTATTATGAAAAAAACTAACAGAACATTCAAGAGATTCGCAGCCATCACTTCCGCTTCACTTTTAGCAGCTTGTATGGTAGCACCTATGGCAAGTATGAACGTTTCCGCATTTAATGTTACTATTACTAATAGTTCAAATGGTACAGATAGTGGTACAAATAACGATGCCGGCACTCACACTTATGTTGCTTATCAGATATTCAAAGGTAATTATTCTGGAGACGTTCTTTCAAACATCGAGTGGGGAGATAATGTTAATAATACAACAGGTCTTATAAATGCTTTAAAGAGTGTAACTGGTTTTGAAGATTTAGCTGATAATGCTACAGCTAAGGATGTAGCTGGTATTCTTTCAGCTGATGGTAATAATACGAAGGATAGTGATGTTGCCAAAGCTTTTGCTAAGTTTATAGCTGGTTACGTTAAAGGAACTCCTACTCCTTCAAATAATGGAGTAATTTCTGGTTTGAACAATGGTTATTATCTTATTGAGGATAGTTCAAATCCTTCATTAGGTGCTGGAAATAACTCAGGTGCACAGACAAGATTTATTCTTGCTGTTTTAGGTGAAGATACTACAGTTTATACAAAGAATGATGCTCCTTCAGTAGTTAAAAAGGTTCAGGAGAATAAAAAAGATGTAAGTGATTATCTTGATACTACTGAACCTGCTTACGATAGTGGTGACTTTTATGACGAATACAATGATGTAGCGGACTACAACATTGGTGATGAAGTTCCGTTTATGCTTGAAGCAACAATGCCTTCCAATATTGGCGATTATTCAGCATATTACTTAAAGTTTACTGATACACTTGCTGATGGATTTACTGCTCCTACTGCGGATAAAATTGAAATTTATGTTGGCGGAGCTAAGAAAAATCCTTCTGTATACAATGTTCATAAGGATATAGATGGACAGGTAATTACTATTACTATAGAAGATGTTAAGGCGTTGGGCGCAGTTGCTGGTTCAAAGGTTACTGTTAAGTATAATGCAGAACTTAATGCAGGTGCTAATATAGGCTCAACTGGAAATGAAAATAGTGTTACGCTTGAATACTCCAGCAATCCTAATATTGAATGGAAACCTAAGACAGATGGACCTAATACTGGTGAAACAGAGTCAGAAGTAGGAACAACACCTGAGACACCGAATGATAATTTAACAGATAATCCTAATACACCTAATATTGATGAAAGTCAGGGAGATAATACAGGTGCTACACCTGAAGATAAAGTTATTGTATATACCTACGAGTTTGATATAACTAAATATTTGGATAAAAACGAAGCAGGAAAAGAAGAGAAAACTGGTGCGGCAGGATTTAAGCTTTACAATTCTGATGGCAAGGCAGCTGTAATTGTGGATGGCAAGATAGACAGTTGGGTTACTGAATCTCCTGAATCTGGCTCAGTAGAAAATGGTGATTATGTAGCAGCTGTTAATGGTACAGAAATTTTTACTGACACAGATGGAAAGGTTAAGTTTGTTGGTCTTGATGATGGTACATATACATTAAAAGAAACAACAACACCTGACACATATAATACAATGGATGACCTTACAGTAGTTATAGTTGCAAAAACTGCAAATGGTCAGAACTGGACAGGCGGAAGTGCATTATTAGACCTTGATCTTAAAAATGGTGCAGGCAGTTATTTAGTCGGAAACGCAACTGAAGGTGAAAATTTGAGCGGAATACTTAATTATGGTATTGTTAACGTGAAGGGTAACACCCTCCCCGGCACCGGTGGTATCGGTACAACAATCTTCTACCTTGGCGGTGGCGCAATGGCAGCAATCGGCGGCGTATACCTCATTTCCAAGAGAAGAATGAAGAAGTCTGAGGAATAAGTTAAAATTAATTCGACAGAATAGATTACATGACTAAAAACTAATTAACCTAATTTTGCCGCCGGCGGTGAGTGCTGTCGGCGGCGCATTAGGGAGGGTTCCATGAAGAAAAAAATCAACAAAGCAAGCTTATTTACTACAATATTTTTTACATTAATGCTGTTCGTGGGAGTCTCCGTGATGCTTTACCCTAGCATAAGCGACTGGTGGAACTCCAAGGTACAGAGCCGTGCGGTTGCCAACTATGAAGTGGCAGTCGCAAATATGGACACAGACAGAGCTGACAAAATGATTGAAAAGGCAAATAAGTACAACGAGAAATTGGCGAAGCTTGATTCGCCATTTGTGAATTACAGCAAAATTTCAGGCTATGAAACAGCGCTCAATGTGTCGGGTACGGGAATTATGGGATATATCTCAATCCCCGTTATACAGGTAGAGCTTCCGATATATCACGGCACAAGCGAGGAGGTTCTGAATATCGCCGCAGGACATCTGGAGGGTTCATCACTTCCAGTAGGCGGAGCAAATACACACGCTGTTATCTCGGCTCACAGAGGATTGCCCTCAGCAAGACTTTTCACAGACCTTGACAGAATTGAAAAGGGCGATGTTTTTACAATAAATATCCTCGACCGTATATATACCTATGAGGTTGAGGAAATACTAATCGTAGAGCCCCACGAAATCAACACGCTTTCAATTATTCCAAACAGCGATTATGTAACACTTATGACTTGTACACCTTACGGCGTTAATACGCATCGTCTGCTGATACGCTCGCATCGTATCGAGACAGTATACAAGAAAGAGTACAGAGTAGTTGCCGAAATGGTAAAAATTGATCCTATGCTTGTTATTCCTTTTATCTGTGCGCCTTTTGTGTTAATTCTCGTTTGTGTGTGGGTATTCGGAGGCAAGCGTAAACCAAAATCACCAAGAGAAATTGCCGCACATATGATGCTGGCAGGAAGGGAGGTTTAAAATGACAGAACTAAGCAAAAAAGTCGGCTCAGTCTTTATAATTATGGGAATGGCTTTACTGCTATGTCTGAGCTGTCTTTGTACAACCGCTACGGCTAAATCCGACGGAAAAATCACACTTGTCAATGAGGTGAAAGGTCAGCCTGTAAAGGGAATGCGTTGGGAAATCTTTCGTATTGGTACTTTTGACGGCGAAAAAATAACCCTCCAAGGAGATTTTGCGAAATATCCCGTTGATATGAGCGACCTTACTGCCGCAGGACTTGCAGATGCCGCTTCAACTTTAACTGATTATGCTTTTACATTCAAGCTTAAATCGGCAGGAAGTGGGAATTCCAAAAAGGACGGTACTATTACTTTCAAGAATTTGGAGGACGGTTTGTATCTCATTGCTGCCAAGAATTACGTTGACGGAGAAACAAAATATATTCCAACTTCCTCTATTGTAGTTCTTGATACTGAGAAAGAAGCGGAAATTACAATTTATACAAAGATTATGCCAACGGCTACGGATTCAGATGAAGTCCAGAAATTTAAAGTTCAGAAAATCTGGGAAAATGATGAGAATCTTCCGCGCAAGCCTAATGAAATTGTAATTGATATTTATCGTGATTATAAGTTTTATGAAACAGTACGTCTTTCTGAGACTAACAACTGGAATTACGAATGGAGCGATAAAGCGGGTGTCAAGTGGACAGTTATTGAGCGTAAAATCCCTGAGGGATGCTGTATAGTTTACAAAAATGACGGTGTGAATTATATCGTTGTAAACACATATGTTCCGGGATTTGAATTCGATTGGGAGGCAAATTTCCCTCCTCCTAATACAACTACAACCACTACAACGACAACTATTACAGATACAACTACAACCACAACGGTAAGCTGTCAGATTGGCGGCGATGAGGCTACTACTTCAGAATCAAGTACTGCAACTGATACAACAACATCAACTACATCTACAGCTACGACAGCTGTAACAACTAAGAAAACTTCCCCAAAAACAACAACTACATCAAAAAAGCTCCCGCAGACAGGACAGTTGTGGTGGCCAGTGCCGGTAATGGCAATAGGCGGTCTGGTTCTTATTGCGGCAGGTACAAGAATAATCAGCGGCTCAAAGAGGGACGAAGATGAATAAAAAACACGGATTATTTTGTGTAGTTCTGGGGACAGTTCTGCTTATTGCAGCGCTGTCCCTTGTTTTATACAATAAAAATGAGAATAAAAAAAGCGGTGAAGCGGCACAATCTGTGCTTAATGAGCTTGTGGATATTATTCCTCCACCGCCTACTGAACCTGTAACCGAGGCCATGACAGGTAGTGATATTCTGGCAGAATATGACATTGAGCCTGTTACAGAAGCTAAAGTTGAACCTACAATCTCCATTGCGGATAAGGGGTATATCGGGATTGTTTCAATTCCCGTACTTGAACTGGAGCTTCCTGTTATGAGTGAATGGAGTTATGTAAATCTTGATATATCACCATGCAGATACAAGGGAAGTGTTGCAGAGGGAGATATCATTATCGCGGCTCATAATTACTGGTCACACTTTGGCAGATTGTCTGAGCTTGGAGGTGGTGAGATCTTCACATTCACCGAAGCAGACGGAACAATTCACACATATGAAACTACTGAGATTATTCAGCTTGACGGCGGAGATATCGAAGGTATGGATTTTGGTTCTGCTGATTCCTGGGATATGACATTATTTACTTGTACTCTTAGTGGTCAGAGCAGAGTAACTATCCGTGCGGTTGAAATTGAATAAAAAACAAGCACCTCAAAGAATTTTTATGCCTTTGAGGTGCTTTTCTTATTGCATAGTTACAACAAAGCAGATGCTTCTGCCTTCTTGATTTTCTACTTGAATTTTAAATTTGTGCTTGTCAATGATTGATTTAGCAATTGCAAGACCGAGACCATATCCACCTGTAGAACGATTTCTTGAAGCGTCGCTGCGATAGAAGCGTTCAAAGAGTTTGTCAACTTCTTCCTCAGGTACTCCACTTCCCGTGTTATATACAGAGAGTACCGCTTTATTATCCTCTTTTGTAAGAGATACGCGTACTGTTCCGTTGTCCTTAGAATACTTCAGCGCATTGTCTATGAATATTCCTGTCATCTGCTTAATATGTTGTTCACTGCCGGTTATTTTGATTCCCTCTTCAATGTTCAGGACGAAATTCTTTTTACTTTCGAATGCCTGACACTCAAAGGGGAGTGCGGCGTTTGTAACAGCACGGCTGAGGTCAAATTCGTTTGTTATAAAATCGCGATTGCTGTTTTCAAGCCTTGAAAGGCTTAGCAAATCATTTACAAGTATACTCATTCTGTCCGTCTGGTCGTGGATGTAGTTCAGCCATTTGTTATTGCCTATTTCTCCAGCCAGAACGTCGGCATTTGTGGAAATAACTGTAAGTGGAGTTTTCAGCTCATGGCTTGCGTCGGAAATAAACTGTTTCTGCTTTTCAAAGGTATCTTTCAGAGGCTGAACAATTAATCCACTGAGGAAATAAGCTGCTACAGAGAGAAAGATTATGCTTATTACTCCAACTACCATAGTAATACGCTTTAGTTTTTTCATCATTTCAATTTCGGATGTTCTGTCAGTGAGAACCATGAGAGTTCCATTTGATTTTTTTTCAGCCCAATAGCTGTGATTTCCTGTCATTCCGATATTGTTATCGTCCTTTATAATTTCGTCTATGTATTTTTGCGCCAGTTCAGCTGACATTTCATCGTTATTTGCAGATGCTGTGAACTTTCCGTTATTATCTGCCATGATAACAAAAAATTCAATTGAACCAAGGGAGCGTGGAACAGGCTCAGCAAATGGAGCTAATTCATCTGATTCAGGCGGAGCAGGTGGGAGTTCATCAGGTGATTTCTCAATGGATATTGTATATCCGTTGAGAATTGGTATAAACAGCGTATTAGAAACAGGATTTATACCGTCTTTTTTATTATGTTGTTCTTGATTATTGTTCTTGTTGTTTTCTTTATTTTCTTGTTTTTGACTGTCGTCCGGAGCTCCCCAATCGTACCATGGATACCATGGATTCTCCCATGGGTTGTCCCACGGATTGCCCCATGGATTTTCCCATGGGTTGCCCCACGGATTTTCCCATGGGTTGCCCCACTGGTTAGGTTCACTTGGTGGCGGCTGATTTTCACTGTCAACATTATTATTGTTATCCCCTTCGAAGTTATCGGTGGGAGGTGTTTCCTGTGGCGGATCTGAGGGTTCGACATACTCTGTAGGAGCAATTTCCGTTGGCTGTTCAGTTAGTGGAGGATCTGTTTCGGGAATCTCTTCTTGGGGAACGGTTACAATTATTTGTATAGATGTCTGAATAGCCTGTGTCTGAGTTACAATGGTTTGCTGCGATGTTGTATCTGGAATTGATGTAGGTTCGGTTACAGGCACGGTTGTGACTGATGTGTGCGTTACAGGAGGTTTTATATTTTTTTTAGGTTCGTTTTTGGGAGAATTTGGATTCTTAAAAGTAAATGTTTTTGTTTTGTTGTTGTATTCGACTCCGGATGCAACCTGTTGAAGCACTACTTTCGTCTGACGTTCCATCATTACATCCATAATAATATTTATGGAGCTGAGAACACCGATAAAAATAGCGATAAGTATAGCTGTGATGATACCAAAAAATTTCAGCTGTACCTTTCTGAACAAAGATATCCCTCCTATTCAATAAAATAGCCGATTCCGCGTGCTGTTTTAATCTGGACATCGGCGGAAACAGAAGCTATTTTCTTACGCAGAAAAGATATGTAAACTTCAATATTATTGTATTCCACATCGCTTTCACTTCCCCAGATTTTCTCTATAATACGTTCTTTAGGGAGGATTTGTCCAGGATTTGCCATGAGCATTTCCATAACGTTGTACTCTTTAAGGCTAAGTTTTACATCATTTCCACTGCAGCTGATTGAGCAGGTATTTTTATTAAGAGATAATCCTTTAAATTCAAGGCGGTTTTCGTCTACGATTTCACCTTTTCGGCGTGTGAGTGCACGCACTCTTGCAAGAAGTTCTCCTGTGACGAAAGGTTTTGTGAGATAATCGTCCGCACCGCAGTCGAGACCATTTATTTTATCGCTGATTTCGCTTCTTGCAGTAAGCAGAAGTATAGGAGTGTTGATTCTTTCTTTGCGGACGTTTTTTAGCACATCAATACCATTCATTCCAGGGAGCATAATATCAAGAAGTATGCAGTCATAAATTCCAGTAAGAGCATTGTCAAGCCCATTAATTCCGTCATAGGAAACGTCAACGGAATACATATTTCGTTTCAACAATTCACATAGTGCATCGGCAAGCTGGATTTCATCTTCAATAACAAGTATTTTCATATAACCTCCGAATAAATTTGATTATTCTACTTATATTATAGCATATAATCTTTAAATAATCTTAAAAGTTGTAAAATTAGATGTGTTAATTTATAGAATTTTTATTATAGTTTTTGTGCATATTAACAAAAAATCTATAATAGTATAAACAAATATTGACTATGTTTAGAATTTGTGCTAAAATAATATTGAATGGTTTTTATTATTGAAAAGAGTGATTTTTCAGTAAATTTACAAAAAAGGAGCGTTGAATATGCTGTCACTACAGGAACGTGAACATAATAAAAAAGTTAATTATGCAAAAAAATCAAGTGAAAATGAAAAAAAATACAGTGACCTCTATAATGAGTTCTGTCAAAATGGTTATACAAAAGCACTTGCTATGGAATATGCAGATTTCTTTGTGCTGAATGCTAAAAAGCCTGCTGTGGGAGATATTCTCCAGACTGTATGTCTTTATGATAAAATACACGATTACAAAACAGCGGCATTTTTTCTTGATAAGCTGGAAGATATGTCAAAAAAATTTACTTCAGAGGAGAAATTTTCTTATTGCATTGCTTCCCTGCTGAATAAGAGCAAAATCGGAAATTGGCGTGATGCTGAGGACTTCCGTACTGAACATATAAACTTTATGCAGAATCATTCTGAAAAGGTAGATATAAAGCAGAAAGCGTCTATGTATATCGCACTTGCATATGCTGATTGCGCCGCAAAGCACTATAATTCAGCTTTCAGACTTTTAAAAGGCTTTGGATATAAACCACAAGGAAAAAATGATATTACATTGCTGGAGATTCTCATCGCAGGAGTATATATATGCGCGAAATCGGGTGATGAGGCAAGTATAGGTAATGCAGTTGAAAATGCCTATGCTGCTTTGAAACTTTTTAAGAGCTTTGAACATGAGTGGACTGAGCAATATTATGAAAAAAGAATAGCAGATGCCGCAGAGGGCATTGCTTAATTTATAAGGAGTCGCAAGGCTCCTTATTATTTTATGCGGATTGACCCATTATGATTGTTGCGTTTGCAATTAATACCAATCCCTAAAATGTTAGTAGACAAATCTAATGGCATAAATGCTGTATGTCGTCGTTGGACTTTCTCACCATACGACAGTATGCTTTCGTCGTCCGCCTTGATATACAGCATTTATGCCATTAGATTTGTCTATTGTTGTTTCAGGGATTGATATAAACATTACTATTAAATAATTGGTATAGAGATAATTTCTCTGTGTAAGAAAAACTTATAAATGGACAGTATTTCTGTGTTTTTTAATTTTTGATGAGATTTCGTTCAGCTTTCGTTTGGCAAAGTATAATTGCGGAAACAAAAATAATTTCTATATACAAAATTATGTTCTTGATTCAATTTTGGTAGATGCCCTAAAGTTAAAACAAAAAAATATATTTATAGTTATATTAATTAAAGATTATTATTAAAATAATTGTTTTTACTTTTAGAATGCGACTATAATTTACAATCTGTCATATTAATGTGAAATTATACAGAATTGAAATTTGTTTTGCGCTTTAGTTAAGTGAAAAAGGCTATATATAGAGGAAATTTATCGATGAATAAATTTCATGGAAGATGGTTTATCGGATTTTACGATAGTTTTAATACGAAATGTATATGGTAAAAGAGGAAACATATTAATAAAAAAATAATATTTTTATATTAATTATAAAAAGCAATATAGTTTGAAATCAAAGCAACATTATCCCTTGTACTTGGAACAACTTTGTTTTATAATAAACATATCAAAGGTGATTCCTGCCGAAATACAGGGATTATTTCCTTTGATCTTCAAAAGATACATTTAATGTGTCCTGTGAACACGGTAATGCAGCATTAACTAATAAGCCGTCGGTTTTTTAAACTCCGCCGACAAAATGAACGAATTTCTATTCTAAAATATTTACAAACTGTCCGATATTAAACATTAATGCCTATAATATGTTTAATCGCCTAAAACGGACGGCGATAGTGAATTTTATGCTATAATTTACGTTCTATGGCTAAGCTGCAAGGTGCGAGAGCATCTGCCGAAAGCTTCTGCATATTGAGGGTGTGCGGAGGTTCAATGGAATCAGCGGTTTTCAAAGGCAAAAATGAGAGGGTGCCGATGAAAATCGCTTTTTTCTGTTGTGCAAATTTTCGATAAAAAAACAGATTTAAGTGTTTCTTTGCTTTTTTGTACAAAATGTTGGAAATTTAACTGCTATTTTTTTGTTTTTTCTATATAGCATTTTTTTCCAAAATGTGTTATAATAATTGTAAGCGGACATGGTTTATTGTCCGGCATAAGTTTAATATTGGAGGTAATACCAATGGCAAAGCAGTATTGTTATTTATTCTCCGAGGGTAACGCAGATATGCGTGAAATCCTCGGCGGTAAGGGTGCAAACCTGGCTGAGATGACTAATATGGGTCTTCCTGTTCCCCAGGGCTTCACAATTTCTACAGAAGCTTGCACAGCTTACTACGACGACGGCCGTAAGATCAACGACGAGATCATGGCTCAGATCAACGAGTACATCGTAAAGATGGAAGAAGTTACAGGCAAGAAGTTCGGCGATAAGGAGAATCCTCTCCTCGTTTCTGTACGTTCAGGTGCAAGAGCTTCTATGCCCGGTATGATGGATACTATCCTCAACCTCGGTCTTAACGAAGACGTTGTAAATTACATGGCTGAAGCTTCCAATAACCCCAGATGGGCTTGGGACTGCTACAGAAGATTTATTCAGATGTATTCTGACGTTGTTATGGAAGTTGGTAAGAAGTACTTTGAAGAGCTTATCGACGAAATGAAGGAAAAGAAGGGCGTTACTCAGGACGTTGAGCTTACTGCTGACGATCTTAAGGAACTCGCTGGTCAGTTCAAGGCTGAATACAAGGCTAAGATCGGTACAGACTTCCCCACAGATCCTAAGGAGCAGCTCATGGGCGCTGTTCAGGCTGTATTCCGTTCATGGGACAACCCCAGAGCTAACGTTTACAGACGTGACAACGATATTCCTTATTCATGGGGTACAGCTGTTAACGTACAGATGATGGCTTTCGGTAACATGGGTGATGACTGCGGTACAGGTGTTGCTTTCACACGTGACCCTGCTACAGGCGAAAAGAAGCTCATGGGTGAATTCTTAACAAACGCACAGGGCGAAGACGTTGTAGCCGGCGTTCGTACTCCCATGCCCATCGCTCAGATGGAAGAAAAGTTCCCCGAAGCATTTGCACAGTTCGTAGACGTTTGCAAGACTCTTGAAAACCACTACAGAGATATGCAGGATATGGAATTTACAGTAGAACACGGTAAGCTCTATATGCTCCAGACTCGTAACGGTAAGAGAACAGCTCAGGCTGCCCTCAAGATCGCTTGCGACCTCGTTGACGAAGGTATGAGAACAGAACAGGAAGCTGTTCTTATGATCGATCCTCGTAACCTCGATACACTTCTCCACCCCCAGTTCGACGCTAAGGCTATCAAGGCTGCAGTTCCCGCTGGTAAGGGTCTCGGTGCTTCTCCCGGTGCTGCTTGCGGTAAGGTTGTATTCACAGCTGAAGACGCTGTTGAATGGAACGAAAGAGGCGAGAAGGTTGTTCTTGTTCGTCTTGAAACATCACCCGAAGACATCACAGGTATGAAGGCTGCTCAGGGTATCCTCACAGTTCGTGGCGGTATGACTTCACACGCAGCTGTTGTTGCTCGTGGTATGGGTACTTGCTGCGTATCAGGTTGCGGCGAAATCAACATGGACGAAGAAAACAAGAAGTTCACTCTTGCTGGCAAGACCTACAACGAAGGTGACTATATCTCAATCGACGGCTCAACAGGTAACATCTATGATGGTATCATCCCCACAGTTGACGCTGAAATCGCAGGCGAATTCGGCAGAATCATGGCTTGGGCTGACGAGTTCAGAACCCTCAAGGTTCGTACAAATGCTGACACACCCGCAGACGCTAAGAAGGCTCGCGAGCTCGGTGCAGAAGGCATCGGCCTTTGCCGTACAGAGCATATGTTCTTCGAGGCAGACAGAATCGCTGCGTTCCGCGAAATGATCTGTGCTGATAC
>CALGTV010000054.1 GCA_937902395.1 uncultured Ruminococcus sp.
TTTTCCAACGGAAAAACATTGATTATTGAAAAATAATTTTTATTTTCTACTTTTTGCATAATTATCAACAGCATTTTTTATTTATGGTCAACAATATTTACTGTTATTTTTTTATTCATGTATAGTTAAAAATATTTCACAGCTTTTTATTAAATTACTGTCACAAAAATTCCTGAGTGTTTTTTCTCTTTTCACATTTTTTCACAGCTCTTTCATATATGTGAAAAAATCATCACAAATTATTTTTCTTATTTTTACATTCAGTGCATTTTTGTTTCACAAAAGACAGGTATACTATAATCATCAAAGGAAAACAAACACTCTCCAAAGAAAAGGAACGTGATTATAATGAATGAATACAATTTCAATATTGAGGAAATCGAAGGCACAGGCGCAGAAAACGGAAATACTCCCTCACCAAAAAAACCTAAGAAGAATACAGCGCTGAAAATTGCTGCATCCCTTATGGCTATGACCCTTGTTTCAGCAAGTTCAATCGGAGTATATCGCCATTTTTCAGAGCCGAAAGCTGATACTGTCGTTTCGGAATCTTCACAGGCTGCCGAAAATGAAAGTATCAAAGCAGAAAATGTAAGTATGCTTCACATCTCCGAAAATACCGACGGAGTGCTTACAACTGAGGAAGTTGTTAAAAAAGTTATGCCCTCTGTAGTAGGTATAAAGTCTGAATTTGAAATGCCTCAGCAAAGCAATAACAGCTTCGGCGGTTTCGGCGGATTTGGTGATTTCTTCGGATTCGGTGACGGATACGAAAGTCAGATTCCTCAGGAAAATCCCATTGGTACAGGTACAGGTGTGGTTATCTCTGAGGACGGCTATATCGTAACAAATGCCCATGTTATTTATGACAGCCAAAGCGGTATGGGATTGGCAAATGATATCGAAGTGCTTGTGGAAGATGATACCTACACAGCTGAAATTATAGGCTATGACGTTGACTGTGACCTTGCTGTACTGAAAATTGAAGCTGAGGGGCTTACTCCTGCCGAATTCGGCGACAGCGATGCACTTAATCTTGGCGAAGATGTTACTGCTATCGGAAATCCACTTGGTCTTGACCTTATGAATACCGTTACAAAGGGCATAGTATCCGGACTTAACAGAAACGTCACAATAAATGACAAGTCAATGAGCCTTATACAGACTGATACTGCCATAAACGAGGGAAATTCCGGCGGTCCTCTTATTAACAAATACGGTCAGGTTATCGGTATAAACTCCTCTAAAATGTCAAGCAGCGGATTCGGCTCGGCTTCAATCGAGGGTATCTGCTTTGCAATCCCCTCAAATAAGGTTTCAGACGTTGTTGAGGACTTCCTGACATATGGCTATGTCAAGGGCAAGCCACAGCTTGGTATAAGCTGCCGTGATGTTACTGCGGAAATTTCTCAGATGTACGATATGCCTCTGGGTGTATACGTCGTTGAGGTTACAGAGGGCAGTGCCGCTGAAAAGGCTGGTCTGAAAAAGAGCGATATTATTACAGCTGTTGATGATGTCAAGGTTGAAACAGCAGCTGAACTGACAGCTCAGAAGAATCTCCATATGGCAGGCGATGAAATCAAACTGACGTATATGCGCAACGGCGAAGAAATGACAGCAACACTTGTTCTTGACGAAATGACTGAAAATGCATAACACAAGAAAAAGGCGGACTTCAATTGTCCGCCTATGTGTATTGAAAAAGCTGTAGTAATTTTCAAGTGGACGCTCTCTCTTGCAGAGCGCTTGAACGCTACGCAGGGCTTTGCCCTGCACCCACCAGAGACGCTGTCTCTGGACTCTGCTAAAGGGCTTCGCCCTTTAGAATCCCTTTTTCTTCACTTCATCAACCCATCACACAAAAGTTTTATTCCGATAAGTACAAGTACAATTCCACCTGCAAGCTCCGCTTTTTTCTCGTATTTGCTGCCAAAACGGTTGCCGATTACAACTCCTGCAAGGCATACCACAAAGGTTATCGCCGCAATTACTGACACAGACAGCATAATATTTGTTTTCTGCGCCGCAAAGATTACTCCCACTGCTAAGGCGTCAATACTTGTGGCTATGGCAAGAATAAAAAGCTCCTTTATATCAAGCTTGTATTCGCCGCTGACGCTTTCATCATCGCCGCCTTTTATTACCTCATATATCATCTTTCCACCGATAAATCCGAGGAGAATAAAGGCTATCCAATGGCTGTATGTACTGATAAACTGCTCAAATTTGCTGCCGAGAAAATAACCCAGAAGCGGCATAAGCCCCTGAAATACTCCGAAAAATAATGCTGTAATTGTCGCTCCCTTGTAGTCGATTTTCTTCATGCTAAGTCCCTTGCACACGGACACGGAAAATGCATCCATTGCAAGTCCCAGAGATAAAAGCAAAAGTTCTGTAATTCCCATATTTACTCCTTAATCAAATACTCCATTATATAATCGTCCATAACATAGCCGCCGCCGATATCAGTAACGGCAGTATCAACAGTTACAAAACCAATTTTCTTGTATACCTCTATTGCATGGTCATTGTGCTTATTAACCGTGAGATATACTCGTTTTTTCCCGATTTTACGTGCTTCATCAAAAATGTAATTCATCATTGCGGTGGCAATTCCCCTGCCCCGTTTATCTTTGTGCAAGTAAAATTTGCTGAGGAAAAGACGGTCGTCGGATTCGGGCTTTATACCAATATAGCCGCATAATTCCCCGTTATCACGGACAGAAAAATATGAATATCCCTGATTTTCAATCTGCTCAGTCATAGAAGCAAGGGATTGAAATTTCTCGACCATATAGTCTACCTGTCCCTGTACAAGTAATTCGCCGTAGCACTCATGCCATATCTCATCTGCAACAACCGCAATTTCACGAAGTTCAGGATAATATTTCACTCTTTTAATTTCAACACTCATAATTACACCTGCTTTTCAATAATCTTCATATCCACAATTTTTAACAATATGCCTGCCCAGTCCTTTATAAGTCTGTGGTATTCCTCCGCTGTAACGCTTCCGCCTATACCCATTACATCATATACAACCGGTCCCTCTTTTATGCAGCAGGGCAAGTCCTGAAAGCCACAATGGAGATAAAAATTATGCCTGTTCACTCTCTGCTCATAATTTTCAGCGGATTTATCAAGCTGTTCCCTTGCAAGAAAAAGCCGTCTGCCCTTGTATTTTTCCTTTAACGCATCAATTATTTTTGTACCGTAGCCATGACCTCTTTTTGAATCCTCAACGGCAAGGTAAAAGATATATGCGAGCTTTTCGTCACACACCATATAGGCAAAACCGATAAATTCGCCCTTATCCCTTGCCACAAGCATTTCGGATTTTCCCATTTTCTCCCTGTTCATCATTATAAAATAGGGGCATCGTTCTTCAAAGGGGAATGCTGTTAGATAAAGCCTTTTAACCTGTTTTTTATCGGATTTGCTGTATTTTTCAAGAATTATTGACATAGTTCACCTCAATGAAACAAGCGGACAGAGCAATATTGCAATGTCCGCTTAATAATTTCCTGTTATTAGTCTTCCTCTGGCATCTCCCAGTTGTGATATACATTCTGAACATCGTCGTTATCTTCAAGATGTTCAAGGAGAAGATTCATCTTCTTGATATGCTCCTCATCTGTAAGTGCTGTATAATTTGCAGGAATACGGTCTGTTTCAGCGGAAAGTACATTGTAGCCCTTAGCTGTAAGTCCCTCTCTCAGCTCGTGGAGAGCCTCAGGAGCACACTCAATTTCAACGCTTTCCTCAGTGATATCGAAATCATCACCGCCGCATTCAAATACATCTTCCATAACAGCATCCTCGTCAAGACCGTTATTTTCAAGAATAACGATTCCCTTTGTTGTGAACATAAAGGATACACAGCCTGTTGTGCCGAGATTTCCGCCGTATTTGTCGAAATAGTGACGTACATCACCTGCTGTACGGTTCTTGTTATCAGTAAGGCACTCAACGATAACAGCTACACCATTTGGACCATAGCCCTCATATACCATTGTTTCGTAATTATTCTTATCCTCGCCGCCTGCCGCTTTCTTGATAACTCGCTCAATGTTATCGTTAGGCACGTTATTAGCCTTTGCCTTAGCGATAAGATCACGAAGCTTGCTGTTGTTGTTAGGGTCAGGACCGCCCTCTCTTACAACAACTGTAATTTCTCTGCCGATTTTTGTAAAGATTTTACCCTTTGCAGCGTCGGTAGCTTCTTTTTTACGCTTGATATTATTCCATTTTGAATGACCTGACATTTTTCAGCTCTCCTTTATCTATCGACATCAATTGCCGATTATTTCATTTATATCAACATCCTGCATAGCAACGTCGAATAATTCTGCTATTCGCTCTGTATCGCTAAGCAGATATAAAAATCCTAAAAGACATTCAACCGCCGTAGCTCTGCGGTATTCCGCCGCTTCCGCATGTTTGGGAATATTGTTTCCTGTAGCATTTCTGCCCCTTTTCAGCACTGACATTTCCTTTTCAGTCAGCACTTCCGATATCTTATCGTATACCTTTGACTGAAATTCAGCGCATACAAGCTTTATTTTCGCTGAATGAAGCTTTGAAGCAGGCATATTCGCACTTCTCAACAGCTTTTCCCTTACAAGTGTATCGTATACACTATCTCCTAAAAATGCAAGGGTAAGGGGACTGTACATATTTACATCACGTTCTGTCATATGTCCCTCATCAGTATACGAAATCAAATTCAAAGCCTTCAAGGTTTACGGTATCGCCGTCCTGAACGCCCATTTCTTCAAGCTTTGCAATAATTCCGCTGTTGATAAGAACGCGCTGGAAGTACTGGAGTGAAGAATAATCGTCGGGGTCAACAGTACGCATAATAGGCTGCATCCACGGTGCTTCGACGTAATATACGCCGTCCTCCAGAACGACCTCAAACTTTTTGCCAATACCAAGCATATCATCAAGTTCTTGCTGAGGTATAGGCTCAGCCTCATACTCTTTGATAGGCGGCAGAGTTTCAAGCACCTCTGCTATCTTCATGACAAGCTCGTGTGTTCCCTGAGTTGTAGCAGCTGAGATACAGAAGAAATCCATTCCCTGTTCCTCAATAAATGCGCGGAATTCGGCAATCTGCTCCTCTGTTGCCATATCTGATTTATTGGCGGCAATAATCTGAGGACGAAGTGCAAGTTCCTCGTCGAACTTTGCAAGCTCCTGATTGATTATGCGGAAATCTTCCTTTGGGTCACGTCCCTCAATGCCCGAAACGTCCACAACATGGACAATCAGACGGCATCTTTCAACGTGGCGGAGGAACTCATGACCAAGACCTACTCCGTCACCTGCGCCCTCAATAAGTCCGGGGATATCCGCCATAACGAATGAGCGCTCCTCCCCTGTCTTGACAACGCCAAGCACGGGCGTGAGGGTTGTAAAGTGATAATTTGCAATCTTAGGCTTTGCGGCGCTTACAACAGAGATTAATGTGGATTTTCCAACATTAGGGAATCCCACAAGACCTACGTCAGCAAGAAGCTTCAATTCAAGAGTAACCTCAAATTCCTCGCCGGGAAAGCCGGGCTTTGAGAATCGGGGAATCTGTCTTGTGGAAGTGGCAAAACGGGCATTTCCCTTACCGCCGTTTCCTCCTTTAGCAAGGATTTTAGGCTCGTCCGTTGACATATCTGCCATGATACGACCTGTATTGGCATCGCGGACAAGGGTTCCGCGGGGAACTTTTATAATAAGCGGCTCGGCACTTTTGCCTGTGCAGTTACGTGAGGAGCCGTTCTGTCCTCTTTCAGCCACATATTTTCTCTTGTAGCGGAAATCAATAAGAGTTGAGAAGTTGTCGTCTACAACGAATACAACATCTCCGCCCTTGCCGCCGTCGCCGCCGTCAGGACCGCCTGATGCAACATATTTTTCTCTGTGGAAGGAAACCGCGCCGTCGCCGCCGTCTCCAGCCTTGATTTTAATTTTAGCCTTATCAACGAACATTTTTACCTCCTTGAAAGTCGGGAGTATCTTCCGCAGAATATGCGGAAATATCTAATGAAAAATCCCAAGCAAAAGCTCGGGATTTATAACGCAATAGTAAAAGATTACTGCTCTGCGTAAACAGAAACCTTCTTACGATCCTTGCCAAGACGCTCGAACTTAACTCTTCCGCTTACTGTAGCGAAAATAGTATCGTCAGAACCAATGCCTACGCCAACGCCGGGATGGATATGTGTACCTCTCTGGCGAACGAGGATATTACCAGCCTTAACAAACTGACCGTCAGCACGCTTAACGCCAAGTCTCTTGGACTCAGAATCACGGCCGTTCTTTGTAGAACCTACACCCTTTTTATGAGCGAAGAACTGCATACTAATCTTAAACATACTTACACCTCCGAGATAGTGATATTAATTGTTTTTGGAAATTCTTCAAGAATAGCTTCAAAATGTAGTTTAAGCTGTTCCAACATTGCGGAAGCTGTATTCATTGAAGCGGTTGTCCGACATTCAATGATATTATCGCCTACATTTACTTTCGGTTCACAGTCAAATTCATTCAGCAGATTTACAATAAGCTGAACTGCCGAGGAAACCGATGCACAAACGACATCGCTTCCCTTATCGGCATAGCCTGCATGACCGCTTATACTAAAACCATTCAGAAGTCCTTTTGAGTTGTAAAACTCTGCACGAATCATGATTAAGCCTTGATTGCTTCAATCTTAACCTGTGTGTAAGGCTGTCTGTGACCCTGCTTTCTCTTCTGACCCTTCTTAGGCTTGTAAGTGAAAACTGTAATCTTCTTAGCCTTGCCGTTCTTAAGAACCTTAGCTTCAACAGCTGCGCCATCAACATAGGGAGCACCTACCTTGATACCGTCCTCAGCACCGAGAGCAACAACCTTATCGAAAGTAACTGTCTCATCAGCCTCAACTGCGAGCTTTTCGATGAAGATAATATCTCCCTCATTAACCTGATACTGCTTTCCGCCTGTTTCAATAACTGCGTACATTTCTGGCACCTGCCTTTTTTCAAAACTCGCTGCGACGGGCGTGTATGCACAACTTTAAAGCCTGTCTGCAAGCGGCATATATTATTTTATCACATTTTCCCCGATTTGTCAAGGGCTTTTTCCGATTTTTTCAAAAAAGCTCTATTCAGAATTTTAATGTTATTACCAAGCCTTATATCCCTCGGTACCTACCTTGTAAGCAGTACCGGGAACATACATATCCTGAGGAGTAAAGTTAGCTTCCTTGCCCTCATCAATAGCTTTCTGGTTAGCTGACTGAACGATATTTTTAAGTTCTCTGAAAGCCACGCTCTTAGCAACGATTGACTGTACAACCTGCTGAGGAGGCTGCTGACCGAGGAATTCAATTACAGCCTGCTGAATATAGAAATATGAGCGAAGCTGAGTCTTTTTGAACTCAATCTTATTATCACCTTCGATGAGGAACAGGCTGTCACCCTCCTGATATCCAAGAGTAAGCTTAGCCATAATCTCAGGAACAAAGATTCTGATTTCAGCGGCAAGATCCTTATCGCCTACAATATCCTCCAGTTCATTGCAAAGAACCTGATATTCTTCATGATTCTTTACTTCAACAAGTTTATTGAGAGTATATCTTGCACCCTCCATAACAATATCCTTTTTGAAAGGACACTTGTCATCTTCACGCTGAACGAAGATAGCACACTGCTTTTCGCACATAAATGTATTTTCAGCGTCCCAAGACTTAACATAGTCAGCGAAGAATTTGCTGAGTTCAACGCAAACAGAACCATTGATTCTTATCTCAATAATTGCTCTGTCCTTATGCTTAGCAAGGTAAATGCGGAGACAGTAGTACTTCTTTGAACCAAGATACTTAGGCATTTCGTTTAAAATAAAGTTGACAAGCATAGTAGGCTGTCCCTTTTCCTGTGCACCGATTCTGACAATTGACTGAGCATACATATCAAAGTCATAGCGCTGCTGGAGATATGTAACAGGGATATGTATAGGAGATTTCTTAAAAAGCGCCTGATCCATTGGATGCCATAAGCCGCCGTAAAAGATTTCAACAGCCATTTTTGCAGCGTCCTCAAAAGTCTTGCCCTGTGCGTCAACTGGGTCTATGATAGGCTCATCAAAATCATCATGGCTGATAACAAAGACAACCTGTAAAAGCTTTACTTCTTCCTTTTCATCTACTCTGCCGATTCTCACATCAATTGTAAAGCCTCTGGGCATAATGATACAACCGTCGTAGAGATTTCCCTTTTCCAGTTTTTTGTCAAGAGCCGCAAGAACCAGTTCTTTGTAATCGATTTCCTTTTCAACAGCCGCTTTTGTCTCCACAGGCTGATTTTTCTTCTTAAATAATGCCACTTGAATCATTCTCCTTATTATGTATTTATATATCAGTCCGCATTGTAACAGTGCTTTCCATTTTATGCAAACTGTTGTAAAACAGCTTTTGGCATAATGCCGTAAAAGCTGATTCTACCTGTAATTACAGCGTATATTTCGCCGCCGCCCAGCCTTCTTTTACGCTGACTTCTTCCCTTATGAAGCCCACACTTTCAACAGCTGAGAGTACTTCCTCCATACGCTCCTCAATTATTCCAGATATTATAAGAATACCGCCTTTTTTAAGATATCGTACAAAGTATTCTTTCATTGCAATAAGAACATCTGCCACAATATTTGCAGTAATCATATCATATTTGTCATCAATTTCATCTGCAAGAGCCTCATCAGAAAGAATATTTCCGAAATAAGTCTTGTACACTTCGGTGCTGATATTGTTCTTTTCCGCATTTTCCTTTGCAGTTGCCGCAGCATTTTCTTCAATATCCACAGCAACAGAGCTTTCTGCTCCTAAAAGCATTGCGGCAATTGAAAGAATACCGCTTCCGCAGCCAAGGTCAAGGATCTTATCACCCTTGTTCATGGATTTTTCAATAAGCCCCAGACAAAGTCTTGTTGTGTGATGCTGTCCCGTGCCAAAGCTTGATGCAGGGTCGATTTCCAGTATAATCCTGCTGTCGTCGGAATATTCCTCCCAGGAGGGCTTGACAGCAAGCTTTTCGCCAACCTTAAAAGGCTTAAAGTACTGTTTCCAGTTATTTGCCCAATCCTCCTCGCGAATATCAGAAAGCTCCGCTTCAAGTCTGCCATAGATACCATCTGTATCACCGGCTTTCATTTCTGCAAGCATTGATTTTACCGACATAAGCATATCCGCGCCCTGGTCGTTTACGGGAAGATAAACCGTAACGCAGGTTTCGCAGTCAGCAAGTCCCATAAGATCCTGGTCTATATAATCCCACTGACCATTTTTATTTTCAAGAAATTCCTTGAAGTCCTCAGAATCCTTGATTACAAAGCCTTTAACGCCGATATCCATAAGCTTTGCACAAAGCAGCTCAATCGCCTCGGCGGAGGTATATATATTAACCTCTGTCCATTCCATTGAAAAATCCTCCTAAGAATCACGGTTTCCCGTTATACTATCATAAGATACTCTCTTACATCTTTAAGATCAACCACTCCGTCGCCGTTAAGGTCAGCGGAATAAAGCTGAACAGCAGTCAGCGAAGATACACCGTTCGGAAGCTCTTCTTTCTGCTGTAAATAGGTATTCAGCAGTGACATATCATACTTGTCAATCTGCCCGTCATCGTTAATATCGCCTTTATCGTGGAGGTGGTCAGCAGTTTTTTCAAGCTGATTCATATCCACCCAGCCCTTTATATCTGTAGAAGCTATAAGTCCGTAATTTCCCACGCAGGCGGCAATGTGAATAACATTTCCGTTTTTAAGCGTATACTGAACAGAACCTGTTCCCTGCTCCGAATAAACATTTACGGGAACGTCACTGTTTACATAATGCTCACCTAAACTGCGGCAAACCGATACTGTAAAGCTTACGGAAGCCTGCTCCGAGCCGTTATCAGCGTTTACAAATATTTCGTAATCTCCCGGAACTTCGGAATTATACGCCGATGAATCAACAGTAATAATATCCGAATCAGCCATATCAACAGTTTCAGTCCACTTTCCCTTTTCCGAATCAAAGCCGCTGAGTACTACTGTACCGCCGCTGAGGTCAAGGGATTCACCATACTGAAACATCGTTCTGTCGGGCATTGTGCCGATTTCCATACTGAATGAAGCTTCTGTCTCCCCTGCACTGCCGGTTGAAGCAGAGGGTGAATTTGTTCCTTTCAGCATCCAGTATTCACCCTGCAAGCCGTTAGGATATGCCTCATACAAATCGTGAGTATCAACAGCAGGGTCACACATAGTAATTGAATCGTCAGCACCTACGCTTTCGATATATGCCCAGTGATAACTGCCGTTATTTACTCTTGCGATTATATGCCAGCCCTCAGCCATAAGAGCTCTCAGCTCAGCAGCTACGGCTGTTTTTTCGGTATTCTGAAAATACTTGTCAGCACCGAAAGTTACATTGGGGATAATCGTACTTATCGTCCCCCAGCTCATAATTGCGCCGTCATAGCTGAATCCGTTGGCATTTGTGTAAGCATTTGCCAGAACTCCGGGATTAAACTGTTCAATATCTGTTATGCCCATATTTGCAAGGGCAGTATTGTCAATAGAACCCGAATGTACGGCAAAAATTGCAAGAGATGTCAAAAGACAGCCTGATTTTCTTATTGTTGTACCTCCCATTGAAGTATCGCTCCAGCGAGGGTCCATCTGGCTCCAGTCACGGTATTCATCAAAAATTGAGAGGGATGAAATTTCCGTAGCTGATGAAGGTACAAATTCAACTTCTTCAACAGCAAAAGCTGTTGGAACTGCACAGCAAGCCGCTGTAACAAAAGCGGTAAATATGCCTATAAATTTTTTATGCTGCATTGGTATTCACTCCTTAAATGTTATCCCGCAGCTCCCGCATACAATAACACTTCTCCGATTAACACATCGGGAAGTCAGAATATTCACTGCGCACGTTTTTTATTTCTTCTTGCCTTGCGCTCAGCCTTTTTAGCATCGTTCAGGGCAATGTACGCAGCCATATATGTCTCTATAGCATTTGTCTTTTCGTCCTCTGTCAGTGTGATTCCGCCATATTCCGCACGTTCAAAGAGCAGTGCTGCAGATGAAATATCTGCCGACGCTCTGCGGTACACCACAGCCTCAGCCTCGCGCACCGACGATGTACGGGGGATACCGTAAATTCTGCATATACGGTGTATTACAGCGGAAACTGCCTTTTCAGGCGATTTGCGTTTTACAAGTATAAGGAATACTCTATGTGTTATTTTGTGCCACAGCAGTATAATTACCAAAGCAAGCGCAGAGAAACCGAGAATAATAAGTCCCGAATTTGTCAGGAGACTTGTAACGCTCTTTTTCTCTTCACGCACTACACCGTCAGTTACAGTAGGCTCAAAGCACATCCAGCCGTATCCCTCAATATATAATTCAGGGAAGCCGTGTGCATCATTGGCGGTTATGATATAGCTGCTGCCGCTTGTGTCACCATATTGTGTCTGCATATTGAAGCCCTCGCAGTATCTTGCAGGAATACCTGCCGCCCTTGCAAGAAGCGTCATAGCCGTTGCGTATTCGTAGCAGACTCCCCTTTTTGTTTCAAAAAGGAAATCCACCGCATTTTCCCCCACTTCCTTGCGATAGTCAAGGTCGTAGATATAATCATTTTCTATGAAGTAGCTTTCAAGAATCTTTGCCTTTTCATAAGGGGAATTCAGACCTGCTGTAAGCTCCTGTGCAAGAGCATAGATTCTCTCATTGCCGCCGTAATCAAGAAGATTTTCAACAGCACTTTCATAGAAATCAAGATTTTCGTTGAGTATATCAGCATATTTTTCAGCTGTTCCGTCGAATTCGTACTCCACAACCTCTGCCGCATCAAGAAGAAGCTGAGCATAATCGTCAATGGAAGCAATATAATCAACAACAGCTTTATTGTTTTCATTTCCGAAAAAGCTTGGGGACACATAGGAATATGAGAACTGCTCACGCTCAGCAAATTCTTCTTCATGAGCAAAGATAATTCCCGATTTTGTAAGCCCCAGAGTTTCATCAAAGGAAGACGACTGAAAATTCTCCGCACCTGCGGGCACAGGAGCTGTCTGTCCGCCTGCCCTGATAGCTGTAATAGTCATTTTGCGGCTTTCAGGAACATCTATTCCAGCGGCAACATATTGGGAAAGTCCATATTTCTCAGAAAATTCCTCATCAAGCTGCGCCGCGTAAAGTACAGCCTCAGCAACTCCGCCGTTGTAGAATATAGGGAACGGCTTATCGTCTCTGTA
>CALGTV010000055.1 GCA_937902395.1 uncultured Ruminococcus sp.
AGGACCCTTTTTCAAAAGGGTCTCCCTCAATAAATTAACAAAACCGAGGCTTTTACACCTCGGTTTTTGTATTTGTAGGGATATGATTTATTTTGCTGAATCGCTTTCCATTACGCCTTTAAGACCAGATGCAAGACCTGCAAGGCCCTGAATTTCACTTGGAATAATTATCTTTGTGGATTTGCCGTCAGCTGCCTTTGCAAAGGCTTCAAGAGATTTAAGCTGAATAACCTTTTCAGAAGGATTTGCCTCTGAAAGCTTAACAAGGCTGTCTGCAAGAGCCTGCTGTACAAGCTCAATAGCCTGCGCTTCACCAGTAGCTTCAAGAACTTTCTGCTCGCGTACAGCGTCAGCGCGGAGAATCATAGCCTGCTTTTCAGCCTCGGCTTCAAGAATCTGGGATTCTTTTTTAGCCTGTGCACGAAGAATCTGGGATTCCTTTTCACCTTCTGCAACGAGAATCTGTGACTTCTTATCACCCTCAGCCTGAAGAATCTTTTCACGTCTTTCACGCTCAGCCTTCATCTGCTTTTCCATAGCGTCCTGAATCTCACGGGGAGGAAGAATGTTTTTCAGCTCCACACGGTTTACCTTGATACCCCAGCGATCAGTTGCCTGGTCGAGAATTGCTGTAATCTTTGTGTTGATAACGTCACGGGATGTAAGAGTTGCATCAAGCTCCATTTCACCAATAATGTTACGAAGAGTTGTAGCTGAGAGATTCTCAATAGCTGCAAGAGGACGCTCAACACCATAGATGTACTGCTTGGCATCAGTTACCTGATAGAATACAACCGTATCAATCTGCATTGTTACGTTATCCTTTGTGATAACAGGCTGAGGCTTGAAGTCAACGACTTTTTCTTTAAGGGAAACCTTACCTGCAATTCTGTAAAAGAACGGCCATAAAATGTGAAGTCCTGTCTGCCACTCTGCTTTGAATGAGCCCAGACACTCAATAACATATACATGAGCCTGAGGAACGATTCTGAAGCTTCTGATTGCAATTATTACAAGGAATGCAATAACAGCAAGAAGAATAATTGTACCTAAATTTTCCATAATAATAATCTCCTATACTTTAGTTTTTTGTTTCGACAATGAGTTTTGTGCCTTTGATTTCCGTCACGGTGACGATGCTGTTTTTCGGAATGATCATTCCCTTTGCAGAAACGGCTCTCCAATCTACCCCATTAAGAGTAACACGTCCTGAATTTGTATCGGGATTGATTTCCTCGATGACTGTGGCAGATTTGCCGATTTCCAGTTCGGAATTTGTGGCAATATGCTTTTTGTTCAGTCGTTTCTTGATAAGCGGCAGGGTAGCCGTTACAAGAACTACAGAGGTCAGCACAAATATTGCTGTCTGACCGAGCAATGTGAGATTATCAAAAATCAGTGTGCATATCAGCGTTATCAGCGATGAAACTGCAAGCCATATTGATACAAGCTGTAACGTCGATAGCTCTACGATTATGAAAATCACCACAAGAGCTGCCCATAGGATTATGTTCATAGTATACCCCCTTTTTAAATTTTGCATACATAATATGTATGCGTGGTAAAGTGTTAAATCCCTACATTTATATATTATCATATTTCGACATAAATTGCAATAGTTTCTGTGTAAAATTTTTGTGAAAAAAATCTCCCCGAAGTATTTTTCGGGAAGATTTATACATATCATTATTTTTAATTAAACATTAAATCTGAATAGAACAATATCGCCGTCGTTCATTACGTATTCCTTGCCCTCAAGACGAACAAGTCCCTTTTCTTTTGCAGCCGCCATTGTGCCACATTCCATAAGGTCGTCAAATGCGATAACTTCCGCACGGATAAAACCTTTTTCAAAGTCTGTGTGGATTTTTCCTGCTGCCTGCGGTGCTTTTGTACCCTGCTTGATTGTCCATGCGCGGACTTCAGGTTTACCTGCTGTAAGGTAGGAAATAAGTCCCAGAAGCGCATATCCCTCTTTGATAATACGGTTAAGTCCTGATACTTCAAGTCCAAGTTCAGCAAGGAACATCGCCTTATCTTCCTCGTCCATTTCAGCGATTTCAGCCTCTGTCTGTGCGCAGATTGGAAGTACAGCGGAGTTTTCTTCCTCTGCAAGCTTGCGCACCTTGCAGAAATTCTCGTTATTTTCGATATTTCCTGCGAAATCAGCTTCGCAGAGATTTGCGGCATAGATTACAGGCTTTGCGGAAAGCAGGGGAGTGGACTTTATAAGCTCGCGCTCATCATCGGTAAAATCAAAGCCTCTTGCGGATTTTCCGCTTTCAAGATGCTCTTTAAGTCTTTCAAGGAAGTCGATTTCCACAAGATATTTCTTATCACCCTTTGCTGCCTTTTTAGCGCGGTCTATTCGTCGGTCAATCATTTCGATATCGGAGAAAATAAGTTCCAGATTGATTGTTTCTATATCGCGGAGAGGATTGATATTTCCGTCAACGTGAACGATATTGTCGTCCTCAAAACAGCGTACAACGTGAACGATAGCGTCTACCTCACGAATGTCAGCAAGGAATTTGTTACCAAGTCCCTCGCCCTTTGAAGCACCCTTTACAAGACCTGCAATATCCACAAATTCAAGAGTTGCGGGTGTGAATTTGTCAGGCTCATACATTTCTGCAAGCTTATCAAGTCTTTCATCGGGAACTGAAACAATACCGATATTTTTCTCGATAGTGCAGAAGGGGTAGTTTGCAGATTCTGCTCCTGCATTTGTAAGAGCGTTAAAAAGTGTACTTTTGCCAACGTTTGGCAGACCAACCATTCCAAGTTTCATATAATAATTTACCTTCCTTTATATATTGTGCATCAGTTGCTGTTATGCTCGATGCGTTTATTATTAACAAGTGAATTGATAGTGGAGTTCTGTATTTGTACATCTCCGCTTCCTGAGCAGATATCTCTCGGATTTCCGCAAGACATTTTCAGATTTATTGAGGAATCCATAATGAATACATTTCCGCTTCCATCGCTGTCACCAATGCCAACGGCATAGTCGCCCTCGGATTCAATATTGATTTCCGCATTCATAATCTTTGTATTTACACTTCCGCCAATAGCACCAATACAGGTCTGATTTGCAGAGTTCATCTTAGCAGTTATCTTACCCTTGCGGATATGGATACTTCCCTCACCGTCCTCAATAACACCGATTCCTACAGCTTCGGCTGAACTGCATGACATAATGATATCCGCAGAGCTTGCAATTGTAGCGATTCCTCGGAAGCTTCCGATGCCTGCAACGCGCTTTCCTGCCATTGTGATATCAAGATTACATCCCTCGGAAATTTCAATATCTGCGTCGCCGTTAAAGCTTCCGATAGCAATACCATTGTGAGTGTGGACATCGGCTTTGATATTGCCCGAAATGAGCCTGATTTCAGAATCATCATCGTTATATCCGCCTCCGATACAGACAGTGTCTGTGCCGTTGCAGATAATTTCCAGATTGCCCTCCATATCAATGGTGATATCGCCGTAGCTGTGTTCAAAGTCGTTGCCGATACCAATGCCGTATGTAGCGTAGCAATCAAGTGTCAGAGTACCCTTGCCCTTAAGTTCAAATTGTGAGCCCATAGGTACGTAAACGCCTGCATATCCCAGTTTATTTGTTTTGGAAACATTAAGAGACAGCCTTGCATATTCGCCTACTGAAATTGTAGGTCTGCTGTTTCCGCTGACGATATTGACGTTTTTCAGCGTAAGGTCACAGCTGTGATTATCCATAATCGTGATATTCATTTTCACAGTCTTTTCAGGGTCACCGACAATAGTCAGCTTGCTCTGGTATATGTGAATATCAGTGTATTTTTCAAGAGCAAGTTTAAGCAGGTCGATTTCTGTATCATTCTGTGCCGCATAGACCTTTTTAGAGCCTGTAGGACGGGTTTCAAGATTTGTTTTGATAATCTCGTCTTTGATATCCTTGGAAATGCTGTCAAGGAATAAAGGCTTGGGTTTTGATGTGTAATATCCTTGAATCAAGTCAACGCCAAGACGGATAACAGTTTTCATTTCCTGAGCAGTTTCAACGCCCTCTGCCAGCGTTTGCAGCTGATTATCGCGGCAGAAATCAATTATCTGAGTTACAAGCTGCTGTTTTTTCATATCGTTGTGGATATCCGAGATAAGTGAACGGTCTATTTTTACATAATCAGGACGATATTTAAGCAGATTTGAGCTGTTTGAATAACCTGTGCCGTAATCGTCGATGGCAAGCTGTGCATGAGTGAAATTCAGACGTTTTTTGATTGTATCAATGGCCTCAGGTGTAGCACTGCTGTCTTCTACGATTTCAATAACACATTTTTCAAGAAGCTCGCCGTATGTGAGATACAGCTCGTTGAAATCCTCTTCAGTAAGAGTGTATTCACACATTGAGTTGATAAACAGTTTTCTGTTCTCGAAAACGCTCTGATTTTCACTGAGAAGCTTCAAAGTATTGTAGAATGTCAGCTTTTCAACGGCATAAAGGGAATTTTGACTTGCGGCAATGGAAAGAATCTGTCTCGGTTCCATTTTTACATCGCCGTTGCATCGCATAAGGGCTTCGTAAGCAACTATATTTCCCGTAGTAGTTTCAACAATAGGCTGAACATGATATGTAAGCTGATTTTCGGTAATAATTTTGTTCAGTAGCTGAGCATTCTTATATGCGTCTTTTTCGCGTATATAGTTGCTCTCGGAGAACCAGTTAATAACATGACGGCGGTCAGTACGGGCTTCGTAGAGGGCAAATTCAGAATAATTCACCAACATGTTGAAATCCGTAGCCTCATTGGGATAAGAAGAACATCCGATATATAGGCTTAGCTTGCTCTTGTCGGAAATATCAATAATTTCGCCGAAATCGTCGGTAAGAATACAGTTCTGGACGGCTTCGTCCATATTGTTGAGGATATTATAGATGAACATTCTGTCACAATCCTTAAAGAATGCAAGCATTTCATATCCCGACTTTGTACCGATAAGAACATTATCACTTGCAAAGCTTTTCAGCACTTCCGCAACAGAGGCAATACAGCTGTTTGTGCTATCCACAGTGAGAAATGAACCAAGTTTTTCGATTCCGCTTATATACAGTGTGGCAAGGCAGCAATTCTGTACATCGGGAAGAAGCTTTTTTATCTGCTGTGAAAAATACGGATAAGAAGGAAGCTTTGTAACAGGGTCGTATTCCGCAAAAGCTGTATTCTGAGTTTGTGATATCTGTCGTGTGAAATCCTGTACAAATCCCAGCCATTCATCGCTGGATTCATAGATATTCATTTTAATATACGATGTTTTGTTATTGTTGGTAAAGCGATAAATATGTTTTTGTCCCTCCACTGGCATTTTGGATATTTTTTCAAGAAGATTGAAAAATTCAAATTCATTTAATTTATTGCCTGAGCAAGAGAGCATACGGCATGCAACATCATCAAGATAGGCTGTTTTATTTTTGGCTATATATGTAAATGCGCCGATGTTGCCGATAAACTGTTGAAAAACTTTCCAGTCACGGCTCAGTTCCGGAGGCTCTTTGGTAAGATTGAATATACTCATATCAGCTCCTTTTTTCCGCGGTTGAACAGCCGACAAGCCGATAAGCTGTCTTTTCGGGGCGTTCATTTGCGGTACTGTCTTAATGGTGACAGCTAACCATAATACATCACTTTAATTATACAATATATCCAAAATAAAGTCAATATAATATTTGTTATTAAATTAGAAAATATTATTTTTAGCCATTAGTAAAAGGGCAGACTTTTAAAGTCTGCCCGAATCTGCTATGTAGTGCCGCAAATCATTCATCAAGGAAATCCTTGACCTTTTTGCTGCGGCTGGGATGACGAAGCTTACGAAGTGCCTTTGCCTCAATCTGACGGATTCGCTCACGTGTAACATCGAAACGCTGTCCCACTTCTTCAAGTGTTCGTGCCTTGCCGTCCTCAAGACCAAAACGGAGCTTGAGCACCTTTGCCTCTCTGTCTGTGAGAGTATTCAGAACCTCGTTAAGCTGCTCTTTAAGAAGTGTATGGGAGGCAGCCTCAGCAGGTGCAGGAGCGTCGTCATCTGGGATAAAGTCACCAAGGTGGCTGTCCTCCTCTTCGCCGATAGGAGTCTCAAGAGATACAGGGTCCTGAGCCACACGCATAATCTCACGAACCTTGTCAACGGGCATATTCAGCTTGTCTGCAATTTCCTCAGGGCTGGGGTCATGTCCGTTTTCGTGGAGAAGCTGAGACGAAACCTTTTTCACCTTTGTGATAGTCTCAACCATATGAACAGGAATACGAATTGTTCTTGCCTGATCTGCAATGGCTCTTGTGATAGCCTGACGAATCCACCATGTAGCGTATGTGGAGAACTTGAATCCCTTTGTATAGTCAAATTTTTCAACAGCCTTGATAAGTCCGAGATTTCCCTCCTGAATGAGATCGAGGAACTGCATACCTCTGCCTACGTACTTCTTGGCAATACTTACAACAAGACGGAGGTTTGCCTCACAAAGACGTTTTTTAGCGTATCTGTCGCCCTTTGCCATGTGCTGTGCAAGCTCAATTTCCTCCTCTGTAGCAAGGAGCGGAACGCGTCCGATTTCTTTCAGATATACTTTAACTGGGTCATCAATTGCAATACCCTCAGTTGAAAGTGCCATTTCCAGATCATCTGTCATAGCAGAGTCGAGTCCGATTTTCAGATCAACATCAAGGCTCATATCCTCAACAATTTCGATATTGAGGGCATCACAGCGGTCATAGAAAGTGTTGAGCTGTTCAACGTCAAAGTCAAGTTCTTCCAGTGCGTCAGTAATTTCCTTTGTAGTCAGCTTACCGTTAGCCTGTCCCAGTTCAATAAGGGAATCGATAGTATTTTTCTTTGAATCCATAGTAATTCCTCCTGTATTATCCTTCTTTTTTTACTTATGTAAAGATACCATAGGTATCAGTGTCTTTTTTTAGAAAAAGCATTCAGTACATCCTCATCCGTCAATTCCTCAGCTGATTTAACAGGATGATGATTTTTCAGTACATCCGCACAGGCGGATATTGAGGCGGCATTAATTGTTATATCAAGATTTTTAGCCTGTATACCATGTATTTTACCCACTTCATCAGGAGAAAATACTTCACTCAGGAAAGCAAGTGAAAAATTTTTGGTATTATCAGTCTTGCTGAGAATTGCCTCATAAACTTTTTTGTTAAAATCTGTAACAAATATTTCAGGTGGGGCTGTTTCTCTGATTTTAACAGCATCCTCAGGGTGACGTATAAGCTGACAGATTATTATTTCCTCAGCTTTAGCCTCTTTTTTGTGCTTTACGGCATCAGGATTCAATCTATCCTGCGGCATAGCTGTCTGCGTCTTGATTTTATGCCATTCATCCTTTTTTTCATTATAGCTGTTTTTTTTCATCATGCTGTCAATATGTGTTTTCAGAACATCAACGGGAAAGTCGTATTTTTTAGCTGTTCTCGATATATATACCTCTCGTTCAAGTGCTGAGGGAATATCCGCAAGAACTTTTGATACGCGTTTCAGCAGTTCTACTTTGCCCGCCTCAGTTTCAATATCAAGCTCGTTTTCACAGCGGTCAATGAGAAAATTATTAGCGTCGTTGGATTTGTCAATCAGCATACGGAAACGCTGAACACCAAATTTTTTTATATATTCATCGGGGTCTTTTGCGCCGTCCATATGAAGAATACGGGTGCGCAGTCCAACATCGGAAAAGTGGGAAATTGCCTTTCTTGTAGCCGCCTGACCTGCACCGTCGCTATCGTAAGCGATGATGACTTCCTCGGCATATCGGCTGAGAAGCCTTGCCTGATCCGGAGTGATAGCAGTTCCGAGAGTAGCAACGGCATTATCAAAGCCTGCCTGATTAACAGCAATAACGTCCATATATCCCTCACAGAGAATGATGTGCTTGCTGTCGGAATCCTTAGCGAAATTCATGGCAAAGAGATTTGAGCCTTTATCAAAAACAAGAGTTTTGCTTGTGTTCAGATACTTTGGCTTTGAATCGTCAAGAACTCGTCCGCCGAAGCCGATGACATTCCCGCGCATATCGACAATGGGGAACATCACACGTTTGCGGAACATATCGAAAATTCGTCCGTTTTTCTGAGAGCGCCCACCAAGCCATGCATCAAGGATTTCGTTTTCGGAATATCCCTTTGATGTGAGCATGGTGCAAAGCTCATCCCATGAATCAGAGGCGTATCCAAGCCCGAATTTTTTTATAGTCTGTGCGCTCAGCTGACGCTGACGGAAATAGTCAAGTCCCGTTTTATCTCTGCCGTTTACAAGATTTTTATAAAAATAATTGGCAGTAATACGATTCATTTCGTAAATACGCGTTCTTTTGTGGCTGTTGTCAGGGGCGTTGCTATTCCTTTCGGGCAGTGCCATGCCGCTTCTTTCGGCAATAAGCCGCACAGCTTCCATAAAGTCGAGATTTTCGGCTTTCATTACAAAAGTGAATATATCTCCACCTGCACCGCATCCGAAGCAGTAAAAGCTTTGAGTATCAGGGAAAACGGTGAAAGACGGCGTTTTTTCGGAGTGGAAAGGGCAGTTGCAGATTAAATTTCTGCCGCGTTTTTTTAATTGTACATATGAACTTATAACGCTGTCAATGGGATTAGCGTTTCTTAGTTCATGGGTAAATTCTTCATATCCTGCCATTTTTCACACCTCCGTTATTTATTTTTTATTTCCAGAATTTAGGAACAAAAAGCTCTGTATAAAGGTCTACGGCGTATTCGTCGCTCATGCCTGAAATGTAATCGCAGACAGCGCGGTCTATATCCGATTCTTCGGCAATATCCCGATACAGACGGGGGAGGAGAGAGGAATTTTCCTTGAAATAGCTGTACAGCTTGCGGATAAGCAGTTCAGCCTTGCCCTCCTCCTGCTTTGCGGCAGGATTAGTATAAACTGTTCTGAACATAAAGCTTCGTAAATCGTCGTGAGCCTTGCGAATCTTCGGTTCAAAGTCAATTACATCGCTTCCGTGAGCAATTACAGAAGCAATAAGGGAAGTGATACGCTTTGTTTTTGTATCGCCGAGAATTTCAACGCAGTCCGCAGGCAGTTGTTCAGCGCGGAGGACATTGGCGCGAATCGAGTCCTCAATATCGTGGTTTATGTATGCGATAGTGTCCGCAAGCCTTACAACACAGCCCTCGCGAGTAGCGGCAGTCATATTGGTATGACATTCAATACCGTTTCGGACAGCCCATGTGAGATTAAGTCCCTGCCCCTCTTTTTCAAGCCTCTCAACAACTCTCACGCTCTGGAGATAGTGCTTGAAGCCGTGTGGACATATCTCATTTAGAACAGCTTCTCCGCAGTGACCGAAAGGGGAATGTCCTAAATCGTGACCGAGAGCAATAGCCTCTGTCAGCGCCTCGTTGAGATTCATACATCGGGAAATAGTTCGTGCAATCTGCGATACTTCAAGGGTATGTGTCAATCTTGTTCGGTAGTGATCACCGACAGGAGAGAGAAAAACCTGAGTTTTACGTTTCAGCCGTCGGAATGAGTTGCAGTGGAGAATTCTGTCGCGGTCACGCTGGAAATCGGTGCGGTATGCACATTTTTCTTCGTTGCGTTCACGCTTTGTCATTTCGGAATCGGTACTTGAACAGGCATACTCACTGTGAACCATAGCTTCTGCAAGTTCAATGTTTTCGCGAATGCTTTTTACCATAATGAACTCCTTTCCGTCAGTCAGAATTCGGCTTATGATTTGTGCCTCTATAATACTTATACTGTCGAAAACGTAAATATCCTTTATTTTTTTGAAGAAAAATTAAAAGTTTGTCATAACTGATGAAAAATCTTCGTATAATTCGCCGAAATCTGTAACTTCTGCTGAATCATTAGTAATCTCCGTAAGCTCTTTGCGGAGAGCTTCGAGTTTTTCAGACATAACAAGGATTTCAAGGGTTACAGCATCAGCAAAATCAGAGTTTACAATGATAACGTTGAAATTTGGTAGGATATAATTAATTTTGCCGTATAAATTGTAATCTGTTTTTATTGTAAGGCGGTGACACAGCCGCATATCCATAATATGTGCGGCATCGCAGGCAATTGAAGCAGCGTGGGAGTAGGCGCGAAGCAGACCGCCGCCTCCTAAGAGTATACCGCCGAAATAACGTGTAACAACAACGCATACATCGGTAAGTCCTCGTTTTTGCAGGACTTCCAGAACGGGCACTCCTGCCGTTCCCTGAGGTTCTCCGTCGTCGGAATATCGGGAAATATTGTCCTCGCGGAGAATGTAAGCGTAGACGTTATGCCGTGCCTTGCGGTGCATTGCCTTTATCTGATTAATAAAAGCGACAGCCTCATCGTTTGTTTTTACGGGAGCGATATATCCGATGAATTCAGATTTTTTCTCGACGAAGGAGTCGCTGGCAGGCTTGGAAATTGTGAAATAGTTCATAAAAAATCCTCAGAGTAGTACAAATAAGCCGCTCTGAATGAGCGGCTTATTAACGATTTTACTTATCGAGATTGAAACGCTTCTTGAATCTGTCAACACGTCCGCCTGTATCAACAAGCTTCTGCTTGCCAGTATAGAAAGGATGGCACTTTGAGCAGATTTCAACCTTGATGTTCTCCTTTGTAGACATTGTCTCAATTACGTTACCGCAGTGGCAAGTAATTGTTGTCTTTACAAAGTTAGGATGGATTCCCTCTTTCACGATTTTCACCTCATTTTATTAAATTTTCTGTAAATCGTGCAGCCCAT
The DNA here is from genome assembly GCA_937902395.1 of uncultured Ruminococcus sp. Taxonomy (GTDB): domain Bacteria; phylum Bacillota; class Clostridia; order Oscillospirales; family Ruminococcaceae; genus Ruminococcus. Next base: position 10,766 of record CALGTV010000055.1, read on the forward strand.
CATCAATATCAACCGTTTTCACGGCAGATATGCCCTTAGACAGTAGTGCAAGCATACATTAGATTTTCATTATATCATAGCTTGGCTTATTTGTCAATAGTTATTGGATATATTTTTATGTTTTAACTTTAAGTCAAAGATATTCTTTTACAAATTTATCCTGTATATATTCAGCTGCGGCTTTTATGCTTGAAAATTCTTTGTATTTAGGGTATCCCTCAGAATTGTTTGCGGAATAAGTAAGGTGATAAATTCGCCATATATCGCCATTCAGTACATATAAAACATCATCATTGGATTCGCATTTTGCTATAGCGCAGACTGAATTCTGAAACAGCGGATTGTCAGCGCCAAGCTCTTTTTTTAATTCTGTTATATAATAATCTGTTTCGGGAATTAAACTCCAGTTGAAATCTCCGTTATATTTCTCCTCAAACCCGATTATTATTTCTTCCATAGTCATATCACTACTTATTTTCATGTTTTTCTCCTGTTAATCCTCGTCATCTATCTGCATTATCAATGCATTTAATTCCTCTGTACTGCAATCCGGCTTGACTTTCTTCTGAAACAGGAATCTCCACCATAAGTCACCTATAAAGAAATTTTTATAGTTTTCAAGCATTTTCACTTTTCCGTTGTACAAATCCCACTGGAAGTCCAGCCATGCAGGGTTACTGCCGCTAATATGGGGAACATCGGGATTTATAGACAATTCGCTTACTTTACGACCTGTGAAATTTTCAACCGCTTTTAGTAATTCTTCAAAAGAATCGTACACAAAAGTTGTTCTGAAATCTCCCTCAGAATTTGAATTTATATTGTCAGTAAAATCAAGAAAAATTTTGTTATTTCTTGTTAATTTCAGCATACAACATATTCCGTTATATTTTTCCTCGCAATATATAAGAACAGGTAATTTGCCGATTTCAAGGTGTTTGTGTAACTCTTGTATTTCCAATTTGTTCACCCTCCTAAAACATAAGGCGAACCGAAGTCCGCCTTATAGATTATATTTTACTGAAAATTCTTTGAGAATTCGTCGTGAAGCTTCTTTTCAAGCACCTCAGCCTCAGCTCTTGTAGGCTGTTTAGCTGTGAGGTATGTCTTGATTTTAGGCTCTGTACCAGAGGGACGTACAATTACCTTGGAACCGCCCTCAAGGAAGAATGCAAGAACATTTGACTTAGGCAGAGTAAGCTCAGTTACTGCTCCGCTTGAGATGTCCTTAGATGTGCTTGCCTTGTAGTCGTCAAACTTGACAACGGGAACACCTGCAATAGCTGTAGGAGGATTATTTCTCAGAGTTGTCATAATCTCATCCATTTTGTTCATACCGCTTTCACCCTCAAATGTGAAGCTGTAAAGTGTCTGGTAAAACATACCGTACTTCTTATACATATTTTCTCTTGCTTCAAGGAGAGAAATTCCCTGTGTGCGATAGTATGCAGCCATTTCGCAGATGAGCATTGAAGCATTTACAGCGTCCTTGTCGCGTACATATGCGCCTGAAAGGTAGCCGTAGCTCTCTTCAAATCCGAAGATATAGCGGTTTTCCTCGCCCTTTTCTTCAAGGAAGCCAATCTGCTCGCCGATAAACTTGAAGCCTGTGAGAACGTCAATAATCTCAACGCCGTATTCCTTACCGATAGAATTAACTATATCAGTTGTAACAATAGTCTTTACAGCAATTGGATTTTCGGGCATAATGCCTGTCTTGATGCTCTGGTCAGCGATATATTCAAGAAGCATTGCGCCAACTTCATTTCCGCTGAAAAGAGCGTAGCCGTCACCGTCTGGAACAGCAATACCGACTCTGTCGCAGTCTGGGTCAGTAGCAAGAAGCAGGTCAGGTTTTACTTCGTTGCAGTAACGGAGACCAACTTCAAGTGCCTCACGGATTTCAGGGTTCGGATAAGGACAGGTTGTGAAGTTTCCGTCGGGATTCTCCTGTTCCTTAACTATAGTAACATCTGTGATGCCGATACGCTTTAAAATCTCACGAACAGGCTTGTTACCTGTACCATTGAGGGGAGTATAAACAACTTTAAGACCGCTTGATGCACAAAGGTCAGGATTTATAGCCTCAGCAAGAACCTTTTCGTAGTATGCCTCAATAACATCGTTTCCGATATACTGGATATTGCCCTTAGCAACTTCCTCGTCGAAATCAGCGGATTTTACATCGTTGAAGATATCGAGAGAATTAATCTTTTCAAGGATAATTTCAGCGCCGCGGAGAGTAATCTGGCAACCGTCATCGCCGTATACCTTATAGCCATTGTACTTAGCAGGGTTATGGCTTGCAGTAACCATAATACCACCCTGACAGTTCAGCGCACGAACAGCGAAAGAAAGGCAGGGAGTAGGCATAAGCTCAGTATAGATATGTACCTTGATGCCATTAGCAGCAAGAACCTCAGCAGCAGCCTTTGAGAATACATCACTCTTTATACGGCTGTCGTAGGAAACAGCAACAGCGGGATTCTCGTACTCCTGATTGAGATAATCGGCAAAGCCCTGTGTAGCTCGTCTTACTGTATAGATGTTCATACGGTTTGTACCTGCGCCGATAACGCCGCGAAGTCCGCCTGTACCAAATTCAAGGTCTCTATAGAATCTGTCATTTATAGCCTCGTTGTCATTTTTTATGCTTTCAAGCTCTGTTACAAGGTCAGGGTCAGCCTTAGCGTTTTCGCACCAGAGTGAATAAAGTTCCATTTCGTTCATTATAAAATACCTCCAGAAAGATATATTGCATTTGTATAAAGGTGGTTCCCACTTCTTGAACCAATAAACAACTATCCCTAAGACACAAATACACTCTATTATTATACCATATTTTTTCAGATTTGAAAATATCTTTATATATATGTTTTTGATATTGAGCCAATAAAATAAATGTATAAAGGCGGTGTATATTACACCGCCTGTCAGCTATTCAATCATCATCTGTTGTATTACTTCAACAGCTTTATTGTACTGCATGTCGATTCCGTCGTCACTATTTTCAACGGGATAGTCAGGAGTAATGCCGATTCCGTCGTAACATTCGGAATAAACTGTTTTATATTCCGCAACCGTAAGGATAAGTGCACCGCCGTCATCCAGCTCTGTAATATCCTGCATAACTCCTTTACCATAGGTTTGTTCTCCTACAATTACTGCCTTTCCGAAATCACGGAGAGATGCGGAAAAAAGTTCTGCTGCACTTGCTGTCTGTCTGTCAACTATTACAGCCATAGGTAGATTAAGTTCTGAGGAATCTGAGTAAATTAATGTTTCCGTGTGACCGTCCTTATATTCTGATGTTGCAATGATTCCCTCTGGAAGCAGTGGATCAAGACATTCCTCAAGCGCTGAAACAAGTCCGCCGCCATTTCCTCTTAAATCAAATATTATTGCTCTTGCACCGTTTACTGTAAGTCTTTCAAGGGCTTCGATAAACTGCTCAGGAGTATTTTCCTTAAAATTATTTATCTTGATATAGCCGATGAGATTTCCAAGCATTTCGGCTTCAACGGTTTCAACAACAATTGAGCGTCGGGTAAAGGTGTACTCTGTATCCTTGCCGTCCCGTCGTACAATAAGAGTTACTGTAGAACCCTCTGTGCCTTTCATTGCATCAGCGGCTTCAGAGAATCCTACCTCTTTTACGTCAATGCCGTCAATAGTTGTGATAAGGTCGTTTTTGAGAAGTCCCGAATCAGCGGCAGGGGAGCTGCTGATTATCTCAGAAATGCGGATATATCCGCTTTCATCTTCAGTAATTGTCAGACCAAGACCAACAAGAGTACCTGAATTCTCGTTAAGCTCTGTCAGGTATTCTTCCTCTGTGAGATATCTGGAGTACTTATCATCAATTCCTTGTACATAGCCTTTAAGAATACCGTCTTCCAGCGTTTGCTCATTTATATCGCCCAAATATGATTCGCGCACAATGGTGTCAAGGGATTGCAGGGCTTCGTATTTTTTACCCTTTTCATTTACGTCCATAACCTTTGTATTAAAGCTCTGGAGGGAGAAAAAAGATGTCAGGATAAATGTTACCGCAATTGATACAGCTATGAGACTGAGCGCAAGTCCGAGACTTATTTTTTTGTTCATACACATTCTCCTTGATAATTATAAGCAAGCAAACACCGCACAGAAAACTCCTTGTGCGGTGTTGTTTTGATTTTATGGACCTACATAATTAAGTGGATTCTGAGCAACGCCGTTTACACGTATCTCAAAATGCAGATGTGCTCCTGTGGAATGACCTGTACAGCCGATAGAACCTATTGTTTGTCCCTGACTTACGTATTCACCTACAGAAACATATGCAGATGTCATATGAGCGTATATTGTTGAATATGTACCGTCATGAGAGATGAGGACATAATTTCCATATCCGCCTCCGCATCCGCAGCTGTAATTTTTAGCAAAGTTATGAGTACAGCTATTAACAACGGCAATAACTGTTCCAGACTGAGATGCTACACAAGCACCGCCCATAATTCCGCCATCACCAACGTCAACACCATTGTGATTTGTACCCCAACGTGGACCAAAATAGCTTGTAATGTAGCTGAATCCCGGTGCAGGCCATGCAAATCCGCTCTGTGAGGGGGTTACAGGAATATATGTTGGCTGTGAAGGTGCAGATACACTTCCGCCGCCGTTGTTATTGTTCTGTTGCTGCTGTTGTTGTAGAAGCTGCTCCTGTTTACGTTTCTGTTCTTCTTCCCAGCGTCGCTGAGCTTCTTCCTCTTGGCGTTTTATTTCAGCATACCAAGCGTCTTCCTCAGCTTTTAGCTGAGCCTGTTCAGCTTCAACTTCTGCCTTATCACGTTCAAGTTCAGACTGTTCACGTGCAATACGGTCAATTTCGTACTGGGTATACTGCATTTTTTCATTGAGAACAGCTATTTCAGCGGCCTTTTCTTCCTTGCGCTTATTCTGCTCTTCAAGTTTCATTGAAAGATTAAGCTTTTCTCTTTCCAGGTCTTTTTTAGACTGTTCAAGGCTTTCTATTTTTGTAACAATTTCGTCAATGAGCTTGTCATCGTATTCAGCAATACGGTTAATCATATGAACTCTTGACATCATATCATAAAAGCTTGATGAACCAAGTACTATTGAAGCGGATGTATCGTTGCCGTTTATGTACATTGTACATAGACGCTGTTTGAAAAGTTCAATATTCTCGTCAATTGCAGCCTGTTGATTAATGATATCATTGTCAAGATTTGTAATATTTGTTTCAGTTGTGCTTATGTCAGTTTTAATAGCATCAAGTTCTGCGTTGAGTAGATTAATGTTTTCCTGAATTATGTCAATCTGTTCTTCGAGATAAGCAGCCTGCTGTTTTTCGTAATTTTTATCGCCTTCAAGGTCGGATATCTGAGATTCAAGAGCTGCAATTTTTTCAGCATTAGCTTTTCTTTGCTCCTGAATTTCAGCAATTGTTCTTGCAGCTCTGACAGTATCGGCATCATTTGTCAATGTCGGATAAGCTACAACAATTCCCAGTGATAAGGCTGTACATGTCAGAAAGAAAAGAACCTTGCGGACATATTTTAACTTGTACATTGTTAAGATGCTCCTTTCATAGCATATGTACTGTTCTCCTAAACCATTGCTGATGAGAACGAATCTAAATTGCCTTAAATTATGGACTTACGTAATTAAGCGGATTCTGGCTGATTCCGTTTTCTTTGATTTCAAAGTGGAGGTGTGCTCCGGTAGAATGACCTGTACTTCCTATGAATCCCACTGCCTGTCCCTGCTTTACGTAATCGCCTACAGAAACGCAGGCAGATGTTAAATGCGCATAAATTGAAGAATAAGTACCGTCATGAGAAACAATCACATAGTTTCCGTAACCGCCGCCGCATCCGCAGCTATAACTCTTAGCAAAATTGTGGATACAGCTGTTTACAACAAGAATAACAGTTCCAGCCTGAGATGCAACACATGTTCCGCCCATGATTCCACCGTCACCAACGTCAATACCATAATGGTAACCACGCTGACCATTGAGAGTTCTCGGACCGAAATAGCTTGAAATATAGCTGAATCCTGGTGCTGGCCATGCAAATCCGCTTTGTGAAGGGGTTACAGGAACATATACAGGCTGAGACGGTGTGGACACGCCACTGTTATTGTTCTGCTGCTGTTGCTGGAGGTTTTTCTGTTCTTCCTCCCAGCGCTTCTGAGCCGCTTCTTCCTGACGTTTTATTTCAGCATTCCATGCGTCTTCTTCAGCTCTAAGCTGTGCCTGTTCAGCCTCAACGACAGCCTTGTCGCGTTCAAGTTCAGCTTGTTCACGTGCAAGACGTTTGATTTCGTACTGTGTGAACTGCATTTTCTCATTGAGAGCAGCAATTTCAGCGTCTTTTTCTTTCTTGCGATTATTTTGTTCATCAAGCTTCATTGAAAGATTCAGTTTTTCACTTTCAAGAGATTTCTTTGATTCATCAAGGTTTTCAATTTTTTCAGTAATATCGTCAATTAACTCGTCATCGTGTTTCGCAATACGGTTAATCATATAAACTCTTGACATCATGTCATAAAAGCTTGAAGAACCGAGAACAATTGAAGCTGAGTTCTCATTGCTGTTTATATACATCGTGCAAAGACGCTGTTTGAAAAGCTCGATACTGTTGTCAATTTCTTTTTGCTGATTTTCAATATCATCGTTGAGATATGAAATATTAGCTTCAATCGTTTGGATTTCAGCTTTGATAGTTTCAAGTTCTGCATTTAAAAGATTAATATTTTCTTGAATAATATCAATTTGTTCTTCGAGATAAACCGCCTGCTGTTTTTCGTAATTCTTATCGCCTTCAAGGTCTGCTATCTTTGATTCAAGAGCCGCAATTTTTTCGGCATTAGCTTTTCTCTGCTCCTGAATTTCAGCAATTGTTCTTGCAGCTCTGGCGGTATCAACGTTATTTGTCAAAGCAGGACAGGCGGTAACAACGCCGATAGAGAGAGCTGAACAAGTCAAAAATGAGAAAATCTTTCGGGCATATTTCAATCTGTACATTGGTAAAAGGTTCCTTTCAACAGCATAAAAGCCGACATTCTGTCACATGGCAGGAATCAGTGTCATAGTTCATTATACGTCAAGATGTTTACGTGTACTTACAACACTTCCGAAAGCACCGACAATGGAGCCGACAGCGAGATAAGCAAGGCCGCAAGGGACACGGATATCAGCAAAAGGAATAATGCTTCCTGCTCCGAAGGCGTTTATAAGCATTCCCTGTGCCACGATTATATTATAAACCGAGCGATATATTGCCCATGTTATAAAGAAAGCGCCTGCCCCTGAGAAAAATCCCGTAACAAGTCCCTCTACAAAGAATGGGGTTCTGATAAATGCATTTGTTGCACCGACGTATTTCATAATCTGAATCTCCTCACGGCGAGAGAAAACGCTCGCTTTTGTTGTGTTAGAGATCATAATCATTGATACAGCTGCAAGAGCGATAATAGCCGCACCTGCGATAAGAGTGACAACACGTCGAAGTTCACGTAGGAACTCGGCAACCTGTGGTGATGAATCGGCACTCTGAATATTTTCGATTCGAGTAATAGCGTCTACTGTAGCGCGAAGTTGTTCATTATCAATAACAGTTACACTGAAACCGTCAGGCATAAACTGATAATCGTCAATATAATCAAAAATTTCCTTGCCCTGAGAAATCTGATTCTGCATACGCTCATAAGCTTCTTTTTTTGATACATATGTTACAGTGCCGACGTTTTCAATATTTTTGAGCTGCTCTCCGATTTCGTCAACACGTTCTTGCGGGGTATCCGTTTCAACGTAAACAGCGACCTCATTTTGATTTCCAAGACCGAGAATCATGGAGTTCATATTGATGTAAAAAAGTACTGAACAGCCGACAAGAAGCAGTGAAATCAGCAGAACGCAGAATGTGGCAAAAGCCATCATCTTATTTTTCCAGATATTTTCTATACCTTGATTTGCAAGGTATTTTATACCGCTTATTTTCATTCTTCTGCACCTCCCTGATTTGCGGCGGTGCTTGTTATAGCAGCAATAACATCGTCAACATACGGTGTACTTTCGTCGTACATATCACCCTCAGGCATAGGGTAATCGTGTTTCTGATGAGCAGCATTTTCCATGGCCTGAGCAAGTTCAACTTCTGGAAGAATCTCAGCGTTTGTACCTGTTACAACCTCGTCATATACAATTTCACCATTGGTAATGTTTATAATTCTTCCACCAAAGTGACGTACAAGGTCATGCTCGTGGGTAACCATAAGTATAGTTGTACCTTGATCGTTGATACCTTTGAGCAGTTCAACGATTTCGTAGGAGAGCTCAGGGTCAAGATTACCCGTAGGCTCATCCGCGATAATAAGCTGCGGGTCGTTTACAAGAGCACGTGCAATAGCCACACGCTGCTTTTCGCCGCCCGAAAGCTCGTCCGGATATGAATTTGTCTTTGCATGAAGTCCCACAAGGCTGATAACGTATGGAACTCTTTTTCTGATATATTTTAATGGTGCATCCAGAACACGAAGTACGAAAGCGATATTTTCATAAACTGTCATGGACGGAATAAGTCTGAAATCCTGGAATACAAAGCCGAGGGTACGGCGGAATTCAGGAATTTTTCGTTTTTTAAGCTTGCTTAAATTATAGCCGTTTACGGTAACAACACCGCTTGTCGCATCTATTTCTTTAAGCAGAAGTTTAATCATGGTACTTTTTCCCGCACCCGATGAACCTACAACGAAAGCAAAATCGCCGTCGTTAATTTTGAGGCTGACGTTATTCAGCGCGTCAACGCCTCCCGAATAGGTCACGGATACGTTCTGAAGCTCAACCATGGTGTCACCTGACCTTTCTGTTGAACAGTCCGTGAACTGAAAAACTTTGGTTATGTATATCTGGTGCAAAGCATTGCAGCCCACGGAAATAGATTATATAATTGTAATAATTTAGAACTTAACGGGGTTAGCAGACAGATATTTCTTAACCATGAGAGCAATCTTGAAGATAATAGCGTGGTCAAACTCACGGAGGTCAAGACCTGTCAGCTTCTTGATTTTTTCAAGTCTGTAAACGAGAGTATTTCTGTGAACGAAAAGCTTTCTTGAAGTTTCAGAAACGTTCAGATTATTCTCAAAGAATTTCTGAATTGTGAAAAGTGTTTCATGGTCAAGGGAGTCGATGCTTCCAACCTTGAATACTTCGTGGAGGAAAGTCTCGCAGAGAGTTGTGGGGAGGTGGTAGATAAGACGAGCAATACCGAGATTGTCATAGCTTACGATAACCTTATCTGTATCGAATACCTTACCAACTTCAAGAGCCATCTGAGCTTCCTTAAATGAACGTGCAAGGTCTTTTACGCCGATAACAGGAGTACCGATACCAACGTTTACACGGGTATAGAACTCAGAAGAAAGAGTATCAGCGATAGAGCGTGCAAGCTTTTCAAGATCCTTGGAGTCTACTGTTGATTTGAGCTCCTTAACGAGAACAATATCGGATTCAGTGATATTGAAAACGAAGTCCTTATTCTTGTCAGGGAAAAGGTTCTGGATAACATCGTAAGCTGAAATATCGTTAGCTGATACGATTCTGATAAGGAATACAGCACGGCTGATTTCAGCGTTGAAGTGGAGCTCACGAGCCTTGATAACGATGTCTCCGGGGAGAACGTTATCGAGGATAACGTTCTTGATGAAATTGTTTCTGTCATACTTCTCATCGTAGTACTGCTTGATATTTGAAAGTGTGATAGCGAGAATACTTGCATACTTTGCAGCAGCGTCGTCAACGCCCTCAACAAATACAGCGTAGTCAGGCTTTACGCGTGAGCCGAAAGGCTTGTATGTATAGCCGTCACGAATAAAGATATCGTGGGAATCGCTAAGGTCAAGAGAAACGAACTCATTTGTAGTGCCTACCTTTGACAAATCGCTGCAAGCGATTATAGTAGCAGTTTCATCAACGACACCCATAGTTGTGTCGATTGTATCTCTCATCTGGTGAACTAAACCCTGAAATAATCTGTTAGACATAAGAAAAGATTCCTTTCATTTTAAAATTTCTAAAAATGGAACACGATTCATAATATATTACAAATTGTAACATATATTTATGAATAAATCATGAATAAACTGTTAATTTTTCTTGAAAAACCTGATTTTTCATCAAATTTTCACTGTTGACTTTGTGATAAATTCACAAGCTGTCGTAATTCTTTGTAACCGAATAGTAACTTTTACATTTTCTCGGGACAGTCAATTTTAAGCATTGTGAGAACATTTCTGAGTACCTGTCGTACAGCCTTAGCAAGAATGATTCTCGCGTTCATAAGCTCAGGAGTTTCAGCATTTTTTACACTGCATCCGTCGTAGAAACGGTGGAAAAGTGTAGCTGTATCAACAGCATATTTTGTAAGTTTTGAGGGGTCGTAATTCTTAGCTGCAAGCTCAACTTCACCCGGGAGTGAAGCAAGGTGGCGGATAAGCTCAATCTCTCTTGAATCGCTGAGAAGTGTGAGGTCAGCAGTTTCGGGGAGTAAAATACCCTCGTTTTCGAGATTTGCCATAAGACTGCATATTCTTGCGTGAGCGTACTGCACGTAGAATACAGGATTCTGAGATGACTTTTCAACAGCAAGGTCAAGGTCAAATTCAAACTGTGAATTTGCTTCACGGAGGTTGAAATAGAATCTTGCAGCATCAATCGGTATTTCATCGAGAAGTGTGACAAGAGTAATTGCCTTACCGCTTCTCTTGGAAAGCTTGACAGTTTCGCCCTTTCGTACAAGGCGAACCATTTGCATGAGGATAACATCAAGCTTTGAAGCGTCAACACCGAGAGCAGTCAGAGCCGCTTTAAGACGGGGAACATATCCATGGTGGTCTGCGCCGAGAATATTTATAGCCTTATCGAAATTACGTGTTACAAGCTTGTCATAGTGGTATGCGATATCGGGAACGATATAGGTGTAAAGACCATTTGAACGGCGGAGAACAAAGTCCTTGTCCATACCGTAATCAGTAGCTTTGAACCATACCGCGCCGTCAAGCTCGTAAGCGTTTCCGTTGGCAAGAAGCTTGTCCACGATTTCCTTAGTTTCGTTTCTCTCGTGGATTGTGCTTTCTCTGAACCAATTGTCGTAGATTATGCGATATTTTTTTAGGTCACGCTCAAGACCTGCCACATTAATGGGGAGAGCGTAATCAACAAGAGCCTTTCTGCGTTCATCTTCGGAAGCAGAAGCAAATTTATTTCCGTTTATATCGAAGAAATTTTTTGCATGCTCAATAATATCCATACCCAGATAAACATCTTCGGGCATTTCGAAATCCATACCCTCGCCGCTGAGGTCGTAGATATATTTGTAAAGCTCTTCGTTGTCAGCGCATTTTTCAGCCGCCGCAACACCCTTATCGGAGCAAAGCTGCATATAGCGGAGGTCAAGGGATTTGCCGAATTTCTCAATCTGATTTCCTGCATCATTTACATAGAATTCACGCTCGGAGTGATATCCTGCCCATTCCAGAACGCTTGCAAGGCAATCACCGATTGCGCCGCCGCGTGCGTTACCGATATGCATAGGACCTGTAGGATTAGCAGAAACGAATTCAACAAGGACTCTTTTTCCTGCGCCGTAGTCTGTTCTGCCATAGCTGTCATTTTCATCAAGAACATTCTGAACAGCGTCAGCGAACCATTTTTTATTGAGGAAGAAGTTCATGAATCCGGGACCTGCAATTTCAGCGCGGTCAAAAACAGAGCCGTTGAGATCGATTTTTTCACAAATAAGCTCAGCGATTTTTCTCGGAGGCATTTTGAAAGCCTTTGCGCAAACCATAGCAGTATTTGCGGCGAAATCACCGTGGGATTTATCAGCTGGAATTTCAACAGTAAAATTTGGGATAGGTTCTGCGGGAGCAGCACCCTCTGCGACGAGTTTTCCGAGAGCGTCGATAATAAGCTCACGGAGTTGGTTGGAAGCGGATTTGATAAGGTCTGACATTTTTTTATTCCTTTCTTTATATATGGTTCACAGGCGGCGGAATGAATCGCCTGTATTCCTGTATTATTGTATAGTCATTATTAACTCATTGTCTGAAAGCGGCGCGGCATTTAAATCAAGAGAATATTTCAGGTAAAGCCTGCCGTTTTCGGAAATGGTATTGTCAACATTGTGGGTATAGATACCTAACTGCATACTGCCGTAAGGTGTTTCGTATTGGCAGAAGTGCTTTTTTCCTACTTCAAGAGACAGAACTGAATTCGCAGTACCCTCGCGGGTGATATACGCAGAAATACCGTCGGTTTTGATAGTAGTAACAGAGCCTTCAAAGCCCGTAGCTTCGGTATCTTCATAGGAGATTACATCGAATCTGCCTGATTTTGTATGTCTGGCTTGTGTGATAAGTTCGGTTTCGCATTTTTCACCGTCCTGCCATTGAATACTTGTCAGGGAAATCATAACATTACTTTTCAAAAAGTATCATCCTTACTTTTTTATAATTAATAGCTTTTATCAGCATTTTCCATAGCCATTTCCAAAAGCTTGTCAACAACATCGGAAAGATCCATACCAAGTTCTTTCATAAGTTTTGGATATACGCTGTTCAGACGAAGTCCTGGGGCTGTACCAATTTTATTCAGTAGCAGAGTTCCGTCATCTGCAAGGAAGAAATCGATTCTTGCCAAGCCCTTACAACCCATAGCTTTGAATGCCTTAACTGCTGTTTCACGGATTTTTTCAGCCATATCAGCAGGTATTTCAGCTGGGATTACAAGGTCGTCGCCTGAGCTTTTTCTTACTTCTGTGGGGTCGTATACGTTATCAGTGGAAATAATTTCGCCAACATTTGAAGCAAATGGCGAATCATAGCCGAAAACAGCAATTTCAAGCTTGCGGCCGCTGATATATTTTTCAACAACAACTTTGTTATCGTTGGAAAATGCGATTTTGACAGCTGTGATAAGCTCTTTTAAGTCATTAGCTGTGCTTGTACCTGCACTGCAGCCGCTGTTTGCAGGCTTTACAGCCATTGGAAATCCGATTTTTTCAGCAATAGCAGCACATTTTTCGTCGAGGTCATTGAGATCGCGCTGAGTTAGAAGCTTCCATGGAGCAGTTTTTATACCAAAGTCGTCCATAATCATATGTGTATGGGATTTATCCATACATGAAGCAGACGAGAGCAAAGAACTGCCTACATATGGAATTCCTGACATGTTAAGGAGTCCCTGAATGGTACCGTCAGCACATTTTTTTCCCTGTAAAACGGGGAAAATAACATCAATTTTTCTTATTGAAACATCATTGTTTTCCATTATGACGATTCCTCTGTGGAGAGGGTCGGGGGAGAGAATCGCAGAGGTGCAGTCCGGATTGGATTCCCAAGAGCCGTCAGCAATTTCTGAAGCATCTCCCGGAAAATAGAGCCAACGCCCTTTTCGTGTGATACCCACAGCGATTACCTCATAAACATCAGTAGGAATACTGCGAATTATATCAGCGGCGGAGGCAAGTGAAAGTTCATGTTCCTGAGATATTCCGCCAAAAATTACAGCTGCCTTGATTTTAGCCATATTAATCTCCAATCTGTAATAGAATAGATGAGTGTATTGATAAATATTTTGTTTTCATATGTTACTCATAAACTCATCGAGGATTATCAAAGCATAACATTCGATAATACATATCATATTTATTTTATCACATTTCACAAAAAACTGCAAGCTTTTTTTGCGAAAAATCTAAAAAAACGGCAAATCAAGTTATTGTTGAACAATTATAAACATATATTTTTGTGCAATATAACGAAAAATCCCTGCCGAAATACATCGACAGGGACGAGAGGAATGGGTAGATGTCATGAATACATCATTCTGCACAAAAGCGGCAGGCTTTATTTGTGCAGTGTGTTTGATTAGAGGAAACCTCTAAAATTTATCTTTTACCGAGAGAAGAATCAACCTCGAAAAGATTATCATACTTTAATATATAATTATATATTTCCTCAACTGTTGTATAAGCAACTCCGACGTAACTGTCAGCACAACCGTAATAAAGTGCAATTCTGCCAGTTTCAGAATCGTGAAGTGTACAGCAGGGGAAGCATACATTAGGAACAAATCCACGTTCTTCGTACCACTCTTCAGGAGTAAGAACGTAGCGTGAACAGCGGTGGAGAACTTTGGAAGGTTCATTTATGTCAAGTATAGCAGCACCGACACTGTAAACGTATCCGTTGCAGGTGTTTACTACGCCATGATAGAAAATCAACCAACCTTTATCAGTCTCAATGGGAGCCGCACCTCCACCAATTTTAAGACTTTCCCACCAATTGTCTGATTTGCCCATAACGTGACGATGCTTGCCCCAATACATCATATCAGGACTTTCACTGATAAAAATATCGCCGAAAGCTGTATGACCATTATCACAGGGACGTGAAAGCATCATAAAATTACCGTTGATTTTACGGGGGAAAAGTACAGCGTTACGGTTATAGGGGAGGAATGGATTTTCAACTCGTGTAAAAGTCTTGAAATCGGTTGTTTTAGCCATTCCGATAGCAGCTCCGTAAAAATCCTGACACCAAATAGCATAATAAGTATCTTCAACTTTAATTAATCTTGGGTCATAAGCATATATTGGTTGAAACTGTTTTCCTTCTTCGTCAACGAACTTAATTTTTTCTTCCTGAAAGTTCCAATTAAGTGCATCGGAACTTGTACCAAAGTATACATGAGGCTTTCCGTCCCGTTGCTCTCCGCGAAAAACACCTACAAATCCGTCTTGATATGGAATTACAGCACTATTGAATATACGCGCTACATCTGGTATTGGGTTTCGTTTTATAATTGGGTTTTCAGGATGTCTCCACATAGGAGCTGTACATCCCGCTGTTTTTTCACACCATGGCATATTCGGCAAAGGGGGAGCAATAATTTTTATAGAAGCCATAATACTTTCTCCTCAGTTAATTAAATATCAATTTAAACATCGCCTAAGTCTTGCTATGATTTAAGTATACACTATTTTTTTTATATTGTCAAGGGTGTTATGAAATTCTTTTTAGAATTAGTGATTGTGCATAAAAAATAAGAGAAATATTGTAGAATATTGATATAACATAATTTTAAAATGAAAATTTTGGGAAATCTATGGATTTTTATTTTTAAAAGGTATATAATAAAATAAAGTATGATTGGAGGCGATATAATGACTATTTATGAATTATCTAATATTTTAAGTAATGGCGGTCTGGATGAACTTTTTTTGCGTATATATCGTAAATCTGATTTAGAAAGACTGCGTCAGCGTGCGCGATATCTTAACGCTGCTGAAAATTTTTCAAAGAATTATCCAAATCGGGAGGATATTCATATTTTTTCCTCGTCTGCTAATGTAAGAATTGGTGGAAATCATGTTGCGAAACATGGAGGAAGTGAATTATCAGCTTCTGTTTCAACGGATATAATTGCTATTGTTGGTTATCATGATGAGGCTATAATCCGCTTAAAAATGGACAAGTCAGAAATAATTGAGATTGATTTATCTGATCCTACAGATATTGATTCTGAAAATGAGATAATGGAAATTATAAGAAAAAATATAGAATCTTTGGTGGAAAATGAAAAAAACTGCTATGGATTTGATGCATATATATCCTCAGACATTCCGGAAAAAAATATTTTTTCTTCATCAGAAATATTAAATAATCTTTTTGAAAAAATAATTAGTGGCAACGTTAAAAATTCTCTCAATGAAACAGATAATTCGGAAACTGGCGGTATTTTTGAAATTGACATGAAGAATCGTCATAAGCCTGTTTTACATAAGATAAACTTTGATTTTTCTGATTCAGGTTATAGTCTTTGTATTGTTGACTGTGGCGGAGAGTTTTACCATGAATCAGAATCAGATATAGATATGCAATCTGTAGCAGATGCAATGGAGATTGATTATCTCGGGCAATCCGATGATGATGAATTTTATGATAAACTCCCCATAATTCGCAAAAAATGCACAAAAAGAGCGATTGTGAGTGCGATTTGCTTTTTTGAGGAAAATAGACTTATAAGACAGCAAAGAGATGCACTTAATAACGGCAGACTTAATGAATTTTTTACCTATATCAGTGAATCTGCTGATTCTTGTGCATTGTTCCATGCTTTGTATGGTGCGGATGATTGTGAGCTTTCTGTCAGATTTTATGCATGTAAGCGTGTTCTTAATGGTTCCGGTGCTGTTAGAATTGATGAAAATGGCAGAATACAGGCTTTTGTACCGAATTATATGGTTAATGGCTTTACTGATGAGATTGACAGAATTTTCGGACAAGGAAGTGTATATACTATTGGAATAAGAAATGACGGAGTGATTAGAATATTTGGTTGAGGGATGTAAATGTTTAAAAGAAAAATACCTGATGATGGAATAATGCGGCTTATACCTAAGCAGAAAAAAGGCTTTTTTAAGCTGATTTTCAGCAGATTTTTTATGATTCTTCTGCTTATTGCTTTACAGATATTCATACTTGCATCAATATACATTCATTTTGAGGAATCGTCGCCGTATTTCAACATTTTTTTCGGATTGCTGACAGCAGCATCTATTATATGGCTTTTTAACTGTGAAATGGATTCTACCGCAAAATTAACGTGGATGATGATATTTTTTGTTTTTCCTGTTCCGGGAACAATTCTGTTTGTTCTTACACAGACGGACTTCGGACATTATGCAATCAAAAAGCGTGTGGTGGAACTTATAAAAGAAACGCAAGATATAATCCCTCAGGATAAAACAGTAATGGAAGATGTTCAGCTGACATGTTCTGGAACGGACGACTTATGCAGATATGTCAACCGTACAGGCTGTTTTCCTATATATACCAACACGGAAACAGTGTTTTTTGCCAGTGGAGAAGAAAAATTTGCGGCAGTTCTTGACGAACTTGAAAAGGCTGAAACCTTCATTTTTATGGAATATTTCATTATTGATGAAGGTTTTATGTGGGGAAAAATTTTGGAAATGCTGAAAAAGAAAGCGGCAGAGGGCGTCGAAATTCGTGTAATGTACGACGGAATGTGTGAAATGTCTACCTTAACCCCTGATTATCCAAAGCGTATGGAAGAGCTTGGCGTGAAATGTAAGGATTTTTCGCCTGTTACGCCATTTCTCTCAACATATTACAACTATCGTGACCATCGTAAGATACTTGTTATCGACGGAAAAGTTGCTTTCACGGGAGGTATAAATTTCGCCGATGAGTACATCAACCGCCGTGAAAGATTCGGTCACTGGAAAGATTCCGCTGTTATGCTGAAAGGCGAGGCTGTAAGCAGTTTTACTCTGATGTTTTTACAGATGTGGAATATATCCGAAAAAAATCCGGAGTGGAAAAAGTGGCTTGCACCTGTCCATTCTGAACAGTGCAGCGGATTTGTTATGCCTTATGCCGATTGTCCACTTGATGATGAAAAAGTGGGTGAAAACGTTTATATTGATATACTCAATCGCGCCACAAGCTATGTTCACATTATGACACCATATCTTATATTGGACAGCAAGCTTGAAAATGCCATAAAATATGCGGCACAGCGCGGAATTGATGTAAAGATAATTCTGCCGGGTATACCGGACAAAAAGACTGCTTTTGCTCTTGCAAAAACTCACTATAAGGGACTTACAAATGCTGGTGTGAAGATTTACGAATATACACCGGGATTTGTTCATTCCAAGGTATTTGTTTGCGACGATGAAAAGGCTGTTGTTGGTACGATAAATCTGGATTATCGCAGCCTATATCATCATTTTGAATGTGCGGCTTATATGTACCGCACAGGCTGTATTGCTGATATCGAGGAGGATTTTAACGAGACATTGAAAAAATGCAGTGAAGTAACTCCTGAGACTATAAAAAAAGAGAGATTTTATTACAAAATCACGGGGCAGATTCTGAAATTTGTAGCGCCCTTATTTTAGGAGGAAAGTTATGTTCGGAGCAATTTTTGGTGATATCATTGGTTCACGTTATGAGGGGATAGGACATAAAACAAAGGATTACAATTTCCTTTTCCACAAGGACAGCAGATACACTGATGACACTGTTATAACTGCTGCTGTTTGTATGGCTATTTTATTGAATGACAAACCTATTGATGAAAGTCAGTTGGTGGAACGCGCAAAGGAATATGCTGTACAATATAAGCTCTTTTATGCTCATTATCGTCATGCTGGGTATGGTTCGGGATTTAAAACTTGGGCAAGAGAACCGCATAATTATGAAATAAGACATAGTTATGGAAACGGTGCGGCTATGAGAGTTGTACCAATAGGGTATGCATATAACACTATTGAACAGGTCAGGCTTCAGGCAGAGGCGAGTTGTTATTTTACCCATAATTGTGAGGAATCTATAAATGCGGCACAGGCTGTAGCGTGTGCGGTATTTCTTGCGAAAAATGGCGAATCTAAAGAAGGCATACGGAAATATATAACCGATAATTTTAATTATGACCTTAATTATACTGTTGATGAGATAAGAAAAGATTATCATTTCAATGTTCGTTGTTTGTTGTCGGTTCCTCAGGCAATTGTTGCATTTCTGGATTCAGAGGATTACGAAAGCGCGGTGCGTAACGCTGTATCTCTGGGAGGCGATGCAGATACAATGGCGTGTATTGCAGGCGGAATTGCCGAAGCGTTTTATGGTGAGATTCCAGAGGATATAAAAAATTTCTGTTACAGCAGGCTTGATTATTCCATAAAAAGCGTTGCGACGGAGTTTTGCAGAAAATTTGCAATATCCATTTATCAGAATACGAAATCTGAAAAAATAAGATTATGCTGAAAATATTTTGACGCATGCAATAAGCATATTGACAAAAAAATGTCAGTATGCTATAATATACTTATAATCTTCGGGGCAGGGTGAAAATCCCTACCGACAGTAAAGCCTGTGAGCCGCTTATGCGGTTGATTCGGTGAAATTCCGATGCCGACGGTGAGTGCATTTAGCACAAGTCCGGATGAGAGAGGATTATCTGCTGAAAAAGACAGAGTAATTCCCCGAATTTTCGGGGAATTTTTGTTAGTTAAGGCTAAAGGAGGCGTGTATGTCCCACGAAAAATTTATGGCGCAGGCTCTGGAACTTGCCGCAAAGGGTGTGGGATTTGTAAATCCTAATCCAATGGTTGGTGCTGTAATAGTTAGAAATGGTGAAATAATCGGCAGGGGATACCACAGAAAGTGCGGTGAGCTTCATGCAGAGAGAAATGCCTTTGCAGATTGCGACAGCCACGGAATTGACTGTACAGGGGCGGATATGTACGTTACCCTTGAACCATGCTGTCACTACGGTAAAACTCCGCCATGCACTGAGGCAATCATAGAGCATAAGATAAAACGCGTGTTTATCGGCTCATCTGACCCTAACCCCCTTGTTGCAGGTAAGGGAACTAAGATTCTCCGCGAAAACGGAATTGAAGTTTCAGAGGGTATATTAAAGGAAGAATGTGACAGTCTTAACGAGATTTTTTTTCATTACATTATGGAAAAAACTCCCTTTGTAACTATGAAATATGCTATGACAATGGACGGGAAAATTGCCTGTTATACTGGAAAATCCCAATGGATAACAGGGGAGGCTGCACGCGAAAATGTTCACTATGACCGTTTGAATCACATGGGAATTATGGTAGGTGTGGGAACTGTACTTGCAGATAATCCCATGCTGACCTGTCGTTTAGAGGGTGGGAAAAATCCCGTGCGTATTATATGTGACACAAATCTGCGAACTCCTCTTGACAGCAATATAGTCCGCACAGCAAGGGAGATTCCAACAATTATTGCCTGCTGTAACGGCGATACTTCGGCATTTGAAGCCGTGGGCTGTCAGGTTGTGAGAGTTCCTGAAAAGGACGGTCATATTGATTTAAAGCAGCTTACGGTTATTCTTGGCAGAGATTACAAAATCGACAGCATTCTTTTAGAGGGCGGCGGCGAGCTGAATTGGTCTGCGCTGAAATCGGGAATCATCAATAAGGTGCAAGCTTATATTGCCCCTAAGATTTTCGGCGGAAAGACTGCTCCTACGGCGGTTTCAGGAATTGGTGCGGCTTCTCCCGACGAGTGCGTAATGCTGTATGACAGGCAGATTAAGACAATTGGCGGCGATATTCTCATAGAAAGCAGGGTGAAGAATGTTCACGGGAATAATTGAAGAAATCGGCACAGTTAAGAATATACAGCGGAACGGCAGTAATTCTTTTATTGTAATTGAAGCGAAAAAGGTTCTGGAGGACGTTCACCTTGGCGACAGTATTGCTGTAAATGGTGTATGCCTTACGGTAACGAAAAACGACGGCAGTATATTTCAGGCTGATGTTATGAATGAAACCCTCAGCCGTTCATCTTTAGGTGAACTCAGTCAGGGCAGCAAGGTCAACCTTGAACGTGCTATGGCGGCAAATGGGCGATTTGGCGGCCATATCGTTTCGGGGCATATTGACGGTACGGGAACAATCACCGATATTGTCAATGACGGTATTGCTGTGTGGTACACGATTTCAGCCAATGCCGATATTATGCGGTATATCGTGGAAAAAGGCTCAATTGCCATAGACGGCATCAGTCTTACTGTAGCACGAGTAACTGACAGGGATTTCAGCGTATCTGTTATACCTCACACCGCTGATATGACCATTCTTTCCACAAAATCAAAGGGACAGAGGGTCAATCTTGAAAATGATATTATAGGAAAATACGTGGAAAAGCTTATGAAGCCTGCTGAAAATACCGAAAAAAGCATCATAAATACAGCTTTTCTGGCATCTAATGGATTTATTTAAGGGGATATTATTATGAAAAAGTTTATTTTGGCATCAACAGTTTTAGCCGCAATGGCTTTAAGTTCTTGTTCCGTAAATGTAAACGGCAATAATTTTAGAGTGAACAGCGACTGGAAATTTAAGCAAACTAAGTCAGAGACATTGAATATTGAGCCTGAAAAGGCAACAAAGCTTGATGTCAATATTGATGTGGGAAAAATCAGCGTTGAATACGGCGATACAAAAAATGTTGATGTAGATGTGAAATTCACAAGCAATGGTGTAAATGAAGATAAGGTAAGTGCAGCTATTGAAAATGCAAAGATTATCACAGAGGTGAAAAATAAAACGGTTTATATCAAATCGGCTGAAAAGGATTTTGACACTCGTTTTGTTAATCTGACAGCTGACCTTGAAATCACCCTGCCAAGCGAATTTTCCGACTTTAACATTGAATCTGATGTGGGCGATATTCACCTCAATAAGCTGAAAGGTTCATTTGATGTTACAGCTGATGTGGGTAATGTCAAGCTTGACAGTCTTGTGGGCGATTTCAAAGTAAATGCAGACGTTGGAAATATTGATTGTAAAAATTTAACAATTAACGGCAATTCTGAAATTAATGCCGATGTGGGAAATATTGACATTTCCCTTGAAAGCGTTGATGAATGTAATCTTCAGCTTGTTGCAGATGTGGGAGATATTGATGTAGATACACAGGGACTTGATTTTGAAGAAAAATCCGAGTCAAAAGATTATGTCGGCAAGAAACAAGAGGTTGTAATTGACGACAAATGCAATGTTACCTTAAAAGCTGACGTGGGTAATGTTAAAGTAAATAAATAAGATTGAGGAGAATTTTGAATGTTTCAGTATAATACCGTAGAGGAAGCTCTTGAAGCTTTAAGAAACGGCGAAATTATCCTTGTTACCGATGACGAGGACAGGGAAAACGAAGGCGATATGATATGCGCTGCTGAATATGCCACGACTGAGAATGTCAATTTTATGGCGGCACAGGCAAAGGGGCTTATCTGTATGCCTATGAGCATTGAGCTGTGCCATAAGCTTCATTTAGGGCAAATGGTTGATTATAATACAGATAATCACAGCACAGCCTTTACTGTATCAATTGACCACGTTGAAACTACTACGGGAATTTCCGCAGAGGAGCGTGGATTTACTGCACGTATGGCAGTTGCAGATGATGCAAAGCCAGAAGATTTTCGACGTCCCGGTCACATGTTTCCGCTTATGGCAAAGAAAAACGGCGTTCTTGAACGTGAGGGACATACAGAAGCTACAGTTGACCTTATGCGTCTTGCAGGGTTGAAAGAATGTGGTCTTTGCTGTGAGATTATGCGCGATGACGGCACAATGATGCGCGCGGATGAATTGCAGAAAAAGGCTGTGGAATGGGGAATGAAGTTCATTACCATTAAGGCTTTGAAAGAATACCGCAAGGTGAACGAAACTCTTGTGGATCTTGCCGCAGATACGAAACTTCCCACGAAATACGGCGAATTCCGTGCTGTATGCTTTGTAAACAAGCTTAACGGTGAGCATCACGTTGCACTTGTCAAGGGCGATATCGGCAATGGCGAGGATATTCTTTGCCGTGTACATTCAGAGTGCCTGACAGGCGACGCTTTCGGCTCACTTAAATGTGATTGCGGACAGCAGTTTGCCGCTGCTATGACGCAGATTGAAAAAGAGGGCAGGGGAATTCTGCTCTATATGCGTCAGGAGGGCAGAGGTATCGGACTTGTAAACAAGCTTCGCGCCTATGAGTTGCAGGACGGCGGAATGGATACCCTTGACGCTAATCTTGCACTTGGTTTCCCTGGGGATATGCGTGAGTATTACATCGGTGCGCAGATTCTCCGTGAGCTTGGCTGTAAAACCCTCCGACTGCTGACAAACAATCCCGAAAAGATTTACGGTTTAAGCGGATTTGGGCTTGAAATCAAGGAGCGTGTGGCTATTCAAATGGACGCTACGGCTTACGACCTGTTCTATCTCAAGACAAAGCGTGACAGAATGGGACATATTTTAGGGGACCTCTAAAAATCGCCTCACGGCAGTCTTTCTATGACAAATACCATTTACAGCGTTGTCAAACCTTGCAATACACAAAGTATTACTGCGGTTTGCCGCCTTGTAACTGATATTTGTCATATACGAAATCCTGCTCGTGCTGCGTTTTTTAGAGAACCCCTTTAGATTATTAATTAATAAGGAGATTTTTAAAATGAAAACATATGAAGGCAATCTTATTCCAAGAGATGTAAGAATAGGAATCGTTGTTGCACGATTCAACGAGTTTATTACAAGCAAGCTTTTAGGCGGTGCTGTTGATACTCTCAAAAGACACGACGTATCTGAGGATTCCATTGATATTGCGTGGGTTCCCGGTGCATTTGAAATCCCTCTTATTGCAAAGAAAATGGCTGACAGCGGCAAATATGACGCTATAATCTGCCTTGGCGCAATTATCAGAGGCAGCACCTCCCACTATGACCTTGTATGCAACGAAGCGGCAAAGGGTATTGCACAGGTATCTCTCAACAGCGATATCCCTGTGATGTTCGGCGTTATCACAACGGAAAACATCGAGCAGGCTATTGAGAGAGCAGGCTCAAAGGCTGGCAATAAGGGCAGCGAGTGTGCAGAGGGCGCAATCGAAATGATTAACCTTATCAGAGAGATTGAGGACTAATGGCAAATCTTATTTTTGACTATGACGGCACACTTCATCAGTCAATGAGGACATATGCCCCTGCATTCCGTGCAACCTGCAAAATGCTTGAGGATATGGGATATATGCCAGTAAAGGAGTACACTGACGATGAAATAAGCTACTGGCTTGGTTTTAATTCAACGGATATGTGGAATAATTTTCTTCCTGATGTGCCTGCTGATATTAAAGAAAAGGCGCGCATTTTCTTAGGGCAGGACATGGGACAGCGTATCGAAAACGGAGAGGGTGCATTATATCCCAACGCTGAAAAAGTCCTTGCAGAATTGAAATCACAGGGGCATACTCTGATATTTCTCAGCAATTGCCGTGTGAAGTACATGGAGCGACATTCCAGAGTATTCGGACTTCATCGTTATTTCGATTATTTCTACTGCTGTGAAGAATTTGATTTTATTCCCAAATATCAGATTTTCCGACTGTTCAGCTTACAGCACAAGGGAAAATTTGTAGTCATCGGTGACAGATTTCACGATATTGAAACAGCTGTGAAAAATGGTTTGAAATCTATCGGTTGTAGATACGGCTATGGAAGTCCTGAGGAGCTTTCGGCGGCTGATATAATTGTTGATGATATAACAGAAATTCCTGAATCTGTTAAAAAATTGCTTGCATAACAATAAAGCGTACCACATTGAATTGCGGTACGCTTTATTTTATACCAATCCCTGAAACAACAGTAGACAAATCTAATGGCATAAATGGTGTATG
>CALGTV010000056.1 GCA_937902395.1 uncultured Ruminococcus sp.
CGTAGTTTTGATGTGCCTATTTTTTACCATGAGAGACTTTTTTTACAGTCCCTTTGTTGTGCAATGTATCTTTAGAGATGCCCTTTATGTATAAATCATTTTTGCTATTCAGTTTAGTGTAAAATATAATACGGTGCATTTTTGAAACAATTACAACTTTGTTAATAAATTACAAAAAAGTTAATATGTAAAGATAAAATACATATTAAAAATAAATTAAGAAAATTTTGAAGAGATTTTGATGATAGTGCATTATAGTATAGTTTTGTGTATAATTGTTTATTGATAATAATCGCTATTTGCAATATAATATAATCAGCAATTGAGAATATTGACGTTCTGAAGCGAACATCCTTCCCTCTCATGTGTTTGGCCTCGGACGTTGAACAACTGCTTACTGCAGAAGTTGAATTGGTTAATTATTAAACTAATTCCTTTCATTTGTGATTTTTTCATGTTTTCTATTCTCAATAACTTATTTTAACTTATTATTTATGGCTTACTCCTCAGTGCTAAGCGATGAAAATCGTATGGAGTGTAACCGACACCTCAAAAGAGGTGTATTTTTTTACTTTGTGAAACTTGTGTGAAAATTTATATAAACATATTGACGAGTTATTTAAATCGTGATATAATATATTTAAAGGCACAATAGGGGGCAATGAAATGAAGAAGAATATATACAGTATAGTGCTGACGGATAACGTTATCCGCGCTGTTGATGCGGAAGCCTATAGATTGGGGACAAATCGTTCAAATCTTATAAATCAGATTCTTGCAGAGCATTTGTCCTGCGTTACGCCTGAAATGCAGATGCGGAACATTTTCGATGCTGCTGAAATACTTTTGCATGGTGAAATGCTTATGGTACAGCAGAATTCGCCCTCGGTGCTTATGCTCAGAACGGCTTTGCAGTATAAATATCGTCCTACGGTCAATTATAAAGTTGAACTGGAGCGCGAACCAAAAGAGTATATGGGTAGGCTGAAAGTGCAGATAAGAACGCAGAATATGGCTCTTGTGAACTGCTTCAATCAGTTTTTTGAGGTGATTTCCACTGCTGAGGAATCGCTGTTCGCGGCTTTCGGAATAAGAGGCTATAAATCTACGGTTACACGGGATTGCTTTACAAGGCTTCTTATAAATAATCCTCAGCTTAATGAGGAGAAAAAAGGCGCGGTAATCGGGGAATATCTGAATATGCTCAACAAGGCGGTCAGAAATTATTTTTCTGCTCCCGATGACCTGCAATTTGCAATAAGTGCATATAGTGCCGATTTTGCGGCATTTATCAATGAAAATATAATTTAGGGGGATTGGATTATGAATGGAGAAAAATTTACTCAGAAATCACTGGACGCTGTAAGAAAGGCTCAGAGTATCGCTGTTATGCGTGCAAATTCCGTTATTGAGCCTGTTCATCTCTTAGGAGGACTTCTCAAACAGGAAAGCGGACTTATTCCGCAGCTTATCAAGAAAATGGGTATAGATTCCGATATGCTTGAAAGAGAGACGGATAACAAGCTTGATTGTCTGCCGAAAGTGACAGGAAGCGGCAGAAGCAGCAATATGGGGATATCTGCGGAATGTGACAGGGTTCTTGTTTCCGCGGAGGAAATTGCCGCAAATATGAAAGATGAGTACATCTCCGTTGAGCATATCATGCTTGCACTAATTGAAAGCAAAGACAGGGACGTTTCAGCAATTCTTGGAATGTTCGGCATTGACCGTGACCGATTCCTTACTGCGCTTATGTCTGTCCGCGGAAATACCCGTGTTACAGGGGAAAATCCCGAGGAAACATATGATGTGCTTGCAAAATACGGGCAGGAGCTTGTGGGACTTGCCCGACAGAACAAGCTTGACCCTGTTGTAGGAAGAGACAGCGAAATCCGCAATGTTATACGCATACTTTCCAGAAAAACAAAAAATAATCCCGTTCTTATCGGTGAGCCGGGAGTTGGTAAAACCGCTATTGCAGAGGGACTTGCTCTGCGTATTGTGGCAGGAGATGTGCCTGACAGCCTGAAAGACAGAAAGGTATTTTCTCTTGATATGGGCGCTCTTATTGCAGGTGCGAAATACCGCGGCGAATTTGAGGAACGTCTGAAAGCTGTTCTCAATGAGATAAAAAACAGTAACGGTCAGATTATACTTTTTATTGACGAGCTTCATACAATCGTTGGCGCAGGCAAGAACGACGGCGCTATGGATGCTGGAAATCTGCTTAAACCTATGCTTGCACGCGGCGAACTCCACTGTATAGGTGCTACAACTCTTGATGAATATCGTAAATACATCGAAAAGGACGCGGCTCTGGAACGTCGTTTTCAGCCTGTTATGGTTGATGAGCCTACAGTTGAAGATACTATTTCAATTCTTCGCGGACTTAAAGAGAGATATGAGGTTTTCCATGGCGTGAAAATCAGCGATAATGCTCTTATATCTGCGGCTGTGCTGTCAAACAGATATATCAGCGACAGATTCCTGCCCGATAAGGCAATTGACCTTATTGATGAAGCCTGTGCAACTATCCGCACGGAAATGGATTCCATGCCTACTGAACTTGATATTATATCAAGAAAGATTGTCCGCCTTGAAATCGAGGAAACTGCTCTGAAAAAGGAAAGTGACACTATTTCAAAAGAACATCTGGAGGAAATTCAGAAAGAACTTTCAGAACTCCGTGAGCAGTTCAATGCTATGAAAGCGCAGTGGGAGAATGAAAAAACAGATATTTCTGCTGTTCAGAAGCTCCGTGAGGAAATTGAAAACGTCAGCGGACAGATTGAACAGGCAGAGCGTGAATATGACCTTAACAAAGCCGCTGAACTGAAATACGGCACTATGCCTAAGCTGAAAAATAAGCTTGCAGAGCTTGAATCTCAGGCTGAAAATAAAAATGAGGAGAATCGTCTCCTCCGTGACAGAGTAACAGAGGACGAAATCGCGAAAATTGTCTGCCGCTGGACTGGTATTCCCGTTTCAAAGCTTATGGAGGGCGAAAAGGAAAAGATTCTGGGACTTGAAGCACTTCTGCATAAGCGTGTTATCGGGCAGGACGAGGCTGTTACTAAGGTGAGTGAGGCTATTATCCGTTCAAGAGCAGGCATACAGTCTCCTGATAGACCTATTGGCTCATTCCTTTTCCTCGGACCTACCGGCGTGGGAAAAACGGAGCTTGCAAAGGCGCTTTCTGAAATACTTTTTGATGATGAAAAGAATATCGTCCGCATAGATATGAGCGAATATATGGAGAAATTCAGCGTAAGCCGCCTTATTGGTGCGCCTCCCGGATATGTGGGTTACGACGAGGGCGGTCAGCTTACGGAAGCTGTTCGCAGAAAGCCCTATTCTGTTGTGCTTTTTGATGAGATTGAAAAGGCTCATCCTGATGTTTTCAATGTTCTGCTCCAGATACTTGATGACGGACGTATAACCGATTCTCAGGGAAGAACGGTTGATTTCAAGAATACTATTATTATACTCACTTCCAATCTTGGCTCGCCTTATATCCTTGAAGGTATCGGCTCTGACGGGGAAATCACGGCGGAGGCAAGAGAAATGGTTGAAAATCTGCTTAAACAGCAGTTCCGTCCTGAATTCCTCAATCGTCTGGACGAGATAATCTTCTATAAGCCTCTTGCCAAAACTGAAATTATCAGAATTGTTGACCTTATGCTCGGAGAACTGCAAAAGCGCCTCGATGATAAGCATATCAGTATAAATGTAACTGATGCCGCCAAAAAGCATATTGTTGACTGCGGATATGATGTGAATTTCGGAGCAAGACCGCTGAGACGCTATATTCAGCGCACTGTTGAAACTCTTGCGGCAAAATGTATTCTTGGCGGAGGTATATCTGCCGGAGATACGATAACAATAGATGTTGACGGAGATAAACTAATTGCGGAATAATCGGGAAAAATAGAATTTTTTTATAGTCGGTTTTTATAAAAACGGAATTGTTTTTGCCGTGGAATCGGTCAAAATGTCATTTTTTTGCAAATAGCTTGACAAATAGCGAAAATAGGTATATAATGCAATTATCTTAAGAAATGGAGGAAATATGAAATGACTAAATCTGAACTTATCAATGTTGTTGCTTCTAAGACAGAAACAACTAAGAAGAATGCTGAGGCTGCTGTAAATGCTATGCTTGAGGCTATTACTGATGCTCTCGTAAGCGGTGAGAAGGTTTCTCTCGTTGGCTTCGGTACTTTTGAGGTTCGCGACAGAAAGGAAAAGCAGGTTATCAATCCTCAGACAAAGAAGATGATGATTGCTCCCGCTTCAAAGGCTCCTGCATTCAAGGCAGGTCAGGCTCTCAAGAGCGCTGTCAACAAGTAATAGCATAATACGGAGGGATAGTAATGGCAAAGAAAAAAGCTAACACCAAAGCTGCACAGGTTAAAAAAGAACTGGAGGCTGCATCTGTAGTTGAGACTGAAATCGAAACTGTAGTTGAGGCTGCTCCTGTTGTTGAAGCTCCTGCTGAGGAGGTTGCAAAGGAAACAGCTGCTAAGAAGCCTGCTGCAAAGAAAACTTCTGCTAAGAAGTCTGCTGAAAAGAAGCCTGTTGAAAAGAAGGCTTCTACAAGAAAGACAGCTCCCAAGACAAATCTGTTCATTCAGTATCAGGGCGCTGAGGTTTCATATGCAGACCTCGTAGAAAAGGCTAAGTCTGACGCTGGAGTTGACGCTCCTAAGAATATTAATCTTTATGTTAAGCCTGAGGATAATATGGTTTACTATGTTATCGACGAAAAGGTTGGCGGATTTGTCCTTGCATAATCCTGCTTTAAAGCCGTTATAAGCAATTAAGAACACTCCCGATTCAGTTCGGGAGTGTTTTTTATATCAAAATGTTATACACACGGTATAATTTACGTTTGAATATACTCGCAATTAAGAGAAATGATTTAGCCTTATCCTTGGAATTAAATGCTGTATTTGACTAAATTGGCTGTTTTGTCTTGTATTCTATTAGACAGTTGTTAAATTTTACTAAAAATGGTATTAAAATTTCTATACTCGCAGTTGTTGATTTTTCTTGCATATTGATTATTTATATGGTATAATAAAGTATAACAAAATGCGGCTCTGTGCGCTTTTACAGAGATGCCAATGTAATACAGGGCCCGTTTTTTTACATATATATCATTATTAACCAGAAAGGGTGAAGAAATTATGAAAAAATCTTTGGGGAAACGCATTATAAGCGGCGTTACCTCGGCATTGCTCGGTATTTCTGCTCTCACTCAGGCTGTTCCGCTGAATAACGGCGGTCTGCTTATGGCGAGGGCGGCAAATAGCGAAAAAGACGGACTTCCCATAATGGACAAGCCTTATGAGGAATCTATGTGGTACAGAGGCGGCCCTCTCGGTGTAGCCGGTGATTTCCATATCTTTGCATTTGATACGGCGGAAGTTAAGGAGCATACAAATGGAAATGTTGCAGCACCACATGTTATAGGAGGTAATGCTTCTCCTAATCAGTATATTACACGACTTGTTAATGTTATCGGTGAAAACTGGGATACATCAGGTATTACCATGAATAATATTCCTGATGTTGTTGTGCCTGCAAATTATGAAGTTTATGCGCAAAATCCTGCAAATGCTAAACTTAATTATCCTACACCAAAATCGAAGTTTTTTATAAATTCTATAGGTGCAACTCGTTCTGAAAATCTTGATAGCTCTTATATTGGTCACTGGACAGAGAATTTTATTAACTTTGAAAGCAAGAGAAAAGATTATTCTGAGATGTCAGACGCTTTTGCGGAGAAAGAGCAGAATACTGTTGTTGAGATGTCAGAAGACGGTGATTATAAAAATATTCTGATTAGACTTAATTCCAAGGGCGAAAATATTGTTAATTTAAAATATGAGGATTTCTTCATTAAAGATGCAACAATAACAAATGAACCTCAAAAGAGCAAAATAAAAATTGTTGGATTGAATTTAACACAATACGAAACTGAGATAACCAATGCGGATGGAGAAATAACTAAGGTTCAAGCTTCTAAAATTAATGATAATCAATCGGTTATAATTAATCTTGATATGAGTGGTTATGAGGGTGATAGTGTAAATTTTGTAACTGTACTTTCTGATACATTTGTAAAATATTATGGAGTAGATGATGTTGATAAGAAATGGAGTGAACTTGACGATAATTCTGGATTTATTGATTTGGAAAATGGTGAGGGAACTGTAACAAATGGTACTAACATTCTTCTTAATATTATAAATAAACCAGAAGAGCCCCCAGTTCCAGAGGAAGAAGCGGTTCCAAATGAACAGTTGAAGGTGGATGTTGGAAAGCTTACTCTTTCTATTCTTGCTCCTGATATTGACTTGGGTTTGTGGAGTACTAATGGTACATTTATTGCTGAGGATGTTAGAGTTGAAAGTGAAACTCACATGGCGTTCTTTATGCAGCCTCTTACCGAAGCTAAAACAGGTGACATTATA
This sequence comes from uncultured Ruminococcus sp., assembly GCA_937902395.1. GTDB lineage: Bacteria > Bacillota > Clostridia > Oscillospirales > Ruminococcaceae > Ruminococcus. Next base: position 6,480 of record CALGTV010000056.1, read on the forward strand.
GCTGAAAAAGTCTGGAGTGACGGTAATGATGTTCATCCAAATGATTCAGTTAAAGTTACTCTTTATCGTTCAGTAAAGTCAGATGCTGACATTGAACAATTAGACAGACTTTCAAAAGAAGATGAGGCACGATATAATAAAGAAGTAAAGGATTTTAAGGAAAATTATCAAGCAAACCTTATAACAGCTTATCAAAACGCATTTGATGCAATGATTAAAGCTTCGGGTATGAAAGCTTTAGCTAAAAATAAAACAGTTCCTTATGGTTATGTACCAATGGTTACTATTTTACAGCTTGATAAAACCGGAGAAACTGTTGGAGAGTATAGCCCTATAGGTAATGGAAGTATACTCTTGAATGACCAGACGTATGGCAGGGGAATATATCCTTTTGAAGACTATAGCATTTCTGCTGTTGAATCTGAATTTAATCCTGGTTCATTTATGCCAACATTTAAAAAGTATAATGAATTGATAAATTTTAATGAAGAGACAGATGAGATTTACTTCAATAAACTTGATTATGATTTATCAAAAACTTACAATAATTCGTTGTGGGTATGCGTTCCTGTTTATAATATGTGGGGACAGATAGATAAATGTGACAACGGTTTTGAAATTACTCTTGAGGATGAAACAGATGCGGATGGCAATGTTATAGCTCGTAGAGTAACAAAAGTCAACGGACAGCCTGTTAATGATGTTATAGGCCGTCAGTACGAAAAGGTTGAAACGGTAGAGCTTAACGCTGCAAACAATTGGAAATATGAAGAATGGAACGACCTTCCTAAGATGAACGAAACAGGTTCTACATATTTCTATTATCTTGTTGAAGAACCTGTTGAGAGCTATGGTACATCATATGAAAATAATGGTACTTCATGCGGCGACAAAATGACAATAAAAGTTAATAATACTGTGCTGCCTGGAACTGTTCCAGATCCGATTGTGCCAGAGCCACCTAAGCCAGCCGAAAAAAATGAAATTACAATCAGCAAGCAGATAATTTCAGACGATAAGGCAGAAGAAGTTGACGGTGCTGAGTTCAAGCTGACAATCATCGGAGACAAACCTGATAACTTTGACGGTGTTAAGATTAATGATGTTGACGCTGGCAAGGGTAAGGCAGAACTGACATTCAGCGGCGCAAATACAGTGCTCAAAGGTCTTAAAAATGGAACATACGAACTTGAAGAAACAGCAGCGCCTGACGGTTACACAGTAGTATCAAAGTTTAAAT
>CALGTV010000057.1 GCA_937902395.1 uncultured Ruminococcus sp.
CGGATTTCCGTTTAGTACGGGATAGCTATACCCTTTTGCCGATAATACGGCAAAATACAGCGAATAACCATACATATATGCCGCTATTTCAGCATTTTCACTGATTTAGCGGCTCTTGTTTTATCTGTACCCATTGATTTTTGTTTTTTATGGGGTTATTAGAGGTGCCCTTAAAATCAATAAATGCTATTTAATTTATTATTCATATAGATAATCCCTCTCAACATACTCAACATACAAAATATAGGGAAGAAAAGTATGTGAATATATCCATCTATAAAAATGTCGAAAAACGGTCTTGATACCACGCAAACATTAAGGACGCTAATTCCGTACTTAACAAGTAATAACCATACTAATTTATCAAGAATTTTTTTAGCTTCAAATCTTCTGATATCTTTTAAGCATTCCATATCCTCATTTAAAACACGGAACTTTTTAAACGAGTAGTAGAAATATACCAACACACAAATGATTGTCATCAAGCTATTTGTAAAAGTTAAAATCTTGGTATCAGTTATATATTGACTAACTAAAGTATTCATAGCCACGCTATCTTGATTGTGTAAAATATGAAGCGCAAGAATTACAATGAAACAAAGCCATTGATTTCGAGAAAGAAAACTTAAAAAACGTTCAGTTGTAACTTCTACAAATGATTCCCTCATATTAACCCCCAAAACAAATTTAATTTCTATAATTATTATATTCTGTTTTTAAACAGAAGTCAAGAGGAAAGGTTGAAATTTATGAAAAAATTATTTACCAAGGACAAAGTGTTAACCCTTGCTAAAGAAAACGGAATAAAACTTTCGCACCTTAATAATTTAATAGGTGGATACAGAGGTAAGATGTTCGAATGGAAAAAAGGCAAAACAACGCTAACGAATGAGGAACTAACAATTTTAACTGAATATCTCTCGGTATATGAGAATTTATCTCTTAATGATTCAGAAAAGCTTCTCATTAGCAAATATCGCAGTTTGAGTGATGAGAAGAAAGAGAATCTGCTAAAAGAACTTTCTGAAATGTAAAGAAAGTAAATTGTGCTATAATAGCACAAAATAAATTAAGGAGAAGAACAATGGTAGTTATATACGCAGAGAAAGCTTCACTTGCCAAGGAGATTGCATACGCTCTGAAAGCAGGAAAAAGGCATTGCCTTAAAGATGAGCCTACTGTCGGTTGGTATGAATTTCAATTCAAGGGAGAACAGGCTGTACTTTGTCACGGTGTAGGACACCTGGCACAGCTTGTTCCTGCCAAAATGTACGACAGTAAATTTGAAAAATGGAATCTTGATGTGTTCCCTTGTATACCTGATACATTCAGAGTAGCACCTAAATCAGCAACTTTGAAATGTGCAAAGCTTGTAAAAAGCTTTTTTGACAAAGCAGATTGGCTTATAAATGCAACTGATGCTGACCGTGAGGGAGAATTGATATTCTCTTATGTGTGCGAAATATGTAAATGTAATAAGCCGTTTAAACGTGTTTGGATTGAGGACTTGACCGAAGAAAAGCTCCGAAAAGCCTTTAATAACCTTAAAGAGCCGCAGGAACAACTTGTATCTACAGTAACAGGAAACGCAAAAGACCTTGCCCTTGCAGGTCGTGCAAGAGATATTTCTGATTGGCTTATCGGTACTAATCTTACTGTTGCCGATACAAAGAAATTCGGTGCAGGAATGGGTACACAAAGCGTTTTACTTACATTAGGCAGAGTACAAACACCTACTCTTAATCTTATTGTTGAACGTGAAAAAGCTATAAAAAATCACAAAAAAACACCTTACTGGAAGCTTACAGCAGATTTTTCTTTTCCAAATGGAAAATTTACAGCTGTATATGAAAAGGGCAATTTCACATCAGAAACAGAAGCTAAAACGGCATTATCTGAATGTAACGGAAAGCCTGGTATTGTTCAGAATATCGAAACAAAACACAAATCTCAATCAGCTCCGCTACTTTTTAACAGTACACAATTACAGATTGCTGCAAGTAATCAGCTTGATTGGGATTCGGATAAAACAGCTGCTATAATGCAGTCATTGTACGATAAAGGAATTATGGCTTATCCCCGAACAAGTACAGAACATCTTACCGAAGCTATGATTCCCGAAGTTAAAGAAACGCTTGAAAAGCTTCTTGAAATACCAGAATTTCAGAAGTACAAAATTGACAGGTGGGCAGATTTCACGAAACGTCATTTTGATGATTCAAAAGTTGGTAGTCATCCTGCAATTATTCCGACAATTAATGTTCCAGACAAGCTTGACAATCTGACAGAGGATGAAAAAAAGCTGTACGAACTGCTTGCTGTATCGCTCATCAGAATCATATACCCTAAAGCAGAATACGATAACACGGTTATTAAAGTTGCTGTAGGTGAACATATCTTCAAGGCAAGCGGAAAAGTTGTGACAAATGAGGGTTGGCAAGCTGTAAAGCTTACAGAATTTACAACGGAAAAGAAAAAATCCGAAGAAAAGCAACTACCGATTGTATCAGAGGGGCAGGAGCTGACAGGCGAATATAAGATTACAGAGGGTGTAACGGAGCCGCCAAAGAGATATACAGAAGCTGAACTGCTTGCTGCTATGGAGCTTGCAGGACAGAAAATCGAGGACGAAGAAGCAAGAACATTGATGAAGCTCCAGAAAAGAGGTCTTGGAACAGATGCAACTAGAGCTCCTATTCTGAAATCTCTTTTCTCCAAAGGCTATATTGCTAAAAAAGGTAAGACAATTTATCCTACAGAACTTGGAATGTATATTATTGAAACTCTCCCTGTCGATGAACTGAAATCAGCGGAGCTGACAGGCGAACTTGAAAAGCAGCTGAATGATATAGCTATCGGCAAGGGCAATTTTGATGAATACATCGATAATATAAAGAAAAAAGCTTCTGAATGGTATGCTATTATAGCAAATTCAGAAGAAAAGAAATTCGTATCTGAAACACAACAGAAGCTTATATGTCCGTTCTGCAATAGTCCTCTCCGCAAGCACGATTGGGGATATGGCTGCTCTGGATTTAAGACAAAAGGATGTAAATTCCATATTAACGCTACAATTGCAGGAAAGAAAATAACCGAAAATCAGGTTATACACCTTTGTCAGAACGGCAGAACAAACATAATAAAAGGATTTAAGGCTAAAAGCGGCTCTGAATTTGATGCTTATTTGTTTGTTGACAAGGATAAAAAAGAAGTGTCTTTCCAGTTTCCAGATAGGAAGAAGTAATCAAATTGTGTTATAATAGCACAAAATTTATAGAAAGGACTCTGCTATGCAAATAACAAATGAACAGAAAGCAGCTGCTAATCAGGTTGACCTTGTGGATTATTTGACTTCAAAGGGATATCAGCTTGAAAAGAAAGGCAACAGCTATAAGATTAAGATACATAAAAAGTTCCCTGGTGATATGTCAAGCCTATCAATCTTTGATAACCGCAGAGGTTGGAAACGGTGGAGCAGCGGAGAAAGCGGTGGAGATGCTATTTCTTTTCTCCAGGCGAATATGGGAATGTCATTCCAGGACGCAGTTGTTGAACTTGTAGGCGGCTCAATGGCAGCATACACACCTTTGCCAAGAAAAACAGAAGCACCAAAAATTCCCGAAGTAAAGGAACTTTCATTGCCTAAAAAATGTGAGGGTAAATTTTCAAGAGTATTTGCATATTTAAATAAATCCAGATTTATTGATGTAAATATAATCTCAAAAATGATTGCTGATAAGAAAATATACCAGGACGAAAGAAACAATGCTGTATTCGTTGGATATAACGAAGAAAATAAGGTTGCATTTGCCTGTGTACGTGGAACTAATACGCAAGTTCAGTATCGAGGGGATTGTGAGGGAAGTGATAAAAAATACGCTTTTTCAATGGACGGTACAAACAGTAACGGAAAGCTTTACGTGTTTGAAGCTCCTATAGACTTGTTAAGTCACGCTACAATGGTAAATCACATCACAAAAAATCCCGATGCCTGGAAAGCACATTCACGCATAAGCCTTGCAGGAACATCTGATGTTGCCCTGGAACATTACTTGAAATCTCATCCAGAAGTAAAAGAGATACACTTTGTCCTGGATAATGACAAAGCAGGACGAGATGCTGCTGCTAAATACGTGCCTAAATATGAAAGTTTAGGCTATAAAGTCGTTAATCACGAACTTAAAACAAAGGATATGAACAAGGAACTTGAAGCATATCTGACCAAACCTCCGCCTGTTCAGAGGGGGACGGTGAGAAAATAAAATCTTTTGATATAAAAAAACAGAGCAGCTTAAATTGCTGCTCTGCCAATATTGTATTTTTTAGCGTTGTATTTTCCTTTAAAAGCATATGTCAAGTGTTTCCCAAAAATGTCCACCGTGAACAATTTTCTTTTTATAAAAAAGTTTACGCCAGCTGACGTAAACTTTTTAATTCAATACATATTATCATTTATGGTTAATATTAAGACATATTTTATTATTTTATAATAAATTTGTTCCAAGCAGAATCAATCTTGAATTTAGGGTCTTTAGAAACATATTGTTTAAGCGCTGCAATATCAGCCATGTCTATGGAACCATCTACATTAATATCTGCGGCGATAAGATTTATATCTTTTTCTTTAACATCACCCATTAAATACATAGATAACATTGTAAGATCAGTGAGATTTGGGCCTTTAGAGCCTAATGGCGTAAAATTATTATTAAAATACACATCCCCTATATTTGTTCCAGTAAAATAGCATCCTGAATAATCAAGCTTTTCTTTATATTTATATGTAGGCAATAATGTTTTGTCTTGGAATGTTTTGTTCTCTTTATTATACCAAAGACCTTGTGCGCAATCATAGAGTGCTTTTAAATCATCTTCTGCATCTTTTAATTGTGAAAGAGTTTTAAAACCAGTCATATCGAAATATACCAAGTCATACTTTTCGCTATAATAATATACCTTCATTATTTCAGTTTCACCCCAACATCCTGAATCTTTACCGTCCATTTTTAAACCGTGCATACGAACTTTACCTTCAGGTGTTATAATAAATTTACTATTACCATCAGCATAATAACCCGAAATAGGACATTGTTTTCCAGAATAAAAACCATCACCACAGTCTTCAAGATCACCATAACTCCAAAGAACATCAAGATCTCGTGCCTCTGGATCAACAGCAAATAATGCATGAGATTCAATAGTTGGTGCAGTTGACAATACAAGCATTAATGTTAATGTAACACAAAGAAAATGTTTAAGAATTTTCATAAAATACACTCCTTAAAAATTAAAATATATTGAAAGATCTTTCTTATGCATTATAACATAATAGTTGTTTAAAGTCAATATATATATATCATATACATAGTATTTTCTGCATATAATAGTAATTATTCAAAAACGATTATGTTAAATTTATAAAAAATAAACAAAAAATTTTTGATTTAAAATTAGCAAACATTGAAAGTATTTTATACAAGTACAACTTTTAACATATATAGCCTACACGTTTCGCCAGGCACCAGCGATGATATAAAAACAGAAAAAACGCTGCCGTGAAAATACTGACAGCGTTTTTGATTAATTCAGAATAGCAGAAAAATTCATTTTTCCATACAATAATCTTGCAATATGGACGATTTTATTTTCTTCATCTACTTTATAGAAAACATCATAATTATCTACCAATGCACATCGATAGCCATTTTTGGCAATTGACGGAATATGAAAAAGAGGAAATAAAATCGGATTTTCATTAATCTCATTTACAGTTTTTTCAATCTTAATAAGAAGATTTTGAGCTGCTATTGGATTTTTCAATTTCACAGAAATATATGAGAGGACAGAATCAAGGTCTTGCTGAAAACTTTCAGCAATGATAAGTCTATATTCCATACTTATCCCTCAATGTTCCGAAAACTTCATCATAGGATAAAGCTCTGCAGTTCTCGAAGTCAGCTTCGGCTTCATCAAGTTTCTGTTGAAGCTCAGCTGAATTACGCACGATAACTCTTGTAGGTGCAGGCATTTTTACATCAAAAGGTAAACCGCCAACAAGATTAACCTGATGCAGAAGCATATTTACAGCATCAGAAATTGTCATTCCAAGCATCGACAATGTTTCTTCAGCGTTTGCTCTTACAGTTTCATTAACCCTAACGTGAATGGTGGAATTTTTATTCATAGAAATCACCGTTCCTTTCTTAATCTTATTGTATCATATTTTGCATACAATGTCAACACAAATTTAAAATCGGAGGTGAATTAAATGAGTTTATGCAAATTAAGCAATAGTATTTTCGATTTAAAGCTTTCAGCATCGGAGCTGACCGTGTACGCATATATGTGTAGTCTGCCCTCGGAATACATAACGCTTGACGGTGCAGCCGCAGCAAAGGTAAAACAGGCTACAATTGCTTCAAAATGCGGTATAAAGACAGTTCAGACAGTTGCTAAAGTAATTACATCACTTACAGAAAAATCCCTTGTAGAGCCTGTAAAACGCTCTGTGAAGCGAAACGGCTACAAGGGGACATATATGTATAAAGTCAAGAAGCTGCCAACAGAAAACAGCTTCTTTTTTGTTGATAGGGCAGTTTTCGGACAGCTCAATCCAAGACAGATGATGATATATCTGTTTATCTGCAAGAGCTATAACACACAGATTTGCGACTGTTGGAATAGCTATGCAGATATATCAGCACAGACAGGAATGAAAAGAGAAACGGTTATCCAGACCATTGCAGAACTCGAAGCGTTAAAGCTCATCAGAAAAAATCGTCGCAAGAGCTATTCTAACCGTCGTGTATATGTGGATAACCACTATATTCTGATACTGTACGTTAAAGGCTCATTCATGGGAAGAAAAAGAAAAGCGGTTGCACCGTCAATACAACCGCATTTCAACTTTAAATCACATAATTCTAATCTGCGTAAATTAGAAGTGGTTTACAAATTCAGTATACCACAGGAACTAAAAAAAGTCAAGTCTTTTTTCATTAATTTTTTAAGGGGTAGTCCGCAAATTTAAAGTCATATTGAGTACCCAATTACTATTACATTTGGAAAAGAAAAAATATCAGGTTTAATATAATATTATACTTAACTATAGTAATACTGCACCTTTACAATTCGTATAATTATGCCTGATAAATCCATTTCAAGTGTCATTGATGCGTTATCGCGTGTTGATAGTGTTGAATGTTTCGCCCTTTTTCTTTTTCCAATGCGTATAGAAATATTTTTGAAAAATTGCCCTTTAAAACTTGACTTTTTCGCTTTAAAGTGTTATACTATTATTTACAGGAGGAACATTAAAAGTGCAGAAAAAGTATGAAAATTATGAGCAGCTTTTTTCAAGCACAATCAGTGGATTAACCGAAAACAGTGAAAAATGGTTAAGCTTTCTGGAAACAGCTTCAAGAATGTACAAGTACAGCTTTGAAGACCAGCTACTGATTTATGCTCAAAAACCAGAAACAAGAGCTTGTGCGGATTTTAGTTTCTGGACTGCGGTGAACAGAATGAATCGACAACTCCGACAAGGATGTACCGAAATTGCATTGCTTGACCAGGAAAAGAAGAAATTGCATTATGTGTATGCTATGGAAGATACAGAGCCGAGAACTAACGGTAAATCGAAAAATCCAGAAAATTACATATGGCAATTAACTCCAGACAATCGTGATGTGATTAACGATATGTTATGCAGACAGGGCGGCATTAACAGTAACAATATCGAAAAAACAATTATATCAATGACCTCATCGATGACAAAATTAAAAATGGCTGAATATATCAGCGAATTTGACAACATTTATCACGGACTGGGCATAAAATCGCCAAAATTAGAGCTTGAAACAGTTGTCGCTGAAATCGCTGCTGCAAGTGCAGCATATATGACCGCAAAACGAACAGGAACCGATGTATCGAATTATTTGAATATGGATTGTTTTTCAAATTTAAATCTTATTGATAATCCTGAATTGACAGCTTTCCTGGGCAGAGTTACAACCGATATAGCAGGAGCTGTTCTCAAACTGATAGAGCGAAATGTAAACGAGTATAAAATTCAAGAAAGGAGTTCTGCTAATGAACTTACCAAAGGAGAAAATCGAGAACGGAATACTTTACGTTCTGAACGAGGAAACAATGACATATCGCCCGACATTTCCAGGGAACAACGAGGAAGAAACTCCGATAATACACCGTTACGGCAAGATGAGAGAGAAGTATCTCAAGGAGAACTACAAAGTGACATACAGCAAAATGCTGATGTTCGGAGAGTTAATTCCTCATCTGGTATCGATAGACGAACAAGCAGCGATAATGGAAGAACAGATAATATCGGAAATGGCGAAAGCGGACGGAACAGACGAGGAGCTGAAAGCGAAAGACCAGATGAAGTGGGTAGGTCTGATGAACAATTACAGACAGACAGCTCACGAGATAATAGTCAAGGAACTGATAGAAGTATATTAAGCAAAGAAGCGGAGGAAACAAAACCCTCCGCTTTTTCTGTTAATGAAGAAGCTATTCATAATGCGTTTAATGAATTAAATCTTAATCATTCTTTTTCAGCAGAGCAAAAACTATTTTTCGATAGAATTGAGCAATTTGCAACAAAAAATAATGTTACAGAAAATATCATTGACAGGGCATTTTCTGAACGTCCAGTATACCGCCGTACATATGGTAATAGAGAAAATCTTAGTAAGAAAATATTTGAGCATAGTCTGAAAGTTCTTGAAAGTGAGCTTGAACGTACAATTAGAAAAAATCTTACTGAAAACAATGAAAAAAATGCCGTTTCTGTTGAACAGGAAACTTCAGAAGCTATGAATGTTCATTCAGAAAAAACTGAGGGGCAGGAAATGGCAAAATATTCAATCTATCAATTAAAGTCAGGTGCAGAGTATTACGATTACCATTTCAGTAATTCAGATTATATGGAAAAAAGAGGATATGTCCCAAATTATGCCGATTATGATATGGTATATACTGGCGATTTATCAGATATTCAGGGAAACAACAAGTTAGAAGCTATTTATGAGAAATTCAATATAGCACATCCCGAAGATTTCACAGGTCATTCTCTTTCGGTTAGCGATATTGTAGTTATCGAAGAAAATGGAGAACAAACAGCACATTTTGTTGATTCCATAGGTTTTACAAAAATGCCTGATTTCTTCCTTGAAAGAAAAAATAATATTGTTGTCGATATTCCAAAATATAATTTGACATTAGATTTTTCTGAAATCAACTCCGTATCGCTGAAAGAAGAACAGCAGAATTATATTGATGGACTTGATTCAAACGGTCACGAAGCTAAAGACAATTACGATATAGGAACAAAAACCAATCGATATTATGCACACGATACAGAATTGTATGTACACAATTCAGAATATGGCACTATGCCTACAACGATTGATACAATGATTGAGGATATAGAACAATTCCTTGATAAGAGCCTTGAATTAACCGATTACAGATTGGAAATAGAGGATAAAAATGGTAATACCACTATTTTCGATGCAAGCAAAAATAGTGCAGCTGTCAATGATGATGTTTCAGAAGAAATCATAATCAGTTCGGAGGATGAAATATTTGAACACAATGCCGCTGTATTAAATGATACACAAGTTGATGATGTTTTAAAATTACAGGAAAATGGCGAGGAAATGTACTTCCGTGTTACTACTATTACCGATGATTTTATGATTTCAATGGAACGTGTTAATGAGGACGGTTCTCCACATACTGAAATTGGAATAGGTACTAAAGCAATTGTAGGAAAATGGAAAGAAATACTGGCAAAGGAAAACGAAAACAGCTATATTATACGTAATCCACATATTTCAAATGAAAATGAAGTTGAGCAATCCGAAGAACAGGCTGTAACTATCCACTCTGTCGATGATATTGAAATAGGCGATATGTATAACTACAAGGGCAGAGAATATACCGTAGTATCAATGCAAGGTATATATCCTGACGATATAGGCATTTCCTATAATGAGAAATTATCAAACGGAACAGAATATGCAATTACCGAAAATGTTGACAAACACAAACTTATAAACGAGGGTGTATATCTTGGAAATGCTGAAAAAGAAAAAAGTCAAGAATTGCTTAAAAGATTGGGAGAACAACACTCCGAATTAACAAACAATTCCGACTTGGATAATGATATACCGCAGAATGATATTAATGTCAATACAGCTGATGAAAGAAGCTCTGAAGATAGTGAAAAAATTGATACTGATGCCGAAACAAGTGAAATGCAGCTTGCATTTGATATTGATACTACACAACTACAACAGGCACATTCTGAAATCATCCAGGATAATACAACAAAAACTGACTTTACAATAACTGATGATAAGCTCGGTGAGGGTGGAGCAAAAACAAAATTTCGTGCAAATGTTGACGCAATAAAAACGCTTAAGACAATTGAAGCGGAAGAAAGAACAGCAACACCAGAAGAACAAGAAATCCTATCAAAGTATGTTGGTTGGGGCGGTTTAAAAAATGCTTTTGAAGATTTTCACGATGATTGGAAAAAGGAATTTTCGGAGCTTAAAGAACTGCTCACTCCCGAAGAATATAAACTTGCAAAAGCTTCCGTTCTTAATGCACACTACACCTCACCACTTGTTATTGAAAAGATGTATGAAGTATTGCGAAATAACGGTTTCACAGGCGGTAAAATCCTTGAGCCTGCAATGGGTATTGGCAATTATTTTGGAAAAATGCCAGAAGATATACGTTCTTCATCAAATCTGTATGGTGTAGAGCTTGATGATATATCTGGAAGAATAGCAAAACAGCTTTATCAAAATGCCAATATACGTATTACAGGCTTTGAAAAGACGTTATTCAAGGATAATTCATTTGACCTTGCTATAGGAAATGTTCCTTTTGGTGCATATTCTCTCAACGAGCCTAAATATAACAAGTATCACTTCCAGATTCACGACCATTTCTTTGCAAAGGCTCTCGATAAAGTGAAGCCCGGAGGAATCGTTGCCTTTATCACATCAAAAGGAACTCTTGACAAGAAAAATCCAGATGTTAGAAAATATCTTGCGGAACGTGCTGAACTTGTAGGAGCGATTCGTCTGCCGAATAATGCTTTTAAAAATAATGCAGGAACAGAAGTCACTTCTGATATTATTTTTCTCCAGAAACGTGAAAATCCAATTGAGCTTACCCCGCTTTCTACTCCAGATTGGGTACACCTGGGAAAAACAGATAATGGACTTGCTGTTAATCAGTATTTCATTGATAATCCGCAAATGGTACTTGGTAATATAGTCGCAGGAAATAAGCTGTATGGTCACGGAAATGATGATACAATGTGTGAAGCTATAGAGGGTGCTGATTTATCAGAACAGTTATCAGAAGCTATAAAACACATTAATTTTGAGGTATTAGAAAACCGTGAAGAAATGGCTGTTGAAGATACAATTGCTGAAATACCGTCAGGAATAAAGAATTTCAGCTATGCTGTAATCAACGACAAGATTTATTATCGAAATAACGATGAAATGGAGCTTTTCAACGGTAAGAAATCAGATATTCCACGCATAAAGGGTATGTTAGATATTCGTGATACTTTACGTGAACTGATAGCTTGTCAGCTCGATAACAGCTCTGATGAGCAGCTCCACGAACTACAAACAAAACTGAATACTGTTTATGATTCATTTGTAGCAAAATACGGACGATTAAACGATAAAATCAATGTAAAAGCAATTAAAGAGGACAGTTCTGCACCATTACTTTCATCACTTGAAATATACAAAGGTGAAGAATTTTCTGAAAAAGCAGCTATTTTTGAAAAGCGTACAATTCTTGCCAAAAATGATGTTACATCAGCTGATACTTCATCAGAAGCACTTACATTGTCGCTTGCAAAAAAAGCTTGTGTAGATATGGCATATATGCAGGAACTGACAGGCTTTTCCGAAGAAAAGATTTTGTCAGAATTAAAAGGTGTTGTATTTGAAAATCCAATAAAAATGGACGAAAACGGCAAACCTCGACTTGAAGCTTCTGACGAATATCTGTCAGGTAATATAAGGACTAAGCTTGAATATATGAAAACATTTCACGCTGAAGATAGCAGATATGCACATAATATTGCTGCTCTTGAAGCTGCTATGCCCACTCGTATCGAAGCAGCAGATATTGACGTTAAGCTTGGTTCTCCCTGTGTTAAACCTGAAATAATTCAGCAGTTTATGTATGACACTTTCAAAACTCCCAAATATAAACAGGATTTCGGATTAGGTTATAAGGATTCTGTTACAGTACAATATGCCGATATCAATTCAACCTGGTTTATTCCAAATAAAAGTTCTGAAAAGAATAATACTGCCGCAAATTCAAAATTCGGAACACAAAGATGTTCAGCTTATGAACTGCTTGAAGATTGTCTGAATATGAAAAAAACAGTTGTTAAAGATGCAATTGAACGTGACGGAAAGAAAGCATATGTTCTTAATCAAAAAGAAACAGAATTCGCACAGGAAAAACAAAGACAATTACAAGAAACATTTAAAAACTGGATATTTGCTGACCCTGTCCGCAGAGAAGAAGTCGTTGAAACATATAACCGTATGTTCAATAGTATTCGCCCCCGTGAATATGACGGCTCTGTGCTTGAATTCCCTGGAATGAATAATGAAATACAACTCCGCAAACATCAGAGAGATGCTGTCGCACACGCTTTATATGGCGGTAATACGTTGTTTGCTCACGAAGTTGGGGCAGGGAAAACATTTGAAATGATTGCAGCTGCTATGGAGGGCAAACGTCTTGGATTACACCATAAAGCAATGATTTGTGTTCCAAATCACCTTACTGAACAGATAGGTGCTGATTTTATTAAACTATATCCAAATGCTAATGTACTTGTGGCAACATCAAAAGACTTTACAAAAAACAACAGAAGAAAGCTTTTTGGAAAAATTGCAACTGGAGATTATGACGGTATTATTATCGGTCATTCACAGCTTGTAAATCTGCCTATTTCAAAGGAGCGTCAGCAAAATCTCTTGGAAAAAGAAATTGATGAAATAGTTTTTGCGATTAAAACATTAAAAGCTCAAAGCGGTCAGGATTACCAGGTAAAGCAGCTTGAAAGAACAAAAAAATCTCTTGAAGCAAAACTTGAAAAATTAATCGAAGCACCTCGCCGTGATGATGTTGTTGATTTTGAAGAACTTGGAATTGATAAACTTATCTTGGACGAAGCCCACGAGTTTAAAAATCTGTTTATTGCAACGAAAATGGGCAATATATCAGGAATATCAACTAATGATGATGTGCAGAAAACCTTTGACTTATATCTTAAATGTCAATATCTTGATGAAATTACAGACAGCAAGGGAATAATTTTTGCAACAGGAACACCAGTAAGCAATAGTATTTCTGAAATATATAATATGCAGAAATATCTCCAGAGTGATTTGTTAAGAGAAACAGGACTTAATCACTTCGATATGTGGGCGGCAAACTTCGCTGAAACGGTAACAGAAAGTCAACTTTCACCAGAGGGTAATAAATACCAGATGAAAACACGTTTTGCGAAATTCAATAATTTGCCTGAGCTTATGGCACTATTCAAAGAATGTGCAGACATTAAAACCGCTGATATGCTTGGTTTGAAAACTCCAGAATGTACTATGCATTCAGTTGTTGCTCAACCGTCTGGAATACAAAAATCAATGATTGAAAACCTGGCTGAACGTGCTAAACGTATACGTTTACGACAAGTTGACCGTAAGGACGATAATATGCCTATGATTACAAATGACGGTAGAAAAATCGGACTTGACCAAAGGCTTATGAATCCAGATTTGCCTGATGATAAAAATTCAAAATTGAATACGTGTATCAATAATGTATATGATATCTGGGATAAAACATCTGATAAAAAGCTTACACAAGTTATCTTCTGTGATTTGGGTGTTCCTCAAAACAGCAACGATAAAAAGAAAAAAGGTGAGCGATTCTCTGTATACGATGATATAAAAAATAAGCTTATTGCAAAGGGTGTTCCTGCCGATGAAATAGCATTCATACACGATGCTGCAACCGAGGAAGCAAAGGATAAGCTTTTTGCTAAAGTCCGCAAGGGCGATGTGAGAGTAATTATCGGCTCAACAAAGAAAATGGGTACTGGAACAAATATACAGACAAAACTTGTTGCATTACACGACCTCGATGCTCCCTGGCGACCTGCTGATATGGAGCAACGCCGTGGAAGAATGGTAAGACAGGGTAATGAAAACGAACACGTTGACCATTTCAGATATGTTACAGAGGGAACTTTCGATGCTTATTTGTATCAGATGCTTGAAAATAAGCAAAAATTCATTAGTCAGATTATGACAAGTAAATCTCCAGTTCGTTCTTGTCAGGATATGGACGAAGTAACATTATCTTATGCAGAGGTAAAGGCATTATCCGCAGGAAATCCTCTCATCAAAGAGAAAATGGACCTTGACATTGAAGTCGGCAAACTTAAAATGCTTAAATCGGCTCACGAAAACAACCTTTACAAGTTGCAGAATGAAGTAACGACACATCTACCAATGAAGATACAATATCTGAAAAATGAAATAAATGGTATTACAGCAGATATTGAAAAAGCGAAAAAATCTCCAATAACATATGATAGTGACGGAAAAGCGATATTCCCCTCAATTGAAATTAATGGTAAGGTGTTTACTGACAAAGAAGAAGCAGGAAAAGCATTGATAGCAGCATTTCAGGCAGCCGTTGAAAAGGATTACAGCACGAATCACGAAATAGGCAACTATAGAGGATTCAAGCTGCTTGTAGGATATAATCCTCTTGAAAAGAGTTATGGCGGTATGCTCCAGGGCGAAGCAAAGCATATAATAACTCTCGGAGGTAGTGAAACAGGAAACTTTACAAGGCTTGATAATCTGATTAGCACAATGGACAGACGTTTGATTGATGCACAGCGAAAACTTGACGGACTTGTTGTAGAGCTTGAAGAAGCTAAAACGCAGCTTGATGTTTCATTCCCTCGTGAAGAAGAATTAAGAGAGAAAACAAAACGTCTTGATGAGCTGACAAAAATGCTTGAAGCTGATGCTGACGATAATCTTGCAGTTGCTGATAATATTTCTGAAAAAACAACTTCGATAACTGACCCGTACTATCTTGGCGAATGCACACCAGGTGCTATAAGCATACTTGAAAAAAATGATATTTATTTTGAAACACATATCATCGAGGATAAACCACACGTAAAAATTAATGCTAAAGACAAAGTTCACGCATTACTTGAAGAAAAACCGAAACTCACCTTGTAAATTGTGACATAATAGCACAATTTCAGCAAACACTCTCCCCTAGCTGCTTCGGCGGTCGGGGGATTTTGTGCTATTATAGCACAAAATTTACCAAAACCCATTGATTACATCAAAAATATATGATATAATTTAAGAAACGAGAAAAATACAGGTAACAATAATCTGAAAAGATTTTTTCGAGTAATTCAAGCCTAATAGGTTTTTAGGCTTACAAAAATGGATTTACAATGGAGGACAAATGATGAAAAAACAGAACAAAAACAAAAAAAGCAACCAAAGCCTATAAAGGAATCTTCTGCAGCACAAAAAGAAAAAGTTATTGATAAAAAAGATGTTCAAACCTCTTGCAAGCAATCAAATAAAGTAATTATGATTTTAAGAAACATAAAAAAAATTATAATTTGTATTACATCAAGTTTATGGTTTAGAATACCAATTATATTTTTTATTGCTCTTGTTATTATAAGAATTATTTTTATGTTCTCTCCTAAAAATGCATCTATATATTTTGAAAGCGATAATACACGTTCAATAAATAATATTTCCACAAACGCCTCTGTTTCCACATTGAGTACTGATTGGTATGTAGATTTTTCTTTTTACGCTCCCATTACAATTGATTTTAACTATGCAAGTTTTAATGGAGAATATTTAGGAGGAAATACTTGCTCCGAAGGATATACTGAGCGTTTATATATTATACCCCAAAATGAGTACAGCTCGATAACTGTGAAAGAAATTAATAATAACTCTTTCGATTTTACAGATATTACCATGTATAGTAAAACATATTCTGGCAATATAAATTGCAGCATAAATGCCTATCAAGCAGGAAGTAGTCCAGACAATAAATTTAAATCTAATGTTCAAAGAATACGATTTGGCGGATATGATTATAATTTGATATGTCATTTTTGCGAAATTTACTATTATTCAAATGGAGTAAAAACACGTCTTGAATTAGAATATGACGACAATGTGTATTTTGAAATTTATCGCACTAAATTTATGGATAGTTCTTCTGACGTATATCATACAATGGTTTTAGATGCTGACCCTGATAATAACGGAAATATATGTTATTTATCCGCAGAATTTGATTCCTTATCAGGAAAATCCGAATTTTTTAATGTTTCAAACGTAGAAATTCAAGGAAAAGGTGAATTAAACTTTACTCTCCCTTCTGTAATATCCAAGTATGACTTAAATTTAATAGATTTATCTTTAAAAAGCGACGATAATAATCTTGTTGTAACTTGTGATTTCTCAAAAGATAATGAGGGCTATTTTAAAGCTAATGTCAATGGTATAGTTAATGATGCTAAAATAGCAAATTACGATTTGTTCCCGACTTTTAAAGGCTGGATAGCTAATAATATTTTCTTATTACCAACCGCTATAATATCATCTGTATTAATCCCGATACTCCTTGATATTAGCAAAGGCTTATTAAAAAAGAAAAAAGATGATGATAAACAAGAAGAATAATATGTGATATTATAGCACAATTTCAGCTCAATCTCTCCCCTGGCTGCTTCGGCAGTCGGGGGATTTTGTGCTATTATAGCATAACCACTTTGATTTTGAACTGAAATTCAATGGGAATTACGATATATATAAATAAAACCGACTGTTTTCACAATCAGTTTTACTATACACTTTTATTTAAAAAATGCGTTAAAATCACAAAAACTGTTGACTTTTATCTCGCAATACTGTATAATAAATATAAATCATTCGAATTGGATGAATGATGCGTTTATCAATATAAAATAAACAAATAGTATTTATAAAAAATTTATCAAAGAATTTTAAGGAGGTTTTATGAACAAAATCACAAAAAGAATTATTAGTATGGCTGTTTCAGCTACACTAATAGCAGGGTATGCAACAGTACCACTCCAAAATATTAGTAGTAGACCAATATTTTACATTAACACAGCTCAGGCTGCCACGTTAAAAAATGGTCTTGAATACATAATCGAAGATAATAATGCTATAATTGTTGGATGCGAAAAATCAGTAGCAAGTATTGAAATCCCTGATAAAATAGACGGATATGATGTTACTGTAATATCAGATAACGCTTTTGAATATTGTGAAAATTTACAAAATGTTATTTTACCACAAACTCTTAACAGAATTGGCTCACTTTCATTCTATGGATGTGTTAACCTTAAATCAATTGTAATTCCCGATTCAGTTACCGAAATTGGCGAATATAGTTTTGATAGTTGTAACAATCTTAAATCTGTAACTTTATCAAATAATCTAAAAAGTATTGGTTATCATGCTTTCTATGGTGCAGCTATTACAGAAATCACTATCCCTGCTTCTTTGGAATGGGCTGATTCACCTTTTGCTGAATGTACTTCACTTGAATCTGTTACTTTTGCTCCTAAAATCACAAAAGTTGCATCGGGTTTATTTAGAGAATGTAATGGTTTAAAATCAATCACTATTCCCGAAGGAATTACAACAATCGGTAGTTGGGCTTTTTATGGTTGTTCCAATTTGACTGATATTACACTTCCCGATACGTTAGAAATCATAGAAGAACATGCTATCCAAGAATGTGATAGCCTTAAATCAATCGTCATTCCCGATTCAGTTACCGAAATTGGTGAAAGCGGTGTAGATAACTGTGATAATCTTAAATCTATAACTTTATCAAATAATCTAAAAAGTATTGGTTATCATGCTTTCTATGGTGCGGCTATTACAGAAATCACTATCCCTGCTTCTTTGGAATGGGCTGATAGTCCATTTGCCAATTGTACTAACCTCTCATATGTAGAATTTTCTGAGAATTCCACCAAAATATGTGATGGGATATTTTATGATTGCTCATCTTTGAAACACGTTCTCCTTCCTATATCAATTAAAGAAATCGGTGAACTCTCATTTGCTAACTGTACGCAACTTACTACAATCATCGGTGGAGATAAGAATATCACATTCAAACCTCATTCCTTTGAAAATTGCCCAATGCTACATGACAGCCGATTCAGTCTGCTTGACTCATCATCATATATAAGTGTAAATAATAATGTTGGTTCTGTTAATGGAATAGTGAACTATACACTTCGCTATCAACTCAATGAAAACGTTGCAAAATATTCATCAGATCACTGCATATTACTAAATATTCCTGAAGGTATGAGCATTATTCCTGATAGCATCGCTTCTAACATAATAGATGAAGAAAGTACGGATTACACAAGCGATACATTCTACGTAACAAAACCAACAGGTATTATAAAATTTTCTTGCAGAATACAAGAACACGGTGAGTATTCGATTTCACCCGCAATATCATTCTTTTATAACGGCGATTACTGGGAGCAACAAACAATAGGTTCTATTGATGTAGATGTACCTAAATTAACCTGTAATGCTCTTAATACTGTAAACACATATGAGGCGGAAGTACACGGTATAGCTGAAAAAGATGCTTCTATTGAGATATATGTTGATGAAAAAAAAGTAAAGACTATTAAGAGTAACAAATACACAGGTAAATATAACACAGTTATTCCTCTTCCTGAAAAAACTTCTGGCTCTACATATCTTATCTATGCGCAGAATGGTAAGAATATTAGTGATGAAATAACAATAACGTACGGTGAAGATGAACCTGTTGTCAAATCTGTTAAGTTTATTTATAATGAAAACGAAGAAACAGATATTACAAAAGTATTTACTGAAGGTGCTTCTCCGGTTTTTACTCTCTCCTCAACATACTATCAATTTGAAATAGAAACAGAGAATACTAATAATATATATAAAGTTTTCGTAACAAGCACAAAAGGAAATGATGAGAAACTACTTGAAGCACACTGGAATACTGAAAAGCAAAGATGGATTACGAATGATTATTTTGATTACCAGAATCAGAATTATTTAGCAGGAGCATTAAATGTAAGAATTATTAATAAAAAAGAAATTGAAATTCAAGATACAAATGATAATTCCTCATCTGATATTTTCGATAAGTTCAAGGATAACAGTAGCGTTGAGGTGATAGAGGATAATCCCAATGACACCTTATTGCACTATACCATTTCTGACGGTATTAATACTAACGAATTAATGCAGTATACTGAAATATCTGACGAACTTAACTTTAATGATAAAAAAGTTTCAGCAGAAGAAGTTGCAAAATCCCCTTCTGATTACGGATTTGACAACAATGCATACATTGTTGAAGAAGACGGTATTAAATATAAATATTATTTAAAAGTTCAAACACCTACTATTCAAGGGGCATTTTCTCCAAATATTGCTACATCTCCAACAGCAACATCTACAAATAGAAAATATAAAGATTACAATACTGGTTATGTCGCTGTAAAAACACCTGTTTCAACTGAAATTAGTCCTGCTGGTAAAACACAGTTTTATATTAGCTTATTTGACGGAATAGCAGAAGAAGTAACTCTTAAAACAATTGAAAATGTAACAGGTTGGACAAATTGGGCGGATGCTATGGGATATTTGGCTTCATGTTATTCTTTACCTATCAGCTATATGCAAAACACATCAAGTTATTATGACAGAGTAGGAAAAGCATGGAATTCCAATGAATTAGTTGCTAAATCAACAATGCTCTATGTATTACAAATGAGCAACGAACTCTTTTGGGATTCAGTAGCTGTAGCATCTGGTGGAACAATAGTAGGTCCTGCTCTATGTATATTAGCCAAAGCAGGAGTTAGCGCTTTAATCCAGATGGTTGAAGAAGAATTAGATAAAGAAATTGAAGCGTACTATAATAGTAATGGTCATCCGCGTTTCATTATTGACCCAAGCGGTTATGTCTACGAAGCAATACCAAGCAATAGAATTGAAAACGCCGAAATGAAAATATACTACTTAGATAATGAAAGTGGTGATGAAATATTGTGGAATGCCAACGACTATGACCAATTTAACCCACTTTATACAGACAAGTATGGTAAATATGCATGGGATGTTCCCGAAGGCAAATGGAAAGTCGTATGTAGCAAAGAAGGCTATGAAACATCTGAAAGCGAATGGTTAAATGTTCCTCCGATTCAGACTGATGTAAACTTTGCTCTTATTAGCTACGAATCACCATTAATTGAAACTGTTGAATACCGGGACAATCAGTTTATTCTTTCTTTCAGTAAGTATATGAAGCCTGAAACCATCAATAACAAAACCATCAATATTAATGGTCTTGAAAATTACACAATTTCACCAATTTTCGATAACAAAGGTGACAAATTCGCAATTAAATATGCTGTAAAAGCTGACTTTTCACAAGTTAATACTATTACAATTTCGTCTACTGATAGTTGCATGAGCTATTCTGATAGCAAAGCTACTCCAACATCTATTTCTGTTACAATTAATACTGATATATCAAACATTCTTCTCGGTGATGTAAATAAAGACGGTATGGTCGATGCTTCTGATGCTTCGTTAGTACTTGTTGAATATGCAATTCTTTCAACAGGCGGAGACAAAACTTTAACTGGAGAACTGGAAATAGTCGCAGATGTTAACAGCGATGGTACGGTCGATGCTTCTGATGCTTCATTAATACTTAGCTTCTACGCTTTTCTTTCAACTGGTGGAACTATTACCGATATGAGAGAATGGCTTGTTAATTCAAAACAATAACAACTAATCCCAAAATATCCGCAACATTTACGTTGCGGATATTTCATTGCACGTTCATTATACAACGCGCCAAGGCTTTTTCTTCAGATTTTTGTGCTATAATAGCACAAAATCACAAAAAACACAAACTGCAAAATTCCACATTAAATATTATTGTTAATTAAGTCAGTTGTTTTATTCGATAAATTATGATAGAATTATAGTATAAATTAGAATTATACCGTCAACAAAACGCAAAAGGAAGGAAAAATGAAGAATTATACGAAATGCAAGAAATGTGGAAGTCATTCTTTATACTTTGAAGAAAGAATAGTTCCAGTTAATCATTCATGTTTAGATACACTTGGTAGAGCAATATTACTCTTAATTCCAATTATCGGATGGATTGCTCTTTTAAGTAGAAAAAACTTCATTAACGAAAGATATGCGACCTGCAGGCAATGTGGTTACAGAAAAGACCTTACAGTAAGAACATCCCTATTAACAAAGATAATAACTATTTGGTTTATTGCTTTTGTAGTTGTATTTCTTTTGGGTATGATTGCTATGACTATTTTATCAAATGACTAATAAAGAGAAAAAATATATAATATCCTAACCATATAGAACCGAACCATTTTGTACGTACAGACAAATTGGTTCGGTTCTTTTCAAAGTTGGAATTCATTTTTTCAACTATTAGTCAAACTTATATCACTATCAAAAATCATTCATAAATATGCAACACATTCTCGCTGTTTGCATATCTCAAATTTCAACCAATTCTCTAATATGGATATAAGTATTGCAGTAACTTTATTTTTATATTATAATTGAAAAAAGTGTTTGTTTAGGGTACACTCTATCAGGACTATCCAAAAGCGTCCGTTTAGAGTTGTATTTTCAATTTTCAAACGTCCGATAAATAAAGACTACCCTAACCAAACAGAACGGAGGATTTTATGAGTAAGACTTACATCGGATACGCTCGTGTATCTACCGATGAGCAGAACGAAGCTCGTCAACTCAAATCATTTGCAGACTATTCTGAAAAAATAACAAAGATATTCACCGACAAAATGAGTGGCAAAGACACAAATCGTCCGCAGCTTAAAGCAATGCTCGATTATGTCCGTGAGGGCGATGTAGTTGTAGTATCAGACTTCTCACGGCTTGCTCGAAGTACAACAGATATGTTACAGATTGTCAAGGAGCTGACCGACAAGGGAGTGGCTCTTATCAGCATTAAAGAAAAAGTCGATACCGATACACCACAAGGACGTTTTATGCTGACTATATTTGCAGCATTGGCAGAACTTGAACGTGAAACTATCCTGCAACGGCAGCGTGAGGGAATATCCATTGCCAAGAAGCAAGGCAAATACAAAGGTCGTAAACCGCTTTCTTTCAACGAAGAACAGTTCAGAGCTGAATGCCAGAAGTGGAGAAACGGAGAACAAACAGCTACAGATACTATGAAAAAACTCGGTATCAAGCGTAATAGGTTTTATGAGATTGTGAAAAAACTTGGGATGTAATTCTAATAACAATCATATATTTTGATAAGTATTTTCATAAAGTTACATAAATCAACCATATCAGCTATTGCAATCCACAGTAAAATATGATATAATTATTATGTTGTAATATAAGTAGAGATTTTATAATTAATACATTCCCTAATAATACATAAAAAATGTAATAAAAATAATAATAGAAGCGATTTTCGATTCCACTTCGTCATAAAACATACAAATATACATTATTAAAGTCGTATAATTATTTTTTGTAAAATAAGAATACATCAATACTTTTCATTTCAAAATATATGTTAGATTAAATCTCATAGTTTTATAAATTGCTGAACATATAAAAATATGTTAGGAGAAACATAATGAAGAAAATAAATAATAATAAGTTACAAATGGCATATGAAACCATTTGTCAAACTAAAGATTATGAACAAGCTAAAAGTACATTAAAAGAATTTTTCAATGATATTTTTGAAGATATATCATTTAATACACTTTATTATTATGTAAAATCAATAGAACACATGACAACAATAGCAAACGCTAAACAAAAGTATTTTTGTAATGCACAGCTTGAAAATATAACTATTTCTTTATATCGACATTCATTAACACGGGTAAATGAGTATGAAGTCAACGAAATTACACAAATTATTGATATACTATCGACAATGCATTCTGTCTACTTTGCTCAAAGTGAGTTAGATGCTGCACTTGAAATTCAAAAAACCATTGCTATTTTAAAAGAGAAAATAAAAATAACCGATTCACCTATTGAAGATAATTCTATCTACGACTTAATAAACACTTATTTAGCAAAAGGTAAATATGCTAAAGCATTAGATATATCATTAAAAGAGTTGAAAAAACGAAAACAAATTTATGGAACAGAGCACATAGATACAGCCGCAAGTTATAATAATATCGGTAATGTATCCAACAAAATGGGCGACTACCACAAAGCACTAAAGTATTATGAAATGGCATTAAATATCTATGAAAAAGTACTCGGAACAGAACACCCTGATACTGCCACATCTTATAATAATATTGGTTCGACATACTACAGTATGGGCGACTACAATAAGGCTCTGGAGTTTTATGAGAAAGATTTAAGAATTTGTGAAAAATTTCTTGGTACAGAACACCCTGATACTGCCACATCTTATAATAATATCGGTGGTGTATATAGGGCAATGGGCGACTACAATAAGGCTCTGGAGTTTTATGAGAAAGATTTAAGAATTTGTGAAAAATTTCTTGGTACAGAACACCCTGATACTGCCACATCTTATAATAATATCGGTGGTGTATATAGGGCAATGGGCGACTACAATAAGGCTCTGGAGTTTTATGAGAAAGATTTAAGAATTTGTG
>CALGTV010000058.1 GCA_937902395.1 uncultured Ruminococcus sp.
TAACGGCTATCGCCGTCAGCACTTTTCCATGAATCCTTTTCGTAATTGTATGTAGTGAATGTTGATGTTTTAAGCTGTAAGGGCTGAGGAGATACCGCATAATACAGCGGAATATCCCCAAGATTCTGACGGAACTGCTGTCCCTCAGTATCATCACGGAAAACATCAATCATTTTCAGGAATCTGTCTGTCAGCGCATCCGCGTTAATCATTGTTTCAATCATTGTTCTGTCCGCCTCAATAACAGGCTTAGGAACAAGAGCCGAAACAACAGCAAAAAGCACTGTAAACACTGCGGCTGAGCGGAACATTTCAGGTCTGTCAACCGCCTTTGCTTTCTCATTATCTGACATCTGCCTGAAATTCGCAAGTATTACAAAGAATCCCACACACAGCGCGATAATATAGCCTATTTCCATTTCCTCATTTTCTTTACCATAAATAGAAAAAGGAATAATCAGAATAAGGAAATTCATAAAAAGCCTGTACCGCACACGAGTGAAGTAGTATATTACCGACAGCATGAAAATCAGGAAAAGCATGAAAATTGCCAATGTGTACCATTTGTTGTACTGCATTGCATCCTGAGGTGTGAGGAACCACAGTCCCCATGAGATAGGATAATTTTCCCTACCTTTTTTTATAGTGGCAACACTGCCTGCTATAAATGCTCCAAACAGCAGAATATAGGCAAAAAAACCGATAAAATGGTGTTTGTTTATGTAGTCGAACAGGCGAAAAACCACCCAGCCCACAACATAAGCCGCAATTCCATACGGAACTGTAAGCGCACTGCGGTAATGATTCATAATGGACATCATGGCAATTACCGCATAAATCAAAACGGGGTCAGCCATTGTCCTAATCAGGAAAGACTTTATAGTTTCTTTTCTATCAGTCATTATTTATACCAACTTAAAATTATTATCACCGTCAAGGTACCACATTTTGCAGTCTGTCTCATTTTTTGAATGAACCGACGCACCTATGAGTGAGACATTTTCTTTATCTTCAAATGCGGATATGATACTGCTTAAATCAGCAGAGCAATCTGTCGACGCTATAACGCAGGAACAAGCCGACGAAGCGTCAATGCGGATTCGTCTGTCCCTTTCAACCTTAGCCGCAAGGACTTTAAGAAGAAGCTGCGGCGGATATTCGGGATTATCAACGCTTTCCGATACAACGGAGCCGTCAGCGCCGTAGTATACAACTGTTGAAGCAATTCCCTGCTTTATCAGCATAGATATAAGAGCAAAAGCGGAACAGATTATGCGTTCCTCCACAAGTACCGCTTCTGCGGCATTTACCTTACTGCCGCGGAAAAGGTCAAGTGCCACAACAGGCTGAACGGAAGAAACCGCCTCATCAAGTCTGACCATCATTATGCCTTTTTTAGCAGAAAGCTTCCAGTTTACGCGTTTGAGAGGGTCACCCTCCACATATTCGCGGTGCTCGTAGCCGGGAGCAGTATTAAGGGAAAAAGTCATTGCTGTATCGCTGCTTTCCTCGTCGGAGGTCATAACAGAATCAGCAATACTTCTGAAAAGCTTTGAAGATGCCTTGATATCAGGAATTTCGGGAATTACTCCCACACTTTTAGGCGGAGGGAGCTGACAAGCGGCTTTAAACCTGAAATATCCCAGAAATCCGCAGGAACGAACAGAGGTTACGGCAATTTCACCGTTACCGCCTGTATTTGCCTGTATATCCACGGAAAAGCTTTTTCTGTCGCCGCTTATAACCGAAAGCTTATACAGCTTATCAACGGGACTGAAAACCTCGCTTGCCGCAAGTTTGATTTCTACGATACCAAGAGGGAAAAAACCAATTTTTTCCACATTTACATTAACAGTAAGAGTATTGTTCTTCCTGACATAGCCGTCACAGTCAAAGGAAACTTTAATTCTTTTTCTGCCGTACCACGCAAAAAAAGCTGAAACAAGGGGCGCAAAAATCATAAAAGCGATAATTACAACGCCGATATCACCGTCTATATAAAAGGTGAAAACAAGAAGAACAACGATTATTGACAATATAGATAAAATACTTCCCATATCAATCGCTCATTGCAGGAACGCGGAGAGTGCCGAGTATTGCCTCCACATAAGCCTCTGTCGTGTTGAATTCACTCTTGCCTTGAGGCGAAAGGATAATTCTGTGAGCCAGAACAGAAACAGCGGTATTTTTAACATCGTCGGGAGTTACGTATTCACGCTCATTTATGTAAGCAAAAGCCTTAGCCGCCTTATACAGCGCAATACTTCCTCTTGGACTTATACCGAGAGCCGCATTTCTGTCGCTTCGTGTAAAGCGAACAATATCTGTGATATACTTTTTAACAGAATCGGCAACGCGTACATTACGCACCTCCTGCTGCATTTCAAGAATCTCGTCAACAGTCATTGCAGGCTCGGTGATGTTGTTTATAGGATTACGCATTTCCGTCCTTTCAAGAATACGGATTTCCTCATCAGCGTCGGGATAACCCATAGAAAGCTTCATAAAGAATCTGTCCATTTGCGCTTCGGGCAGATGAAATGTACCATATGTCTCAACGGGATTCTGGGTAGCCATTACAAGAAACGGACTTGGAAGCTTATGTGTCACGCCGTCCATAGAAATCTGGCGTTCCTCCATAGCTTCAAGGAGAGCCGACTGCACCTTAGGGGAAGCACGGTTTATTTCATCTGCAAGGAGAAAATTGCACATTACAGCACCGTCGCGGTAAATGAATTCCCCGGATTTATTATCAAGCATAGTAAAGCCTGCAATATCCGACGGCATAACGTCAGGAGTGAGCTGAATACGGTTAAATTTTCCGCCTACAGAACGGGAAAGAGCCGTAATAAGCTGAGTTTTTCCAACGCCCGGAACATCTTCCAGCAGAACATGGCCCTCGCAGAGCATAGCGGCAATAAGACGAATTATCGTATCTTCTTTTCCGACAATAACCTTACCGATTGATTCGGCAAGACGATTTATCTTTTCATTCATAAATGTATACCTCAATAAATTTCACAAAATAATAACCTATATTCATAACTCCTATAATTATAACATATTTTTTTAAATATAGCAAGTGTTTTTGACATAAATATTAAACCCGTACTTTTGGCTATCTTGCACAAAAGAACGGGTGATTTATTGTTGTCATCGGCAATTTGAGATTTTAAAGCAGGAAAATTTCCAAAAATTTCAGCATAAATAAAACTTAGTTTTCCACAAAGAAAAATGTTTATAATCTTCTGCGTGTTGTACAAAAATACATGTTGATAATTAGGCATGTATCCAAACTTTTCAAAAATTTTTCAATAATCAACATTTTTCCGTTGGAAAAAGGCTCATTTTGGACTATATATGGAGGGGGTTTTAAATTACAGCTGTAAAATTACGAATAATTTTGCCGATAAAAACAAGTCATAAATTTTTCCGCAGATAAACCATATCAGTAAGCAGCACCCCACATTCATAAATAGGGTGGTTGTAGTTGTCGGTGAAAAAATTTTTCACGGTATGGGAACGGACAAATCCGCATTTTTCGTAGAAAGGCACAGTCAGCGGACTATCGCCTGTGCCTACCTGCAATACAGAAAAATCTTCCTTGTATTTGCGGCAGATAAAGTCAATCATAGCCTTTGCATAGCCTTTTCCTTGATATTGCGGCTCTGTGGCGATGTTCTTGATTTCAAGGATTCCCTCATCCTCGTCCGTCACCACACATTCACATTTTACCCCGTCATCGTCAAGGACATACATTGTCCCCTTGTTGATATAGCGGTCAATCATATCTTCCTGCTCGTCAGCCAACAGCAAAAGTGAAAGATATTGCTTTTTATTTTCTTTGATTTCACGTATGTTCATAGTATTTTCTCAGCTTTCTTGGTAAATCTGAATTCTCAATAAAAATAAGAGAAAACGGCTATGCATCGGATTTTACGTAAAGAAATACATATAAATGTAACATCCGCCGACTGAAATAAAATTGCTCATTCCGTGCATTATCATGGGATAAACGACACTTTTGGATTTCAGAAAAACAAATCCATACACTAAGCCGAGAACAAAGGCATAGATTATCTGAAATAATTGCGGCGGAAGCGGCATAGCTGCGTTGTAATGAGCAATTGCAAATAGAAATGATACGGCTAAGACAACACCTATGTTGAAGAATTTGCTATCTGATTTGATTGCCGTTTTATACCACACGATAGGCAGAGAACGGAATAATATTTCTTCTGAAGTGCCTGATAGCAACAGTTGAAATGCCAATGTTCCGATAACATTTGTTGCTGTTAGCTCATAATCATAAATTCCGATTGTTCCTAAAAAAGAGCCTATTATGTATGCTCCCAGAAAATAAGCGAAAATTACAGCACAAAAAATAAAAGTATATTTTATTCCATTTTTATCATACTTTGGCTTTAGCTTGAAATCTGTTTTATCCGATGTTTTATGAAGTATAAATATAACAACAAGTGCAAGAAGCATTTGCATAATGTGGTGAACTGACAAACGCATAAATAGACCGTCTTTATCTATTGACGAATAATCAAAAATATCTGCAATAATCCAGCCGATTTTGCTAAAAAAGTATTGTATAACAAATAAAATGACGGTTAATATTAAAAAGATTATGGATTTCGAAATTTTGTTGGACACTACGTTCACTTCCTATTTGTTATTGTTTTGACCAATGAAATTATATCATATTCAGCTGATTTTGTCAACAAAAAAGGCTGTCCCAAACGGAACAGCCCTTGAATGACTAAGTAATAAATTACTTGAGCTCGATTGTAGCACCAGCAGCCTCGAACTTTTCCTTAAGCTCGTTAGCCTCTGCCTCGGAAACGCCTTCCTTAAGAGCCTTAGGAGCAGCCTCAACTACTTCCTTAGCCTCCTTAAGACCAAGACCAAGAACTTCCTTAGCGCACTTGATAACAGCCATCTTAGCGTCACCAAAGGATGTAAGGATTACGTCGAACTCTGTCTTAGCAGCCTCACCAGCAGCAGCACCGCCAGCTGCAGGAGCAGCAGCAACCATTGCTGTTACACCGAACTCCTCCTGGATTGCCTCTACGAGCTCAGCAAGCTCGAGAACGGAAAGAGTCTTGATTTCTTCTACAAAATTTGTGATCTTCTCTGAAGCCATGATAATAATCTCCTTTATAAATATTTGCCATATATGGCGATAGTTTTAAGCTGACAACTTAGATAAACAATTGAAATCAGGCAGCTTCCTCTGACTTCTTGTCTGCAACTGCCTTGAGAGTAGCTGCGAGCTTCTGCATGGGACCCTGGAGAGAGCCAACCAGCTGAGCGAGCAGAACGTCCTTTGAAGGAATCTTGGAAAGAGCAACAACTCCTGCCTGATCGTAAACTTCACCTTCAACGTAGCCTGCCTTGAGATTGAACTTTTCGTCGCCTGCCTTCTCAGCAAACTTACCGAGAATACGAGCGGGAGCAGTCTGGTCATCGTTTGAGAGAGCGATAGCTGTTGTTCCGTTAAGAACCTCCTCGAATCCCTCAATACCGCAATTCTGGAATGCACGGAGGAGCAGAGTGTTCTTCTCAACGAAGTAATTAACACCTGCCTCACGAAGCTCCTTTCTGAGCTTTGTGTCTTCCTCAACGGTGATGCCCTTGTAGTCAACGAGAACGCCTGCTACGGAATTCTTGATGAGGTCTGTGAGCTGCTCAACCTTAGCCTTCTTGGCTTCGAGAACTGCATTGCTTGGCATTGTGTATTCACCTCCGAAATATTTGTTATCGTATTCGGGGCAATAAAAAATCCTTTTGCCGACAGCTCGGAAAAGGACAATGATAATTCTTATCACTTGCACTCCTCGGCGGGACTTACGGGCTTACACCTTGCCTGCTGTCTTTAGAATACGATATGTGCTGAAATCAGCTTTTATATTATATCACACATTCCACTGCTTGTCAACCCCTTTTTTGAAATTTTTTCGGATTTTTTCAAAATCCCTTGCTATTTCGGTAAAAGCGTGTTATAATTACATTTATAATGATTACTACGAGGTGATATTATGAAGCTTCTCGCCATTGACGGAAACAGTATACTAAACCGCGCATTTTACGGTATAAAGCTGCTTTCCAATAAAAAAGGCGTTTTCACCAATGCCATTTTCGGCTTTATGAATATATATCTTAAAAATTTCAACGATGTGCAGCCCGATTCTGTTGCCGTTGCCTTTGACCTGAAATCACCCACTTTTCGCCACAAAAAAGTTGAAACCTACAAGGCTAACCGCAAGGGTATGCCTCCCGAACTTGCACAGCAGCTACCTTTAATAAAGGAATTACTCACGCTTATGGGTATAAAAGTGGTGGAATGTGAGGGATTCGAGGCTGACGACATTCTCGGCACGCTGTCAAAAAGCTGTACCGACTGCGGCTGTCAGTGTTACGTCCTCACCGGCGACAGGGATAGCTTGCAGCTGATTGACGAAAATGTTACCGTTCTCCTTGCTACAAATAAGGAAACGATTCACTACACTCCTGCCCGATTTACTGAGGATTACGGTTTCGAGCCAATTCGTCTCATTGACCTGAAAGCACTCATGGGCGACAGCTCCGACAATATCAAGGGAGTTGCAGGAATCGGCGAAAAAACGGCAACAAATCTCATTAAAGAATACGGCACAATTGAAAATCTCTACGAAAAATATGCCGATTCCACTCTCACCAAGGGAGTTAAGACAAAGCTTGAAAACGGCGAAGAATCGGCAAAAGAAAGCAAATGGCTTGCAACTATCGTCCGTGACGCTCCTGTTGAAACCTGCCTTGACAGCTACAAAATCGGGGAGCCGAATAAGGCTGAATTAAGTCGTTTCCTCACAGAACTGGAGATGTACAAGCTCCTCGATAAGCTTGAAATTTCAGCCTCTGCCGCTGAAAAATCCGCTGAAAAACCTGTGGAGGAATACACTCCTGTGGAACTGACAACGGCAGAACTTACAACTGAAATAATCGACGGATTTACAAATATAGCCTATTTATTTGACGGCGAAAAGCTGATAATTCTTGATGATACAACGGTTTACCAAACAAATTCCGAGGAACTGATACTTCAATTTTTGGCTTCAGACTGCGAAAAAATTACTATGTCTGCAAAGTCGCACTACCGCTGGGCAATGACTCACGGCGGCAATCTCCGCAATCTGAAAACAGACGGAGAAATCTGCGGATATCTGCTGAATACTTCCGCTTCCGATTACACAACGGAAAAGCTTTGCGGCGAATACGGCGTGCACTACTGCTCCGAAAATGGAGATTTTGCCGAATTAGCGTCACTTCCGCGGCTTATTGCAAAACTCCGCGAAGCTGTTGAAAACGAGGGTATGACCGAACTGCTGAACAATATTGAAATGCCGCTGACCGAGGTTCTGGCTTCAATGGAGCACAAAGGTATCATGATAACACAGGAGGGTGTTCGGGATTTCGGAAAATATCTTACCGAAATGATTGAGGAAACTCAACAGCTGATATACGACGAAGCAGGTCATGAGTTTAATATCTCCTCACCTAAACAGCTTGGAGTTGTGCTTTTTGAGGAAATGGGACTTCCTGCCAAGAAAAAGACGAAAAGCGGATATTCCACAAATGCCGAAGTTTTAGAGGAACTGCGCAATTTCTGCCCCCTTGTTGATAACGTATTAAAATACAGACAGTATACAAAACTAAATTCAACATACGTCACAGGACTTCTTGAAAAGGTCGCTGAGGATGGAAGAATCCACACCTCATTCAAGCAGACCGAAACACGAACAGGCAGAATTTCTTCCACAGAACCCAATTTGCAGAATATTCCCGTCCGCACAGAGCTTGGCGCTGAAATGCGTAAATTCTTTGTTGCCGACAGCGGAAAAGTGCTGATTGACGCGGATTACAGCCAGATTGAACTGCGAGTTATGGCGCATCTCTGCGGTGATGAAAATATGATTTCCGCTTTTACATCGGGAGAAGATATCCATACATCCACTGCGGCACAGGTTTTCGATATGCCTGCAATTATGGTCACTTCCGAGATGAGAAGTGCCGCAAAAGCCGTAAATTTCGGCATAATTTACGGCATGGGACCTTTCTCCCTTTCAAAAGATATCAACACATCCGTTGCACAGGCAAAAAAGTATATTTCGGATTATCTTGCTAAGTATCCAAAGGTACAGAAATTCATGGACGATACCGTTGATAACGCCATGAAAACAGGGGTTGTAACTACAATGTTCGGACGAAAAAGACTTATCCCCGAACTGCTTTCTTCAAATAAAATGTTACAGGCGGCAGGCAAAAGAATCGCCATGAATACTCCCGTTCAAGGTACTGCAGCTGACCTTATAAAAATCGCAATGATAAACGTATATCGCCGTTTAAAAGAAGAAAATCTCAATGCGGAATTGATATTACAAGTTCACGATGAACTTATTATAGAATCGGATATTTCATGCGCTGAACGCTGTGCTGAACTGCTGAAAGAGGAAATGCTCAATGTCTGCGAGATGAAAGCTCCTCTTGCTGTTGATGTTCATACGGGCAACAGCTGGTATGACGCAAAGGGTTGATAAATCGGACTATATTGCTTGGAAAGGAGCTGAAATAATGGAAATTTTCCGCGCTGATAAAAAATCTTCGGAATCCCTTTTCAGCCGCCTTTCAGACCTTGACAAGCAATGCGTTGGCAATGACGGCTGGTCTGCGGAATCCTTTAAATCCGAGACAGAAAAGGACAACGGAATCGTGCTTTATGCCGTAGAAAATGACATTGTAACAGGACTGATTTGCGGCTATTTTGCGGCAGATGAAGCAGATATCACAAGCATTGCAGTTGCTCCCGAATACAGACGGCAGGGAATCGCCGCAAAGCTTATGCATGAATTTCTCGGAACACTTCCTGATATTACTAAATGTATATTTCTTGAAGTTCGGGAATCGAATTCTGCCGCCATAGGTTTATACGAAAAATTTGGATTTAAAAAATTATCTATAAGGAAAAACTTTTATAGTTTTCCCGACGAAAATGCAGTTGTAATGCAACTTTTAATGAATAAAGAGGATTGAAAATGTTAATTTTAGGAATAGAAAGCTCCTGCGATGAAACTGCCGCAAGCGTGTGCGAGGATTTCAGAAATATTTGCTCATCGGTAATTTCAACGCAGATTGAGGAACATAAGAAATACGGCGGAGTTGTGCCAGAAATCGCCTCTCGCCGCCATTGCGAAAATATTCTCGCGGTAACAAAACAGGCGCTGAAAGAGGCTGATGTCACTCTTGCCGACCTTGACGGCATTGCTGTAACATATGCTCCAGGACTTATCGGCGCACTGCTGGTTGGCGTTAATTTTGCCAAATCTCTGGCATTTTCCGCTGAAAAACCACTGATTCCTGTGCATCATATTGCTGGGCATATCGCCGCAAATTACATCTGCCACAAGGAACTTGAACCGCCCTATCTGTGCATTGTCGCAAGCGGCGCGCACAGTCATCTCATTGAAGTGCTGAGTTATACTGAATTCCGTGTAATCGGCAGAACTCGCGATGATGCGGCTGGAGAATGCTTTGACAAATGCGCGAGAGCTATGGGATTCCCCTATCCCGGCGGTGTGCATATTGACAAAGCCGCGCAGAATGGCAATCCTGCGGCATTTAAGCTCCCACACCCTGCCGTTGCAGGAACTGAATTTGATTTCAGTTTTTCGGGATTGAAAACCTCGGTTATTAATATGCTTCATCATGCTGACCAGAAAGGTGAAATAATCGACAAAAACGATTTATCGGCAAGTATTCAGCGCACTATTTCTGAAATAATAACTGAAAAAACTATCAGCGCCGCTGAGGAATACGGATACAAAAAAATTGCCCTTGCAGGCGGTGTTTCGGCAAATACCGGAGTTCGTACCGCCCTTGGAACTGCCTGCGCAGAGCGTGGATTTGAGTTTTATATGCCCGAATTAAAACTTTGCGGCGATAATGCGGCTATGATTGCCTGTCAAGGAAGCTATAATTTTGCCGCGGGAATCACTGCTGATGAAAGTCTTAATGCGGTGGCTACCATGCCAATGGATAACATAATTTACTGATAACGCTTTATAGGAGATTTGAAATGAAAAAAATTTTAATGTCACTTGCTGTTTGTTTATCTGTTTTCTGCCTTTGCTCATGCGCTGAAAAAAAGTCTGAAAATCCTGATAATTCGTCATCCAGAGTTAGTACTGCTGAAATTGACCCTGAAATTATCGGCACTTGGATGAATCAGGTAAGCGGTTATCGTTTTGGGGAAAATCGAAAAGTCAGCCTTATTATTGATTTTTCCGAAAACGCTCATTTCACACCTGAGGGCGAATTCCAGACCATGAATGCTCTTATCACAAAGGAGAATATCTCCTACGACGGTTCAAAGGTGTATATCACAAATACGGTTTACAGTGAGGAGTATCAGGAGGACGTTACGTCCGTCCTAATCGATATGGAGCGCCTTGACGAGCCCAATCCTGACAGCATTGACGGTTATTATCATATCCTGGGCGGTGTTGCTACAGATGTTCTTGCTGAACAGTTGGGAATCCCTCCTGAGAAATTCTATTTTGAGGGCAAGGTAGAGGGCGAAAAATTCATTATATATATGGTGGATTGCTTTGACTACGAGACAATTGACGGAAAAATTGATATGTTCGGCGACCTGATTTCTACCTATATCAAGGGCGATTCTGAGCCTATGTCTTATGATTACACCATTGAATACGATTCTCTCAACATGACTCTCAACGATGTTGAAAGCGCTCCTGTTGAGGTTTATTATAAGGTTGAGGAAAATAAATAAGGGAAAGTTCTAAAATGGAGAACAGCTAAAAATGAACGAATATTACGCATCAATTTTACCGGAAGAATTTTTAATGGAAAAAGCGAAAACGGATAAAAGAATAGGCTGTGCATTGGAAAATCTTTCGCTGCTGAACGATGATGAATATAATTCTCTGTATGCCTTCTTTATGCATGAGGGGTGTGCGTCAAACTTTGTATGGAAATATACAGGCTCCTGCTATCTGATGCTGCTTCGCGAAAGAGATCCTGTACGTTTCAGAAATAATTTCTCATCTGCTTTTTTTAAGACATACGGTTCTTGTGATAATCCTGTATTTTCGGAGGATTACACCGATTTGCAGGGATTGCTGATTGTTTGTGATTTTGATGTTTACAAGCATCTGTTAAAACTCTCTGTTAATTCATCTGATGAAGAAATAAAACAAAATGCGGCAGAATGTATGAACGATGTTTTTGATGATTACAAAGAAGAATTATTTGTAAAAGCGATTTTAGATGAATATTCGAAATTTAAAAGAAAATTGTATGAACTGAAAAAGCTGCAGAACAGCGTGAAAATCAGAATTAAGGATTTTTCTTCCTTTGATTTTATTTCCTTTTTTGAGGACGAAGAAATTCTTGCAAAAGTAAGAAAAATATTTCAGTATGATGCTCCTGTTGCTTACAGAAAAGCACAAAAACTCAATAATGATGTGTATTGCCAATGGCTGAATACTGTGTTTGATTCTTTGGGATTGTCTGATGATTTGGCTGTACTTCCGGACGGTGTGCCGTTATGGTGCAATATTAAGGTTATTTCATATAATGATTTTTCAAGAGAACTGATAGAGCTGAATCCTAACAAGGATTTCACATTAATTGACCTGAATAAACAAATAGCAGTTGATTTCTCGTCGGGTGAAACAGACTATGAAATCAGAGTTCTGGAATATATGAAATAGTATCTTGGAGAAAACATCATGATTGAAAAAAATAAAATAATTTCATATTCATGGGATGAAATTGTATCTATGTATAAGGAACTTGAATATATGGTTGTATCGCTGGACCACCTTATTAGTTGGTTTGCAGTTCCAAAAGACGAGGAATTTGACGAGAGAGAGTTTGAAAAAGAACTTACTGATTTTATCTGTAATTCGAGAATACCTGACAGATTAAGCTATTTAAGGTACTTGCTCAAGCTTAAAATCGACGATACAGCAGGCGATGACGATATGGGTGATATGGAGCGTGCCATGGAAAATGCAAATATACAATATTGGGAAAAACCCGGTGATTATGTTGAGTGGGAAAGAATGAAAGATTTTTATGAAATATAAACAGGCAGGTGATTGAATGTCTTATAGTTTTGAATTTGAGCGCTCAGTTGTCAGGGAATATAATGATTTTTGCATTAATCCCGATATACCGTTATTTATGCAGCTTGATAAATTAAAAGAGGATTTGATTCAGATTGAATATGAATCAGGACATGTACTGGACGTAGGGTGGTATCCTGAATTCAAATTAAAAGGGTGCTTTAAGATATGCGTTATAAAGTCCGATGAGATAATATATGAAAAAAGCACCAGAAACATCAAAAAACTGAAACAGCTTACAGAAGAAGCTGTACGATTAATCACGGATTCAAATGTGTTGAAATAAATTAACGGCTGATTGCAGAAATCAGCCGTTGTTTTTTCTTTTATTACGAAGCATTTTAAAAAATTCCGTAAGCTTTCCCGAACATTCATGCTCTGATATGCCGCCATATACATTGGGTTTGTGATTATAGGGCAGGCTGAACATCTTCTGTACCGATTCAGCCGAGCCGCTTTTGTAATCATAAGCTCCGAAATAGACATCATCTATACGTGAATTGATTATCGCTCCGCAGCACATGGGGCAGGGTTCAAGGGTAACATAAATTGCACAGTCGGGAAGCCGCCAGCCTCCAAGCTTTTTGCATGCTTCATCAATAGCGTAAAGCTCCGCGTGTGCAAGGGCGTTTTTCTCGATTTCACGACGATTGCGCCCCTCCCCTATTATTTCTCCTGTGGATTTTTTTACCACCACTGCTCCCACCGGCACTTCGCCATCGTCGAATGCCTCCTGTGCAAGCTCTAACGCGCGTTTCATGTAATCCACTACATCACCGCCTTTATCAAGGCATAGGTTACGCAAAGTATGGCAACTGCGGAAAATGGAAACGTTCTTGTTGCATACATCATTCGCTTGCCAAAGGAAACTGATGAACTGTAATGTGCCAACCTCAGTTTTGTTTTTTTCATAGAGAATCGGAAATATATCAGTCCTGCTGTGCCTAAAAGTACTATTGCCGCCATAAACAGATTACGCATCATAGGCATATTGTCAGATGTGTCTGTTTCAATAAGTGAAAGGGTAAGCTCGTACATCTTATATATGATATTAACTGCAAAAGCTGTGAAAATACTGCCGCTTGAAAGCATGCCACAGCATCCCACAAATGTTATGAGGAATACAGCAGGCATAGTGCGGAAGTCCTGT
This sequence comes from uncultured Ruminococcus sp., assembly GCA_937902395.1. Classification (GTDB taxonomy): domain Bacteria; phylum Bacillota; class Clostridia; order Oscillospirales; family Ruminococcaceae; genus Ruminococcus. The sequence continues at coordinate 13,348 of CALGTV010000058.1, forward strand.
GTCAACACCGCCGCTGTCAGCGATGTAATAAGAATTGCAAAAGTATCCCCAAACTGCCGCAAAACAGTAAATGATGCTCCGCAGAACAAAAGCTGTGTTAAAATCGGCAGAATAAGTATATCAAATACCGTATAGATTATAAACTCAAATTGATTCCAGATTGAAATATCCGCCTGATTTGCGCCGAAAAATGCAACAACTTCTCTTACTTCCATTGAATATGCTGAGGGAATTGTTGCTACGACACATACCATAAATGCCGCGGCTATAGATCCCACAAGAGCGGATGGATTGTTCATGCTTCCCATAATTTCGGCTTTTTTCGGCACTTTGAGTTTGAAATGAAGATAAAACAGCGGAATTGCCATTTTTATAATATCAAATATAATAAGCGTCAGTACAACTTCATGACAGCCGCCATATACGGTGGAACTTGAAAAACTTGTATGTATATCTAATCCCAGAAACTCCAGAGCATATATAAGAAGTTTGGAAATAACATCATCAAATACAACATACATCAGCGCGGCATATCCAAGGGTGTGGAATATCCTTGCGAGCACTTTTTTTTCTGCCGCTTCACATGAATTTTCTACAAATCCTCTGCCGTCAATATATATGCGTTCACGCTGATTTTTCTTGAAATCAAAGGAGTATCTGTTTCCCCTGCGCTTTCTCCATTGGCGGAAGTTTTCATTATATGTCTCATTCTGAGTTGAATAATCAAATTCGTCAATAACATTTATGATATCTTTTTCTTCTCTAACTGTATTCGTCAAGTATACTCCCCCTTTCAGAAATATGACTTTAGGGAACCCCTGCCGCCTTGAAAAAATATCATTCGGAATTCTCTTTACATAATTATCCTATCATATTATTTTAACATTTTTTCAGCATGATATTGTTATGATTTGTATAACTGTTTATTAATTTTTTGTGAATATGTTGTATTTCAATATTTTGGTGAAATCTCTAAAAATATTACCTGCAAAACGTCAATTCATGAGTAATATCTCGAATTTTTCTCAATATATTGACATTTCCTGAAAAATATGATATTATAATGTTGTTGTATTGTATCTTCTTCGGAAGAATAATAACAAGGAGGAAAATTTAATATGAACAAAAAGGTCGATACCAAAAAACTGGCATTGTTTGGTCTCCTCACGGCTCTTGTAGTGGTTATCACACCACTGAACATCCCCGTAGGTGCGCTCTCAATGTCAATGGCGATGATACCCGTCGCTATCGCTGCAATTGCTCTTGGCCCTGTAGGCGGTGCTGTCATAGGAGCTGTTTGGGGTGTGTGCAGTTTTCTTCAGTGTTTTGCCGGAATTCTCGGCGTAAGCGCTATGGGTGTATTTACATTTGAAATCAGCCCTGTGCTGACTTTTGTACAGCGTTTTGTTCCGCGAATTCTCGAGGGCTTCCTCGCAGGCTGGATTTTCAGAATCATGTCCAAGCTGACACATCCGAAAATTGCCTGCTTTATTACAGGATTTTCTACAGCGCTTCTCAATACAGTGTTATTTATGAGTGCGCTTGTTCTTCTTTTCGGTAATAATCAGGAATTCGTTGATAAGTATATGGGTGACCAGTCCCCTATTGCATGGATTGTTACATCTATAACAGTTAATGCTGTGCCTGAAATGATTGCTTCAACTATTGTGGCAGGTGCCGTAGGTTTTGCGCTCTGTCAGGCTAAGCTTATCAGCGTTCCTGAAAAAAAGAAAAAATCTGCAATCGCTTAATATACAATACAACACAGCCTCCCGATGATTTGTCGGGAGGCTTTCATTAAAAAGTGAAATGGAGGCATACAATGAAAAGAAATGCATCTAAGTCAAAAAAAGCAACAATTATATTATCAGTGGTAGTGGCGGCAATACTTTTAATAATTGGATTTTTTATAATCAGGGAAAATATTCTGCGTAAAGCAGAGTATAAAGGCAATGTATTTCGTTTTGACGGAATGGTTTATGAAGAAATCGATTATAAAGAAATTGAACCTTACAAAGAAACATACAAGGTTGTGTGTAAAACAACAGACGGCGACTGGACGTTGTATAAAATTGAAGAATATCCGGATTGTGAATACCTTGTTGCACGATGCGGTTGGGAAGCACGTGTTATTAAAAAAGTGAATGAGTGAACTAAACCTCCAGATGATTTGTCGGGAGGTTTTTTGGCATTTCAGTAACTGAATTCGGCAGGTTATGTCATAGACTATTGAAAATATAAAGCTCATATGATACAATTATTTCAAAGAGGTGATACCGTGAAAATAATTATAAATACCGATGAAAAGTTTATCGATACGGAAATTATCATAAATACAAGAAGTATTACGCCTGAACTGGAAAAAATAATCAGCACTCTGCGGATTCTTGACAGACAGATTGCCGCAATTAAGGACGATGAAGCTTTTATCGTAGATGTAAACAGTATCATATATGCTGAATCAGTGGACAGGAAAACATTTATATACACCGCCGATGACTGCTATGAACTGAAACAGCGGCTCTATGAAATCGAAGAACAGCTATGTCACTGCGGATTTTTCCGTGTCAGCAAATCCTGTCTTGTACAGCTGAAATATATACGTTCACTGAAATCTGAAATCAACCGCAAAATCAGAATTACACTTGAAAACGGCGAGCAGATTATCGCTTCAAGGCAATATGCCGACGAACTGAAACACAGACTGGGGGTAAAATAAATGGAAAGCAGACCTACTATTTTAAAATTTTTACAAAAAGTTTTTGTGATTTACGGAATTACAACTTTGATTCTTAATATCTTTACGCTGTTTTTGGGCGACGATGCAAAAGAAATGTCAACTATTTTCAGTTTCGGCAGAGATGCCCTCGGAGTTAAAACGTCCATGGAATTCCTGCTTGCAACATTTATTCTCGTATTTATTGAAAATCTTTTTATGACTGATACTATTATAAAAAAAATGAAAACCACTATCAGAATATGCCTTATGTTTGTAAGCATATTTGCTGTAGTATCGCTGTTTGTAGCGGTATTCGGCTGGTTTCCTACAGATTTGGCTCTGCCATGGATATTGTTTATAATCTGCTTTGCAATCAGCTCTGCCGTCAGCACGATTATTACCGCATATTCAGAAAAACAGGAGAACAAAAAGCTTGACGAGGCTTTGAAGCGATTTAAGAGTGAGGAAAATGGGAAAAGCAATTGAAATCAAGGAAATCCGCAAGTCTTTCGGAGAGAAAAAAGTCCTTGACGGTATCGGCTTGAATATCGAAAAAGGCGAAATATTCGGACTTTTAGCACCCTCTGGGGCAGGTAAAACTACCCTGATAAAAATTTTAACGGGACAGCTTGAAGCCGACAGCGGAAATGCCATTGTAAACGGTATAAATTCACGAAATCTTACAGGCAGGGAATGTCGGAAATTCGGCATAATGATGGATAATTTCGGATTGTATGAGCGTCTCAGCTGTTTTGATAATCTCAAAATTTTTGCAGGAATTTACGGCATCAGCAAGGAGAGAATTTATGAAGTTCTTGAAGCTGTTGGGTTGGCAGATTCCGCAAAAAAAGCAGCTTCGGAACTTTCAAAGGGTATGAGCAGCCGTCTGCGGCTTGCGAGAGTACTGCTCCACAATCCCGAAATTCTGTTCCTTGACGAGCCTGCAAGCGGTCTTGACCCTGTCACAGCTGAGGAAATACAGTGTCTTATACTTGCAGAAAAGGCAAATGGCAAAACGATTTTCCTAACGACTCACGATATGACTGAGGCAGAAAAGCTGTGTGATAATATCGCCCTGCTTGACTGCGGAAAAATCGTGGAATACGGCAATCCGAGAGAAATCTGCCGCCGATACAATCACAAAAAAGCGCTGAAAATCCACTTAAAAAGCGGCGAAGATGTGGAACTGCCCCACAATGAACAATCCGCCGAAATTATAGCGGAAATGATGAAAAATGGCGGTCTGGAAACAATTCACACCTCCGAGCCAACCTTGAAAGATGTGTTTATGGAGCTTACGGGAAAGGAGCTTTCACAATGAGAAATATTTCAGTAGTTTTCCTGAAACAGTTAAAAGATACTCTCAAAAATAAAGCAGTGCTGATACAGTTTGTAATGTTTCCCCTTATGGCAGTAATTATGGAAAATGCTGTAAAAATTGATAATATGCCCCAAAAATTCTTTGTAAAGCTATTTTCGGTGATGTTTGTGGGAATGGCACCACTGACCTGCGTTTCATCTATAATATCAGAAGAAAAAGAAAAAAACACCCTTCGAGTGCTGATGATGAGCAATGTGAAACCCTTTGAGTATCTTTGTGGAATCGGTTTTTATGTGTGGCTTATGTGTATGGCTGGTACGGCGGTTTTCGCTATATGCGGTAAATTCAGTGAAAAAGAACTGGGTATATTTCTTCTTATAATGGCTGTGGGAATCGTACTTTCCGAACTCATAGGCGCTGTAATCGGTATTTTCAGCAGAAATCAGATGTCAGCCACATCGGTAACAGTACCCGTTATGATGATATTTTCTTTTTTGCCGATGATTTCGATGTTTAATAATAAAATAGAAAAAGTTGCAAATCTGACGTATACACAACATCTGAGCAACATCATAAACGGCTTAGGAAATTCTCCTGTAACTATGGAAAATATCCTTGTTTTTGCTGTAAACTTTCTGTTGGCAACAGCGTTGTTTATATTTGCTTATAAAACCAATCACTGAAACAACGGTTTTTGCATTAAAAAAGGGCTGTAAAAAAGCTCCTAAAAAGTACTAAAAATTTAAAAATGGCACATCAAAAACTGCGAAATTGCGTAGTTTTGATGTGCCTATTTTTTCCATAAGAGACTTTTTTTACAGTCCCCTTTTTATATATTATGAATATATTTTTTGTAATTTCCTTATGTCATATATAATGTCCTGTAAAAATGTCCTGTTTATAATCAAAAGTTTGCAATTAATCCCATGTGGGCTTCTGACCTGTTAATACTTTAGCGTAATACTGGAGAATTGCAGAAGCATCAGCAGCGTCAACAACATTGTCGTTTGTTACATCGGCAGTTGTAGTTTCAACAGATGAGAGTTCAGCCTCGCCGCCAGTCTGAATGTTGGCATATTCAGCAAGAACCATTGAAGCGTCACCGGCATCTACGGAATTATCTACATTTATATCGCCGTCAATCCAATAGAATGAACGCTCATACTTATCAGCATATTCGTGAACGGGAGAGCCGAAATGTCCGATAAGCTCAGTCTGTGCAGGAATTGTTGAAGCATTGTCATAAATCACACATTTTTTATTTCCGTGGAAGTTCAGATATTCAAGTTTATCGCAGCCACTGAAAGCGTCCATATCAATGAATTCGATAGATTCATCAATATCAACAAATTCAAGATTTTCGCAGTAGCTGAATGCGTTTTTGCCGATGCTTGTAACGTTTCCGTAGAAGTATACACTGGTAATCTTATCAGCGTATTCACCCCAAGGATTATCATCTGTATAATCGTCCATAGCGTCAAAGCCTGTGATATAGAGAATACCCTCGCTGTTGAGCTCCCATGTAAATTCTTCATTTAACATGCCTGTTGCGTCTGTTGTAGGAATAGCTTCAAATTCTCTATTATATTTTTCAGCATATTCCTGAGCGGTAGAGCCTTCATAGCCCCTGATTACAGCATTTTCAGGAATAGTTTCAGCGCTGTCTGCTATAATACAAACGCTGTTGTGAAAATAAATTTTTTCGACATTTTCGCACATTGCAAAGCAATTTTCGCTTAACGCAATTGCATCATCATCCGTGTTGAAGTCGTTGATGCAGATACTTGTAATTTTCTCTGCAAAGCTGTACCAAGGAGCAGCTGTGATATCTTCTGAGTAATTATCCATTTCTCCTGAACCACCTATGCCCAACATACCGTCGCTTGTCATATACCAGTATAAGCTTTCGCCGCATGAACCTTCACTATCAATAAGTGTTATATCCTGAAAGTCACGCTCATATTTTTCGGCGTATTTATGGGCAGTTGAGCCTACATAACCCTCGATAGCTGTATTATTATCGAAAACATCTTCGCTGTCTGCTATAATACAATCAGGATTTGCAATCGGAATAGCCCAAAGGCTGTAACAGCCCTTAAAAGCGCAATCTCTGATTTCATTTATAGGAGATACATCACCGTAATGAGAATAACCATTCATTCTCTTGCAGCCTTCGTATGCATGAGCACCGATTACTGATGTAAAAGCGCCGGTTACAAGATTTTCACAGCCATAGAAAGCGTAGTCACCGATACTTGTGATTTTCTCTGACATACTTACAGTTCTTATCAGGGAAGTATACTCACTCCAAGGAGTTACACCGTCAAAGTCGGGCATATCGCCTTCACCGTCAAAGTATATAGCACCGTTATCAGTGAGCACCCATTCAATATTCTCGCCGAGTTTGCCGGAAGCTATAACGCCCTGTTCTAAATCGTCAATATCAGTCCATGCCTCAAACTCTCTGCCGTATTTGAGTGCGTATTTCTCAGCTGTTGAACCTGCATCCCCACAAATCGCAGCATTTTCTGGGAATACATTGGGGCTGTCAGGAATTACGCAATAAGGGTCATTTATACATACCACAGAAGCATTTTTACAGGAAACGAGAGCATTTTCACTTATATTAGCAGATGAGATAAATACACTAAATATATCATTTACATATTCAACCCATGGTGCATCTTCGGGATTTGCATAGTCATACATTTCACCCTCGCCATAAATTGAAAGAGCACCGGTGTCATATATTTCCCATACAAGATTTTCGCCGCACGTTCCCTCGGCAATAGTAAGTGAAAAATCTGCGTAATCCATATTATACTTTTCAGCATAATCAGCGGTTGTTGAGCCGGGATATCCACAAATTACGGAATTAGCATGGAATATGTCAGGGCTTTCAGCAAACACACATTCAGGATTCATTATGCTTATAGTATAAGCATTTTCACAGGAAATAAAAGTGTTTTCTCCGATATAATCAACAGTTTCGCTTATTTCTACATATGAGACTTCACTTGCATATTCTGCCCATGGTACATCTTCGGGAGTTGTATAATCTGCCATTGATCCCTCACCAAAAATCATAAGGCTGCCTTCATTATATGCTTCCCATGTGAGATTTTCACCGCAAATTCCCGATGCAATAACAATCGGTTCATCAATTTCCGGAGAATCACTGTCATCATTGTCAGTCAATGTTACAAACTCTTTGTTATATTTTTCAGCATAAGCCTGTGCTGTTGAACCTGCATATCCAAAAATTGTACTATTCTCGGGGAATACAAATTCACTAACCGCAATTACACATGATGAATTGTGAATAGTAACACTGTTTAACTTGTCACATCCATAAAAAGCATAATCCTTTATTTCAATAGGTTCTTCATATAAGTAATAGTTAGTAATATTTTTGCAATTTTCGTAAGCATGTTCCCCGATTATAGTTGCACAAAACGCATAGTCAAGGTTTACACAGTCATAGAATGCATAATCACCGACATTTTTCACTTCTTTCGGTGCTTCAATTCTTTTAATCTGGTCTCTGTATTCAGCCCAAGGTACATCATCTGCACTTGCCCAATTATCCATTGCACCCTCACCGTCAATGTAGATATAACCGTCATCATAGAGAGTCCATGTGAGCTTTTCACCGCATACACCCTCAGCAACAATTTCATTTGCCTCAGCCTCTACAGCATATGAAGCGAAGTTATTGTAAGGAACAGTTACCTCATTGAAAGGAACGGCTGTTGCAGTCATCATAGCTGCAAGGATAACGGATGTGAGTTTTTTGATTTTCATAATTTTTTCCCCTTTTATATTTTGTTTTGAGCGTTTTAAAACCGCTTTCATAAGTAATACACCTTAGGATTCAAAAAAGTTGCATACTTTTAAAAATTTTTTTGAGATATAATACTTATATGCAGTTGTCTGCTAAATTTTAGAAATTGATTTAAGCGTTTTAAAACCGCTTTCATAAGTAATACACCTCAGGATTAAAAAAAGTTGCATAAATTTTAAAAAAATTTTTTGAGATATAAAACCTATATAAATTCCTAATAAATCCTAATATTTATAATATCATACCATTATATAAGTGTCAATAGGGTGTATATATATATTTTTCATATAAGACAAAAGACAGTATTTGGCAAGTCTTCGCTTTGTGCATATACAACAAAAATCCCCCTCAGATTGCTCCGAGAGGGATTTATAATAATCGTTACAGCATATTTTGCAATACCGCATATGGCTATGCAGCACCGCTATTCAACGTCTTAAATTAGTCCTGTCCGTAGAGAGTTGTAAGACGTGTAAGGTAATCGTATCTGTCCTTAGCGTTAGCAACAGCAGCGTCGAAGAGCTTCTCAGCGCGCTCAGGGTTAGCACGTGCAAGTGAGTTATAACGAACCTCGCCCATGAGGAAGTTCTTGAACTCGTCTGTGTTAGGAGCCTTGGAATCAAGGATGAATGGGTTCTTACCCTCTTCCTTGAGTGCAGGGTTGTATCTGTAAAGGTGCCAGTAACCAGCCTCAACAGCCTTCTTCTCCTCAGCCTGAGCTGTAGCCATACCTGTCTTGATACCGTGGTTGATACAAGGAGCATAGCAGATGATGATTGAAGGACCGTCATAAGCCTCAGCCTCAGCAAATGCCTTGATACACTGGTTCATGTTAGCACCCATAGCAACGTGTGCAACGTATACATAACCGTAGCTCATTGCGATACCAGCAAGATCCTTCTTCTTAACAACCTTACCAGCAGCAGCGAACTGTGCAATAGCACCTGTAGGTGTGGACTTGGAAGCCTGTCCACCTGTATTTGAGTAAACCTCTGTATCGAATACGAGGATATTTACGTTCTTACCGGAAGCAATTACGTGGTCGAGACCGCCGAAACCGATATCGTAAGCCCAACCGTCACCACCGAGAATCCACTGTGACTTCTTGGAGAGATAGAGCTTCTCAGCAAGGATAGCCTTAGCGTCATCACAGCCGCAAGCCTCAAGAGCAGCAACGAGCTTATCTGTTGCTACGCTGTTAGCAGCACCGTCATTGTATGTCTCGAAGTACTCAGCGATAGCAGCCTTAACGTCTGCACACTCTGTCTTAGCCTCAAGAGCCTTAACCTTCTCAGTAACTCTTGCTCTGAGTGTCTCCTGAGCGAGGTACATACCGTAACCGAACTCAGCGTTATCCTCAAAGAGTGAGTTAGACCAAGCTGGACCTCTGCCCTGCTTGTTTACTGTGTAAGGAGTTGAAGGAGCAGAACCACCCCAGATTGAAGAACAACCTGTAGCGTTAGCAATCATCATTCTGTCGCCGAAGAGCTGTGTAGCAAGCTTAGCGTAAGGTGTCTCACCACAACCAGCACAAGCACCTGAGAATTCGAGGAGTGGCTGTCTGAACTGTGAGCCCTTAACTGTGTCAGCCTTGAACTTAGCAGCAACCTCTGCCTTTTCGTCGATAGTTGTACCGTAAGCGAATACTTCCTGCTGATCCATCTGAGAAGCGATAGGCTTCATAACGAGAGCCTTCTCCTTAGCAGGACAAACGTTAGCACAAACGCCGCAGCCTGTACAGTCAAGTGTAGAAACAGTCATCATGTACTTGAGACCGTTCATAGCAGGCTTGAAGTCAACAATCTTAGCGTTAGCAGGAGCCTTAGCAGCCTCTTCCTCTGTAAGAGCAACAGGTCTGATTACAGCGTGAGGACAAACATAAGCACACTGGTTACACTGGATACAGTTCTCAGGAATCCACTCAGGAACATCTACAGCGATACCGCGCTTCTCGAATGCAGCAGAACCCTGTGGGAATGTACCGTCAGCCATGTCTACGAATGTAGAAACAGGGAGAGTATCACCCTTCTGAGCGTTACAAGGAATCTGAATCTTGTTTACGTAATCCTGGAGGTTCTTGTCCTCGCAAGTTACAGCAGCTACGCCCATCTGAGTATCAGCAGCGTCAGCCCATGAAGCAGGAACGTCAATCTTAACGATGTTCTGGTGACCAGCGTCGATAGCATTCCAGTTCTTCTCAACGATATCCTGACCCTTCTTGCCGTAAGAAGCCTCAGCAGCAGCCTTCATGTAGCCAACTGCCTCCTCGAAAGGAATGATGTTAGCAAGCTTGAAGAAAGCAGACTGGAGGATAGTGTTGATACGTGTACCCATACCGGTTTCCTTACCAAGCTTTACACCGTCGATTGTGTAGAAGTTGATGTTGTTCTGAGCGATATATCTCTTAACCTGTCCGGGGAGGTTAGCGTCGAGCTCCTCAGGAGTCCAGATTGTGTTAAGGAGGAATGTACCGCCGGGCTTGATATCAGAAACCATATCGTACTTGTCGATATAGCTCTGGTTGTGACAAGCTACGAAATCAGCCTTATTGATAAGGTATGTAGACTTGATAGGTGTTTTACCGAAACGGAGGTGGGAAATAGTTACACCGCCGGACTTCTTTGAGTCATATGCAAAGTAAGCCTGTGCATAGAGGTCTGTGTGGTCGCCGATGATCTTGATAGAGTTCTTGTTAGCACCAACAGTACCGTCTGAACCGAGACCCCAGAACTTACAAGCTGTTGTGCCTGCAGGAGCAGAGTCAGGGTTAGCCTCGAGAGGAAGTGAAAGGTTAGTTACATCGTCCTCGATACCGATTGTGAATCTTGCCTTTGTCTCGTTCTTGAATACAGCAACGATCTGAGCAGGAACTGTATCCTTAGAACCAAGACCGTAACGACCTGTGAAGATAGGAGTATCGTTGAACTTTGTACCCTTGAGAGCAGCTACTACGTCGAGGTAGAGAGGCTCGCCAAGTGAACCGGGCTCCTTAGTTCTGTCGAGAACAGAAATTCTCTTAACAGTTTCAGGAATAACTTCAACAAGCTTGTCTGCTACGAAAGGTCTGTAGAGACGAACCTTTACGAGACCATACTTACCGCCTGCAGCGTTGAGGTAATCGATTGTCTCTTCGATTGTCTCGTTTACTGAACCCATAGCGATGATGATATGCTCAGCGTCAGCAGCACCGTAGTAGTTGAAGAGCTTATAATCAGTACCGATGAGGTCATTAACCTTGTTCATGTAATCCTCAACGATAGCTGGAAGAGCATCGTAGTACTTGTTGCAAGCCTCACGAGCCTGGAAGAAGATATCAGGGTTCTGAGCTGTACCACGGAGAACAGGAGCCTCTGGGTGAAGAGCCTGATCACGGAATCTCTGTGCAGCATCCTTGTCGAGGAGAGAGTAGAGTGTCTCATCGTCCCATGTCTCGATCTTCTGGATTTCGTGTGATGTACGGAAACCGTCGAAGAAGTGGAGGAAAGGAACTCTTCCCTTGATTGTAGAAAGGTGAGCTACAGCACCGAGGTCCATAACTTCCTGAGCAGAACCGGAGCAAAGCATTGCATAACCTGTCTGACGGCAAGCGTAAACGTCGGAGTGGTCACCGAAGATGTTAAGAGCGTGTGAAGATACGCAGCGAGCAGAAACGTGAATTACGTTAGGAAGAAGCTCACCTGCAATCTTGTACATATTGGGGATCATCAGAAGAAGACCCTGAGATGCAGTGTATGTAGTGGTGAGAGCACCAGCAGAAAGTGAACCGTGAACTGTACCTGCAGCACCAGCCTCAGACTGCATTTCTGCAACTGTTACAGGCTGACCGAAAAGGTTCTTCTTGTCCTTTGCAGCCCAGCTGTCAGTAACCTCAGCCATAACGGAAGAGGGAGTGATAGGATAGATAGCAGCAACGTCAGTAAAGGGATATGACACCCAAGCAGCTGCGTTATTACCATCCATGGTTTTCATTTTTCTTTTGATTGCCATTGGTAATGACCTCCATAAAAAATTTTTTCAGTTTTTTGCCTGTTAAAAATGTAACAAAGATGTTTCACTTTAACAAGGCTTACAACTTCATATTTAATTATAACACAAAGTAACCGCTTTGTAAACAATTTTTTGGCTCAATAATTCCATTTATGTTAGTACAATAAAACAAATTTATTGAAAAATTTGGCTAATTCGCTGAATTTTAACAGCGATTAGTTGTAAAAAGTTACAAAGTGAGATTTTTTTTAGAAAAATCCCTTGACGAATACAAGCAAATGATGTATAATATCAATAGTGATAATATTATTGAATAATTTTATCACTCGTTTTGTTGTCTCCTTTCTTTTGTTCTACACATTTATGTTTTTTCTGTTTTATTTGAAGTCCGATTATTCGGGCTTCTTTTTTCTTTATACACAAAAATTCTCCCCTCGTTCAAAAGGGGAGATTTTTGCTTTTATTCGCCTATAAATTCATGCTGATTGAATCCGAGAGTACTTAGAATAAACTCGAAATCATCGGCATATTTGTCATAAAGAGATGTATCATAAAAATTATTTGCAGCAATATATCCATTTTTGTAAGCAAAGAATCGCCAATCACCGTTTGCACCGTATTTATTTACGCTGTTTCCATTGATAGTTACAGGAAATACATCATAAGGCTCGCGGACAGAAAATGCACTATGCCAGCTTATATCAAGTCCTGTTGTTTCGCCCTCAGGGATAATTCGGAATCCCCAGTCGGTGAATTCACCCTCTGTTGGATAATCAATAGGTGTTATTGTCCATTTATCAGGCATAAGGATTGTAAAAGACGCACTCACAGCCTCATTATCGCACACAAAGTGCTGTACCTTATATGTATACTCAGCCTTTTTCGTAACCTTTACACTATAAGCATTGTGAGCCTGTGCAGGATATGATTCCATAATTTCTCCGTTGTAGGTTATAAGTACCTCATCGCCTACATTCAGAGTATCAACCACAGAATCATCCTTAAAGCCAACAGATATCAGCTGCATATCCTTTTCATTTAAAAGTATACTTCCGCCTGTTTTCTTGTAGACTATACCCTCAAGATAATATTCCTCCGTTTCGGAAGCAGCTGCATCTTCCTGATTATCGTTATTTTCAGCCGAATTATCGGGAGTTTGTTCGCTGTTTGTTACATCTTCCGAAACTGCCTCTGTAACATCAGCGACAGTTTCGGTCGTTGTAATTTCCGAATCGTTTTTTTCTGTGGATACAAGAGCAGTTTCTGTGCTGTCTGTAGATTCAATTAAATCAGTTATTGCAGTTGTTGTTTCAGTTGCTATAATCTGCTTTTTCTTGCGGAGAGTTGTAGCAGGTTCTGTTTCAAAAACATGGTATGCATCGTCGGTTTGCTCCAAAACAACATGATTTTCATTTCCACAGGCTGTCATGCATAAAGCCGTTACAGCAATAATTGATATTGCTGAAATAATTTTTTTCATAGTATCACCTGATTTTATTCAAAATAGAAGCAATCAGTCTCGGTCAGAGTTTCAATATCAGCTGAAATAAAGCAATTCTTAGAAATGGCATATACATAATCTCCGATGTAAAGAGCACGGCTTCCACCGTAACCATTAATATCCCCAAGGCTAAGCTCGCCCTTAAAGATAAATTCGCCGTTTTCATAAGAGAAGAACATATATTTAGAATCAGCTGTAAAATGATACTCAGGACTATAGGTTTCTACAGTAACAGGCACACCGATAAGATTCTTATTCGGAGCTATAAGAAGTGCTTTTCTCTCCCATAACGCTCCCGAATAGATGTAACTATCTCCCTCGTGATGAATGGGGTAAAGTCCAACTTCTTTAAGGTTGTAAGGGTCGGAATTATCAAACATAACAAGCTTTATGCCGTTTTCTATGCCGTTTTCATCGGCATCCGCACCAAATCCAAGGAGAAGTCCCTCGTCCCATTTCTGCATATATGTGCTGTAGCCTAAAATCTTGAATTCATCTGTAATAAAGGGATTTGCAGGGTCTGAAAGGTCAATGGCAAATAATGGGTCAGTTTGTTCATATGTTACAACATAACCCATATCTCCGCTGAAACTTACGGATTTAATAGATTCGTCAACACCGAATCCCTCAACACTTCCCACAATATTCATATTCATGTCGAGAACATATACATTATTGTGGTTGACACGGCGGCTTTCATAGGGAATATCGAGTGCGTCCTTTATGAAATTTCCGTTGTCAACCCATTTGTTAATAGTTGCAGCAACTCGGAGATAGCCGTTATATTCGCTGAAAGAGAACTGGTCTTTTATTGTTCCCTCAACCGTACCGCTTGCCATGGGGACGATCTGTCCGCCGCCTATTGCGATACGTGTAATATCCGTGTTGGAATAATCTGTCGTCATTGTGTAAAGATTATCCGCAGAGGAATATATAATACCGCTGTAGCCTGCAAGTGCTTTTGTATCACAGGCTGTAAATTCACCGCTTACTGTAAGATTAATGCTTCCAATTACAGTATAACTCATATATTCGTAATTGTCAAGTTCATCTTCCGGAAGCAGTATACTTTCAGCAGGAATATACTCAGAGTTATCAACTCCGCACTTGGGAACGTAACCGTCAATGTCCTTGCTGTCCTCGATTGTGTCAAATTCATCTGTATTATAATTTGTTAAAAGATACATATAACCGTCAGGAGCTATACGAACATCATTATAACGTCCGTCCTGAGTGTATGTTCCGATAAGCTGAGGTTCATTTTCTTTTGTATAGAATGAAACAAATGAAGTTGTTTCGTTGCCATAGAAGCAGTACTCTCCGTCATAATCCCAGCCGAACTCTGTATATGTGTCGTGATAAGCGTCCACCATTCCTACAACTGCAAGCATATCATTATAAATGTACATGTCACTTACAGATATATTTTTCTCCCATTCGTCGCCAAGACCGCAGTCATACTCTATATTAAGAGTATATGCGTCTGAAATTTCACCGTCATCAACGGCGGCAACACGCATTGCGGCATAATTTCCGCTGTATTTTGTCGCATTTTCATAATCGTAATCATTAAACAGATAGTAAATTCTCTCGCCGTCAGTTTTTACAATATCAGCTTCAAGGACATTTTCCTCCTGATTGTAGGTATCGGAATAATCGTCCTCCTCTTCCGCTTCTGTGGTTTTTTCTGTTGTTTCCTCTGTAGCTTCCTCTGTTACTGTTTCAGTTGTTTCTTCTGTTACAGCTTCGGTGGGTTCCTCTGTAACTTGTTCTGTTGGTTCTTCTGTTACAGGAGATTCTGTGATTTCCTCAGTTACAGCCTCTGTAGGATTTTCAGTAATTTGCTCTGTGAGAGCTTCTGTTGCAGGTTCTTCCTGTATAATATACTGCTGTTCAGGTTCTGTTCCGCCGCCCATTCCGCCGCTTACAAAGTTACCTTGTGTTCCCTCGCTGTCAACAGCAGGTACTTCTTCCGGAATGGCTGATACAGCATTGTCTGCCTCGCCATTTATAACATCTTCGAAATAGATTTCTCCCTTTGTTCCATAGAGATATTTTCCTCGTTCTTCATTTGCCTTTTCCACAAGAGCGTAAACCTGCTCATAGGATTCGGCGCTGTTCATGTAAGGCCCTTTTGCTTCTTCATCGGGAGCTTCAATGGTAATGTTCTGTGTTTCGGGTTCTATTCTCTCAGTGGAAACCTCGGGGCAGTTCACACTGCCTTTTTTATCGCGGTTGATAAGTCCTGTTGTACCTACGGTTGCGCCTACAATTACTGCGCAGGCAGCAGCGGCGGCAGTTATACGTCCTGCTATTGATATGCGGCTTGAACGCTTTTTCGCAGGAGCTTTTTCGTCAAGCATCTTTTTCATATTCTCAGGGGAAACTTCCTCGGGAACTTCCACATTTTTCAGTAAATCTTTTACTTTATCGTCATTGTAATTCATAAAATGACCTCCTTTAATTGTCAAGCATCATACGTAATTTTTTCTTGGTTCTCGCAATAATAGTGCGGACGGTATTCGCTTTTATTCCGCAAGCTTCTGATATTTCTTCGCTGGTATAGCCCTCCAGAACGGACATTGAGAGGATAAGCCTTGATTGCGGGTCAAGGGAATTCATAGCGTGTTTTAGCTCTGTATTCTCGCAGTTGAACTCAACAATAGGTTCAACATCTTCCGTCAATTCAACTGTATCAACAAAGTAATCTCTTTGCTTTCGTTTAATTTTTATGGAAAGTATACGCATTATCCAAAAACGGAATGATTTTTCGTTTTTCAGATTTCCGATTGAGCAGAAAGCGTCGAGAACCGTGTCGCTTACTGCATCGCAGGCATCATGTGAGTTTCGCAGACTGTACAGGGCGATTCTGTACAAATCTTCATATATAGTAGAGTATAGGCGTGAGAAAGCTGCCGTATCGCCATTTCGGGCAAGCTTCACATCTTCAGTAAAATCATAATTCATTAATTATTTTCACATCCTTTATAGTAGTACGACTGTTATCTCATGAGAAGCAATCTTGTCGCTTCATTAATATAGTGGAAAAAACAGGCGCTTTTGTTTCACCTTAGACACAATTTTGGGAAAATGTATAATTTCTCTGTGTGTTACCACATTGAAGTTATACAAAATTAATATTAATTATTTTTAGTTATAACTATTAAATTGACACATTTGCAACAATTGTTGAAAGATTAATAAAAAATGCACAAAATATATCAAATAATGTATAAAGTTTTTATGGTGTTTTAATCTTGAAAAAAATGGTTGAAAGTGATAAAATTAATATAGATGAAAAAAACAAAAAAAACATCAATCTGAAAATAATTTAGTTGAGTTTGTATAAAATGTTGAGGAGCTGAAAGCGATGTTAATGTATTCGTATTATCATTGTGGGGGATATTTTTAAAGCAGTATTCTATGAAATAATACTATGTAATAATTATAACACAAAATAATTGAAATGAAAAGGGGCATTTTTATGAACAAAATTGTTAAATCTGTAACAAGTTTTATGGTTTCGGCTGTCATGGCTGTAACCTGTGTTGCAACATTGCTGAAACAGCCACAGATTGCTAATGTTTCAGCGTATACTTATGGTCAGCAGTTAGTCAATCGCGCGTATCAGAATTGGCTTGGCGGCAGACCTAATGCCGCACATTATTATTTTTATCAGTATACACAAATGCAAGGCACGCTGCAGGCTGATTGGTGTGCAATGTATATAAGCTATCTGGCTCATTTGTGCGGTTTTGACTCTTATATTCCAATGATGTCTTATGTTGATAATCAGAGCGGATATAGCAATTTCAGAACATATTACGAGAGCCGCGGACAGTTTATGTATCCGAATCAAGGATTTCCGGCTGTCGGAGACCTTGTTATTTTTGAAAATGGCGTTGTAGGAAATGAACCTTGGGGCATGGGAGACCATATTGGCATCGTAGCCTCAGTCGATACCGCTCGCGGTTTTATTGGTACTATAGAGGGAAACAGCTCCGGTGATAAGGTTTCTGAGCATACTTATCACCATACTGACGGCAAAATAATTGGTTATTGTCAGCCGTTCAAGTATGCTAATCAGACACAGAATCCCCAGCCTGTTCAGCCCGCACCCTCAGTTCCTGCCGGTCCTTCCTCCCCTTCATATAATACAAATGAAAAAATAAACAAGTGGGAACTTACAAGCTCTATCGGCGGCTGGCTCAGAGCAGAGCCTTACTATGGCAGACAAATCGGTATAATCTCTACCGGTACTATTCTTAATAGTGATTACACAAAGAATCAGGGTGAGTGGATATTTGTAAAATCCGCAGTACTTGAAAATGGTGCTGTATTTGACGGCTACGTGCATCGCAGTGTTGTAAGCCCTGTTTCTGAATCAAGTGCATCACCTGAACCTGTAACAACAGCTACTAAAGCTACAACAACAACGACTACAACCACAACTACAACAACTGCAACTGTAACAACTACAGCTTCATCTGCTGAAACAACCGTTGTAACAACTATCATTACTGAGCCTGTCGTTCCTGAACAGCCTGTTGAACCAAATTATGCTCCAACGCACTATATTTCCAGCAGTATAGGTGCAAATGCGCGTTTATCCGCTGAAATATCAGATGAGAACCTTCTCTATGTTGTTGATACGGACACGCAAATTTATGTATCGCATTTCGAGGGCGAATTCGCTTACTGCCGCGTGAAAGGCACCGGTCAGTGGGTCCATAACACTACAATCAATAAATTGCCTCCCGACGGCGAATACACCTACGGCGCAAGGGTTACTCACTATGTAAGCTCTCCTAAGGGTCTGAATCTGCGTTCAAAAGGTGACTACAGCGGTGAGGTGCTCTGTATCCTTGATACAAATCAGGAAATCTCCGTGTTGACTGCTCCGAATGAACTGGGATTTGTTCTCTGCGAATTTACATTCGGCGACGGTATTGTACATAACGGATATGTACATATCGACCATATTACTGCGTATTGATATTGAATTCTGATGAAGCGGAAGCTATATCTCGCCTGTCTGCACTCAGGAAGAGATACAGCCTCTGCGATATACATTAATAATATATAGATAACAGCCTGTGAAGTTTATCTTTGCAGGCTTTATTTGTTTACATCACTGCAAAATATTGTGCATATGCAATAGTTTATACGTGAAAATATTGTAAAATTTCGTCGCGTTATTTTGTGATTTGAAAACGAGAATGAGAGAGAAAAGGAGAAAAAACGAGAGAATCAAAGAGAAAGTAGGGTATAGATTGAAAAAAATCAAAAAAAACCATTGACTTTTATTGATTCTTCGTGTATAATATTTATTGTTGTCGCGGAAATGCGCTGATTTGCGCTTTCTGCTGAAATCCAAAAATTCAGGAGGAAGAATTATGACTACTATGGCAAAGCCTGCAGAAGTTAGCAGAACATGGTATATCCTTGATGCTGCTGGCCAGCCTCTTGGTAGAGTTGCTGCTAAGGCTGCTCATATTCTCAGAGGCAAGCACAAGCCCACATACACACCTAACGTTGATTGCGGAGATCACGTTATCGTTATCAACTGCGATAAGGCTATCCTTACAGGAAGAAAGCTTGAGCAGAAGAAGTACTACTGGCACACTGGCTGGATTGGCGGTCTCAAGTCCATTTCTTACAAGGACATGATGGCTAATCAGGCTGACAGAGCTATGACAATCGCTGTAAACGGTATGCTCCCCAACAACACACTCGGCAGAACTCAGATTAAGCGTCTGAAGGCTTACAAGGGTGCAGAGCATAAGCACGAGGCTCAGAAGCCCGTTGCTTACACACTTTAAGGAGGTGCTTTAAATGTACGAATCAAAGGTAAAATACTACTACGGAACTGGCAGAAGAAAGCACTCCGTTGCAAGAGTTAGAATCTACCCCGGTACTGGTAATGTTACAATCAACGGCAGAGGTATTGACGATTACTTCGGTCTTGAGACTCTCAAGCTTATCGTTCGTCAGCCCCTCGCTCTTACTGATAACCTCGACAAGTTCGACATCGTTTGCACTGTTGCAGGCGGCGGCGTAACAGGTCAGGCTGGTGCTATCCGTCACGGTCTTTCCAGAGCTCTTCTCGAATTCGATGCTGAGCTTCGTCCTACTCTCAAGAAGGCTGGATTCCTCACTCGTGACCCAAGAATGAAGGAGAGAAAGAAGTACGGTCTCAAGGCTGCTCGTCGTGCTCCTCAGTTCTCAAAGCGTTAAAAGATTTTTTCACAAACGCCTATATTACGGTATTTTCGAGAATATCTTACAAAGTTGTTCAACAGATTGTTCAACTAAATACTGTGAATGTAAACCTCTTTGTCGGGAAACTGACAAAGAGGTTTTTTGTGTTAGCTCAGTTCATCGGAAAGTTTATCGTCAATCGTGTCAGCAAGATGTATCTTCTGCTTCTGGAGTACATCAGCATAGACGTTTGCTGTAACTCCTATGTCGCAATGACCAAGATGTTCCGAGATCACTTTCAGATCTACCCCACTGTTCAACAAAAGCGTAGCATTACAATGTCTCAGCTTATGTAGCGTCATATCCTCAAACTCCGTGCCTTTAGTCATACGCTTCAATGCTCACAAAACAGCAATACCGAAAGCAGCTATTAATACCAATCCCTGAAACAACAGTAGACAAATCTAATGGCATAAATGCTGTATGTCGTCGTTGGACTTCCTCACCATACGACAGTATGCTTTCGTCGTCCGCCTTGACATACATCATTTCTGCTCATCATCTTTGTCTACTAACATTTTAGGAATTAGTATAATATTATTAAACTCTTCAAGGAACGCACTAAAACCAAACGTGCCATTTCCAATATTATGCTTGACTGCCTTATCGATTCCAATTATATTGTGAGAGCCGTTGAGGATCATTGATTTGTGTGATCCAAATTTAAAAGTATTTGACAATCAAAAAAAGATATGTTATAATATCTAATATAATAAGGAGGTATGCACATATGCTTACACATAACGGAACAAAAACAATAGAAACAGAAAGACTTATACTTCGAAAATTTGAGTATACAGACGATACAGCAATGCTGAAATACTGGGTTGCAGATGAAAAGATACAGTCACTTTATTCAGAGCCTGTTTATTCAACAAAAGAGGAAGTAAAGGAGCTTCTTGACAAATACATCGATTCATACGAAAAACCTCATTATTATCGCTGGGCAATTATCGATAAAAACTGCGGTGAATGTATCGGGCAAATAGCATATTTTCTCGTTGACAACAAGAATCACTTTGCGGAAATTGAGTATTGTATCGGCTCGGAATTTCAGTGCAGGGGATATGCAACAGAAGCCACAAAGGCTATTATAGCTTTCGGTTTTGATAAAATAAATCTTCATAAGGTGCAGATTTGCACTAAAACTATAAATCAGCCCTCAAAGCGTGTTATTGAGAAATGCGGTTTCACCTACGAGGGAACGCTCCGTGATTATTTCTTTATGAACGGGGAATATGTGGGCAGACATTATTTTTCAATCCTCAGAAGTGAGTATGAGGAATGCAGAAAATGAATATAAAAAAAGCAGTTTTATCAGATGCCGAAATGGTAAAGGCAATAACAGAACAGACAATAAACAGCGTATATCCACAATATTACCCCAAGGGTGCAGTAGATTTCTTTCTTAGTCACCACAATGAGAATAATATAAAAAGCGATATTGAAAAAGGAATTGTTTATGTTTTGTACGATAATGAAAATGCTGTAGGAACTGTAACACTAAGGGATAACGAGATTTGCCGCCTTTTTGTACTCCCTGAATATCAGGGAAAAGGTTTCGGCGGCAGACTGCTTGATTTTGCCGAGAAAAAGATTGCTGAAAATTACGGTAAAATTATAATTGACGCTTCGTTGCCTGCAAAGCCGATTTACCTGAAAAGAGGCTATGTTTTCACAGAATATCACACTATAAAAACGGAAAACGGGGATTTTCTTTGTTATGACGTTATGGAGAAATAAATGAAGCTTTAAAGGAGCCGAAAAATGAATTACATAGCCACAAAACCATTTGAAACTCCACGCCTTATATGCCGTCCCTTCACTATGGCGGATTGCGGTGATATGCTCCGAAACTGGATAGCCGATGAGGATATTCAGAGCGAGTACGGTGAGCCTGTTTATACAACCCTGCAAGAGGTGGAAAAGCTTGTGGGGGAATATGTGGGGAAATACGGCAATGCTGATTTTTACCGCTGGGCGATTATTGAGAAAGCTTGCGGCGAATGTATCGGGCAGATTGCCTTTTGCCGTGTATATCCCGACTGCAAAACAGCAGAAATTGAGTATTGCATCGGCAAAAAATTCTGGGGAAAAGGCTATGCTGGTGAGGCTTTACAGGCAGTTATAGACTTCACATTCAGCCATACGGATTTTGTAAAGCTTGAAGCATATCACAGAACAGAAAATACAAAATCCGGACGAGTTCTTGAAAAATCTGCTATGCACATAGCCGACAATGTGGAGCGCTTCCGCAGGGAAAACCAGCAACCACACGGAGAAATATGCTATTGTATTGAGAGAATCTCTAAAACCAATATGTCGAATGATTTTGTTTGACTTATTTTATAAATTATGATATAATAATACTGTTACATAATTATTTGGAGATGAGAAAATGGAGTTATTAGTAGGCATAATAGTAATAATTGTTCTATGCAAAATACTTGGAGTAAGTAATTTTGTGCTTATTCTATGCGGTCTCGGAATAATCGAGTTAATTATAATTGCCATGCTTCTGTTTTTTATATATGCCTCATTTCATCTTCTTCTGACAAAAAAGTGCAGTGCAAATTTTACTAAAATAGATACACCTGAAAAGAAAAAATTCAAAGTTGCATTCTATGAAATAGACGGCAATGAGTATCCATGTGTTTTTCCGCGAGAAGCCGGATTTTCCTCGGCATACAAAACTGATAAGGTGTATACTGTCAGATACAGCAAATATCTGAAAAAAGTATACGATATCTGGGCAGTCATTACCTGTTTTGTAGGGCTGATTTTCAGCATAATAGCGGTTGCTGTGACATTTGGCATTATAAAAAATCTTGATTCTATTCTGTGAGGTGGAAAATATGGAAGAAAATATCTGTCAATGCGGTGTTCATGAAGATATCGTGGAAAAAGTATCAAAAGTTATGCCTGATGAAAATATTCTTTACAACGCGGCTGAGCTGCTGAAAGTTTTCAGTGACCCTACGCGTATAAGAATTCTATTCGTACTGGGACAGAGCGAGATGTGCGTGTGCGACATAGCAAGGCTTATAAATATGACTCAATCGGCTGTATCACATCAGCTGCGTGTACTGAAACAGGCAAGGCTTGTCAAGGCGCGCCGAAGCGGAAAGACAATTTTCTACTCCCTGTGTGACGACCATGTTCAAGAAATAATCCATTGTGCAATGGAACATGTTATGGAGTGATATTGTGTTATTTGATTTTCATACCCACGCTTTTGCAGATGCTATAGCTGAAAGAGCAATGGCAGCACTTATTAATACAACAAAACAGTCTGTTGAAACTGAAAATATGAAAGCCTATACCAACGGCACAATTTCGGGACTTCGCAGCTTGATGCGTAAAAAGGGCATATCAAAGGCAATGCTTTTGCCTATCGCAACAAAGCCCACACAACAGACTACTATTAACAACTGGGCTGTGGATATTATGGGCAACGGTATATACTGCTGCGGAACTATCCACCCTGAAGCAGAAAACGCTGTTGAGGAAATTGAACGCATAAAGTCTCTGGGATTGTGCGGAATTAAACTTCATCCCGAATATCAGTTTTTCCGTCCCGATGATAAACGACTTTTCCCCATATATCAAAAAGCTGCTGAAATGGAACTATTTGTGGTATTTCACGCAGGCTGGGACCCCGCAGGCAAGGGTGACATTCTTGCACCCCCACGAAGCTTCGCCTATATAGCTGAAAAATTCCCGGATTTAACTATTATTGCAGCTCATATGGGCGGTATGCGGATGTTTGATGAAGTCGAGGACTGCCTTGCCGGAAAATTCGGCAACGTTTATTTTGATACAGCGGCAGTTGCTGATTATATCTGCTCAGAACAGTTTTTACGCATAATTGAAACGCACGGCACTGATAAAATCCTCTTTGCCAGTGATGCACCATGGGATAATCCGCTGAAAGAGGTAAAAATGATAGCTGAACTCCCCTTTAGTCAACAAGACAAGGATTTGATTTTTTACAAAAATGCTGAAAAGTTGATTAATACATAAAAAAGCTTGCTGCGAAAGCAAGCTTTTTTTATAGCAAGATTATCCGTATCTCTCACTGAGATATATGCTTACACGGTTCTGTATGTTCTGAGTTGCCCTTTCTGCTGTACATTCCCCCTCGAAAAATGGCATAGTTTCCTCACGGATTATATTGTAAATTACATTATCTCCTTGTCTTACATCCTTTGCGGCTTCACGGACTATTTTGTCATATTTCTCACATTCTTCATCGGTGAACTCGTAATATGTGACAACATCTTCCATATCAGGTCCAATCCAAAGCTTGTCTCCTCTGAATGTTTCACCGTTTTCTTCTGTATAAGTTGCGTTTTTCTGCTCCTCCAACTGTTTTACATAGTATTCCTCAACTGTAGGATACTGCCATCCGCCGTATACACCGTTAGTATCTGTGTAGTATCCTTCGGAGAAGTAAACTGTCTTGATAAAATCCCATGCCCCCTCAATGCAGGGAGAATTTGCCATAATTCCCATACAATTCGACGGCAGAACAAAAGAGCCATTTCCGTTTTCGTTGGGATAGCCGACAAGTGTCGCAGGCTCATTAAATTGCGCATGAAGCGCCTGACGGAGAGTGTACCAGCCACCCAAATCCATATCGTAAATCATACTTTCATCGTTGATATACTGACCTTGATTGTATACATCAAATCCGCCGCTTTCATTAATCCAGCTGTCAAACTCCTCTAATGTAAGTCCTATGTGATTATCACGAATAATATTCATGGCTTTAATAAATCCCGCATCTTCAAAATTGCACACGGCATTTTCATAGTCCACAAATTCAGAATAGTCCACAAGCTGTAAGAAATTATAGTTCATCTCCATGTTTGCCCATGTGTTAATTCTCATTCCCTCAGGGAGAGCCTTAATTCTTTCGGCAAACTGGTCATAGTTCCAGCTTGTAAGTCCGTCAAGGAACTTATCCTTTACGACCATAGTTTTAAATGAGAAAGAGGGAGAAATCTGCAAAAGCTTGCCGTTGAAATCCAATCCTTCAAGGTAACCGTCAAGGAAATCCTCACGTTTAAGCTCTGTATCTTTGTCGAGAAGAGTGTACAAATCCACGAAAATTGACTCTCTTGCACCAAATGAGCCTGGAGTTATTTCGCTGTTAAACGTGATAACATCGGGGGCATTTCCGCTTAATATATCTTGATGAAGATTTGTAATTCTGTCATCATAAAGAGAATATGCATTACCATAGTCTTTTACTTCTACACGATATGGACTGTCAGGCTTTGCTGAATTATAGGCTTTTGCAGGTGCATTTACAAGATCACCTGAAACAAGATTTGCCACACGAATGACTGTTTTGCTTTCAAGGGCAGAAATATCAGCCTCTGTGAGCAGTTTCATTGTACTGCCATTTGCCTCAGACATTGCAGCAGCAAATTCATTTTCTCCCGTCATAGTAAGGGAGTATATACTAATGCTGTTGAAATCGTTGTCAATGAAATCGCAAAGCTTGATCCAGCTGTTATCCTTTAAGCCGTAAAGCATACCGTTAAACATTGCCGCAAGCCGATATTCTCCGAAACCTGCTGTCATTGTATAGGCTGTATCAGTAAGCGCGGAGCATTTCTGCTTATTCACAAGCTCTGTACCCTCAATCTGTGCCGTATATGTGGTATCTTCGCCGCTATATACAACCGTGGGTATTCCCTCAGAATCAAGAGATACACCATGAACATGATAAGGCGTAAGGTCGATAGTTCCCAATATTTCGCCGTCGAGGGAAACAATTGTCAGAATACGGTTATCGTCATTGATAATAATTTCGTCATTACAGTTATAAATTTTACCAAATCTTTCACTGGTAAGAATTTCACCGCAGTTCAGATTTTTCTGCATATTGCCCTCACGGTCGTAGATGTAAACCATTGTTTCACCGTCGAGAGTTGTCAGAACCGCCTTTCGTCCTCCCGTCAGAAGTGCGGCATTACAGATAAATTCACCCTCTTGCGGTGTAAAGCGGAACTGTGTATAATCCCCGAAAGAATTATTGCTTACAAATCCCGCAAAATCACCGCTTTTCAGTTCCCCGAAAGTGAGTATATTTCCTCCTAATGGGTCACGGGAAAGACATCTTATGCTTTTGAAGTTGTCCCCCATTTCAATATCTGCGGCATTTAGCATAAGCTTCTGAGTTTCTGCTAAAGGCGCGGAATTTTCGCTGTTTTCCTTTGGTTTTTCTCCGCAGGCTGTACAACCGCATATCATTCCTAAAGCCATTGTTAATGCAATTAATCGTTTCATAAAAATTCCTCCTTATTGATATTTTTCACTGAGATAAAGGCTTACTCTCTTTTGAATCTTATCCGCACATTCTTCCGCGGTACATTCCTCATCAAAGAAAATCATTGTTTCCTCACGGATAATATTGCCCACTGTAATGTCAGAACGAAGAACCTTTGCATTTTTAATAATATTCTTGTAGTAATCGCATTCCTCCTGAGTAAATGGCGCAATTTCCTTGTCAATAACCATTTCGCCATACTCGTTATGTACCTGATAACGCCATTCCTTTTCCTCCATTTCGCCCTCAATTATTCTGCCGTTGTCATCGCTTTTGAATGTGATGAAATTATCCATTGTCATATCTGCCGCCCTGTCGAAATGTTTTTCCATAACGGAAAATGAATAATAATTCTGCGGAGCGTTATTGTATTCGTCAGACAAGAAATATCGCAGAAATTCCCATGCCCCCTCTTTATGAGGTGAATTTTCCATAATGCCGTAGCTGTTGTCGAAACTTATAAACGAGCCGTTTTCAACATTGTTGTACGGAAAACCTGCAACAACCATTTTATCTTCATAATCTCCCCGATGTTTTGTAAAAAGACTGCCGAACCAATGAATATTATAGCTTGATTCAAACTCTACAAATCGCTTGCCATTAAGTATATCAAAAGTATGGTCAGTATACGGCATTTCTCCGGACTGTGCAGTATATTCCGACCACTTCAAACCAATATTGTTTTCATTGAAGAAATTTAGCAGCTTTATATATTCAGGGGAATCGAAGTAACATTCGCCCTTGTCATAGTCGATGAAAAAGCCTGTATTTACCGCTTCTGAAAAATATTTGACACGGGGATTTATTTCTTCATCGGTGAAAAATTCCATACCCTTCGGCATATTTTTGTAAGCCGTTATCATATCATCAACGCTCCAGTTTTCACGTATGCCCTCATATCCCGACTTTGCAAGAATTGTGGAAAAACTGAAATTCGGAGCAATCATGACAAGTCTGCCGTCCCTCTCCATTCCCTCACGGACATTGGGTATAAAATCCTCACGGGATATATCGGGATCCTTATCGATAAACTCATACAAATCGCAGAAAATTTCTGTGTTGAAAGTATCAATTGGCATTGCAGGATTGAATACTATAATATCGGGAGCATTGCCGCTTATCATATCCATTCGCAGTCTGTCGGCTTCAAAAGACATACTTTCCTCTGAAAAATAGCTTTTATATTCCGCACGGTAATCCTCGTTTTCGGCATTGAACTTTTTTATCTCCTCATCAAAAATACCGCCTGATTGACTATAACTCATAACAGTTATAACCTCTTTTGATTTCAGCTCCGAGATGTCAGCTTCTGTAAGCAGATACAGCTTATCCCCCTCTGCTTCAGAAACATTTATAACAATTTCGTTTTCTGACAGCATGAATATATCTCTTACCTGATAATTTTCAAAAGGAAGTTCAAGGAAATCCGCAAGCATAACTATTTCCGTATCTGTAAAACCATAAATTCCGTCATGAAATACGCCGATATACCGATACTTTCCAGCTCCTGCTCCGACAGCATATGCGGAAGAACCTGTAGATTTATAGGTCTGTTCTGTAATTGCGGATAGCTGTGCTGAATCCGCAGAAGCTGAATAAATATTTATCATATCGCTGTGTAATATATTAATTTTATTTTCAGAATCCTGTACAACTCCGCCTATAGACATGGATTTTGTTTTTATTTCCCCAAGAAATCTGCCCTCAGAGGAAACCGCAAGAATCTGCGAATTTCCAACATTTATAATGAATCCGTCGTCACCGTTGCCATAAATCCGCGAAATATATGGACTTTCGCTGTCAATAACTTCTCCGCAGTCTATAGTTTTTTCAAAATTATTATCCTTGTCATAGATATGTATAAATGTTTTGCCATCAAATACGGTCAGAACACCCTTTTTCCCGTAGGAAAGCAACGCGGCACTGTGTACAGTTTCGTTTTCCTGTGGGGTATATGTAAAATCTGTATAATCATTGAAATCACTGCCGCTTATAAATCCTGCATATCCGCCGCTTTTTAGCTCTCCGAATGTGAGAATATTTGCCCCTGAGGCATCTTTTGAAAGGCATTTTATGCTTTTGAACTTATCCCCCATTCTGATATCTGCGGCATTGAGCACAAGCTTTTCCGTTTCAGTTATGGATGCAGATGTGTTTTCCTTTGGCTTTTCGCTACAGGCTGTACAGCCGCAGATTATTCCTAAAGTCATAGTTAAAGCAATTAATCGTTTCATGATATGTCCTCCTGAATTAGTGTTTTTGCAAGAAATATAGGCAATTCTTCTGCAAATTTTAATGCACTTCAAGTGCTTCTATATTACAGTGTATTTAAAGGGCAAAAAAGACGAAAAAAATTTCATTTTTGTAGGAATACACTGTTAGCACAAACTAAATTTGTGAATGATAAACAAAAATCGGAGCTGTATCAGCTGATGCAGCTCCGATTTTTGTTTATGGATTCAAATATTTATAATTTGGAATTGTTATTATTCTATTCCTTTTGCAAGCGCAATTTTTATTGCAACTGCATCTTCAACAGTTAAGCCGTCGCCTGTGGAATCGGCGTTGAAAAGTCCTAAGTCGGACAAGCCATATTTATCGGGATTTCCCAGTGCCTGCAAAATAGCTGTAGAATCGGCGATCGTGTACTTTTGGTCGCAGTTTGCGTCGCCGTCAAGGTAGGTTGTGAGATTCAAAGTAGCACCTGTTATGCTTTCCTCAGCTTGCTGTGCTATGGTGTATTCAGGTGTTAGCCCAGTAATTTCACAGATTTTACTTGCTAATTCGTAACGCTCCAATGGTGTGAGTTCGCCTTGTGGAGTTACGTTGAGATAGCCTCTGAGCTTTTTTGAATCCTGCTGTGCTGTAGGCTTTGTAGCAACTTTAACATCTAATTTGTTTTCTTCAATATAGTCACAAACTAAATCCAAAGTTTCTTCTATATCTGTTATGTGGCAGTTATTGCGGGAAGCGTATGGACAAGCACCATTATCTGTACAATAGAAAAACTGTGTAAGAGTGGGCTGACTTGTATAATAACTTATTTCGTTAATAACATAATTAAAATCTGTAACAGTATCTCCGAAAAGTTTACGGATTTTTTTAACTGTATCTGTTGTCAATTCTGTAGCAGAAATCTGGCAATTATATGAGCCGTCGTTTTGTTTATCATAATAAAATGTGATATCCTTGCTGATATCAGCTAATTTTTCTTCATATTGTGAAATATCGGTAATTCCTGAAACATCAAAGTGTAATCGATTTACAGGCTTATATACGTATATTACAGAGGGGTCTTCTCTTTGAACATCTGCATTAAGATATACATCGGATATCTGGTCGCTTGTTCCGCCATGGAGTTTATATTTTAAAGCATACTCATCGTCTACTTTGATATAATCAGCAAAAATTTCATCTGTGTTTACTGTTCCCCATGGATTTTCTAAAGCAACTGCACTTATGGAAGATACGGCAGAAATTGATGTAATTGCCGCAAAGACGGTTGAAATTATTCTTTTTTTCATAAAAATTTCCTCCTTTTAAAGTTATATAATTATGTATATGAAAAATTGTTAATTCATCGGTCTCACCTTTCCTTAATTGGAATTACATGCTTTCTTAATTATATTATACACCAACTATAGTGATATGTCAAGCATATATTGCGTTAAAAGGTATTGACGATACAAATTTGGTGTGATATAATAAAATAGTCGACAATGATTTGTTTAAAATCACAAGAGAGGAAACGTTCCCCATGCAAATACAAGAAAATCTAAAAAAAGGCACGGTTGAAATGCTGCTTCTTCATCTTTTGTGCGAAAAAAGTATGTATGGCTATGAACTTTTGCAGGAACTTAAAGCAAGAAGCAATCAGAAATTTATTCTTAAAGACGGCTCAATGTACCCTATTATGTATCGTATGATTGACAAAGGGTTTGTTACTGATGAACAAGTTCTTGTGGGAAAAAGACGAACAAGGGTTTATTACCATATTACTGATTCAGGCAGAACACATCTTGAAGAAATCAAGAAGGAGTATTTTACTATTACCGAAGGTATAGCAAACATTCTCGGATATAAGGAGGAAACATTGTGAAAATAACTGAAAAAGAAAGAAAAAAATATATACAGCAAATCAGAAAAAATCTCATTTGCAGTAATGAACAGAGAAAAATATTTCTTGATTCTTTCTCCGATAATATAGACGAGTATCTCAAAGACAACCCTGACGCAGATTTTTCACAGCTGCAAAAGGATTTGGGAACACCTGAGGAAATTGCAAATTCCTTTCTTGAAAGTGTTTCTGTTACACATATTAAAAGACGAATGTCTTTTGTTAAATGGATAATTCTTGGTGTTGTCGTCGCTTTGGCTATATACATAACAGCAATTATAATTGCCCTTATTGATGCACATTTTTCCCATAACGGCTCTGGCACAGAAACCATTATTGAGGAAACAATAATAGAAGAATATTAGGAGGAAATATATTATGAAGAGAAGCATATTTATTTCATTTATTATGGCAATTGCATTTTTTATTAATTGCAATGCTATGCCTGCATATGCTACTGAAAAGCAAATAATTGATACCACTATTGAGTACTTTGAAGATGGTTCTTATGCAGTTATTACTATTATAGAAGAACTTGATAACTCCAGAGCAACTGTAAAATCCGGCAGCAAAGTATATACATACAGTAGCTCAAATGGTGAAACGCTTTGGACATATAAGATTACAGGCACTTTCTCATACACAGGCTCAACTTCAACTTGTACTGCCGTATCTGATTCCTACACTATTTCCAACGACAACCGGCATATGTCAAGCCATTCCTGCTCAAGAAGCGGAAATACTGCCAACGGAACTGTAACTATGAAATACAAGTTTTTAGGAATTACCACAGATACAGTTACAAAAAATCTCTCGCTGTCCTGCAGCGCGACAGGAACATTATCTTAAAAATTTAAAGACAGGTGTATCAAAAATAAATATACACCTGTCTTTTTGCGTATACATACACCCAATACTCCCTATCGAGATACGTGGGCGCTGTTTTCTTGCTGATAGCTATATGTAAAAAGGCTTCCCGATTTTATTCGAGAAGCCTTGATTTTTTATGGTGCGGATAACAGGAGTTGAACCTGCACCGAGTTGCTCCGACTGGCACCTGAGGGTAGCGTAACGATAGTGGAATTTATTTTCAGCTTTATAATCCAACAAAATTAACGGATAAATTATACTATGACGGCAGTTATTTCGCAAATGACGCTATTGTTAGTTAAATACGATAACATTATATATTATTGAAAATACTTTAAAATTATCAATTTTAAACAAAATCATCATTTTGACATTATTATTGTGAAAATTGAATTGACAGTCAATGGTATAAATAATATCATATATAGTGTGTTAAAGTAGTATTGCAGTAATATGATACAACTTTATATGCAATTACTTAAAAAGGGGAGCATTTTTATGAAAAGGAAAATATTGTGTGTTTTTCTTTGCTCGCTGATGTTGGCGGGATCTGTATCAGGTTGTGGCGCAGATGAATCCACAACAGATACTTCACCGTCTTTATCAACCGTTGAAGAAACAACTGAAGCATCAACAATTCAAATTACGGAAACAGAGTACAAAACAATGGAGCCGCCAGAGGGAGGATGGACAATTGAGGAACTTATGAGCGTAACTTATCTTTGCGGCAAACAATTGACATATCCGTTAACTATGGAATATTTAGGCGAAGATTTCTCGATAGATGAATCAAGTGAAATATTCTCAAAATCATCTGCCGGATTTCCATTGCTATATAAAAACAAATCAATCGGACTAGTAGGTTTTAAGAAAAACTCAGAAAATGCATCAGATTATGATAATATTACCACCATTATGTTTAACACTAATGTTTCATCCTCTGCTCTTGATTGCATTGTTGTTAATGGCATATCATTGGGTTCTATAAATACAGATGTAAAATCCATGATTGGGACGCCCTGTGACAAAAGTACAGATGGAAGATATGCCTATACTATTCAAAACGGTGATGATAAATTTCTTGATATAATTTTAATTAAGAAAAAAGATGTTGCTGGAATAAATATTTATTTAGAAAGGAAGTAATAATATGGCTGATACAAATTACACAATTGAAAATTTTGGGGATGAGTATAGCGAAGAATTAACCGAAGCTACCAAAGGATTTGCTAAAGAAGAAGCAAAGGAATACGCAGTTGAGTTTGCAACAAAACAAGGCTTCCCGATTTATTCGAGAAGCCTTGATTCTTTATGGTGCGGATAACAGGA
>CALGTV010000059.1 GCA_937902395.1 uncultured Ruminococcus sp.
TGTCTATCATCATAATATCGCCATTTTGCAGGACGATGTCGGACGTGTTAATGTCTGCTGCTATGTCGTACATTACCAACCCTCCTTATAATGGCGGTGAAGTCTCGCCGTGTACGCCCATGTGTGTGTGGTTATCAAGGGATTTGCCGCCGCCAACAACATCACCGCCTGCTGTAATGCCACCATCTACTGTAATAGAAGCACCAGTTATACTTATAGAGCCATCGCTTATCCTCAGCATCGTGCCGCCCTTAAAGACACACACATCACCAGGGTGCGCTACATTAGACGGCGCAGCCCCTGCGTAAACGCCAGGTATTGCTATTGCATCATTAAGTGAGTGCCTGCGTACATCGGGCGAATCTCCCTTATTATTGCCTAAGAAGTCATCGTTCTGTGTCTCGCTGAACACCAACAAGCACCCATCACCTGCGCTAATCGGGAAAGTTATCCCTGCTGTACCACCCTGCCCCATTGGGAATTGAATTGGCACGTTATGAATAATCGGGTACTGAATATTGCGCCCATCTTCTGACTTATACGCGCCGTTAGGCTGTACGCTTGCACGGTTGGTGGACGGGTTATAGCTGACAATCTGCCCCGGCATTGCCGTGTGAATGTTGCTTACGCGGCTATTCATCCAGCCCTTGATTATGCTTTTAACTTCGTTGGACGTTTGCGACATATCAAGCATTATTACCACCGCCCAATCCTTCTATGATGTCCATTTGCGTCTTGTATTGCCCCTGTATCGAATCCCCTGTGTGTTTGACCGTTTCGACTCTAAACCAGCCATTTATGACTCGGCTTTCTACTTTGATAGCATCGCCGGGTGAAACTGTCGGCGCGAGTAGCGTTTCAATCTTCCACCCTGCTTGTTTGTCGGGTTTCTCCTTCTTCTCCTTGCGCCTGCGCTTTTTCTTTGGCGTTTCCTTTGCAGGCTTGTGGTCGCTTTTGACGATACGAGCAGGAGAGCCAATAAGCCCACTGGACGCTGAGAACACAAGCCCACGATTGGCAACCACACCGCCTGCAAGTATGATTTGCAAGTTGCCATTCTGAATTGACCAAGTACAGCCATTGCCATTGCAGACCTCTGTGAGAGCGTCCGCACCTTTACCCACAAAAGAATAGCCGTTGTCGTATGCGCCAAACTTCACGCCCTCGCCCAAGACTAGCGGTAAGCCCATGTTTTGAGCAATAGCCTTAACGATGATACCACCTGCCGTACCTGGGGCGTATGATAGCGCAAAGACCGAATCACGGACAGCAACCTGCCCATCTGATGCTTGAATCTCGGTCTTTACGTCTTTGCCCTCATCCGTGGTGACTGTACGAATAACAGAACCGCTGAATATACGGCACGCGCCGTCATTGTCGCGATACCCTGCGTACAAATCAACCTTGAGGTCTTGTTTCTCGATTTTCTGCCGTGTTTCGTCTGACAAATTCCAAATCGTGAATTTGACTTTGTTTGTTTCTTTGGTCAGGTCTTTTTGCACATCAAATGTAAGATGTAAGCCTTCCTTGTTCTCTAAGTTGTTAAATTCAAGGTTGATGTCGGGGAATACAAGGCGGTATTCTCTATGCCAGTAATACTTTTGCTTTTCTTCTTCTTTTTGCTGTTCATCTTTCTCAGCTTGCGTTTCTGATGGCATCTACTTCCACCTCCGGCACATAGACCAAGCTATACAGCCCGTCTACAAAAGATTTTCTGCCGATTGTCTGATTATCGGCTTTGCTAGAATCAACGACAACCGCCATAAGTTCACCACGCGGCAAACCTGCCCTTTTCTGCTGTAAGAACAACGGATAATTAGGCACTACGGCGATACCGCGAACAATATCCTCGTTCTGCATATTGCGCACATCGACAGTCCACTGTTGCGCGAAGTCATTCCATGAGAAGTGCAACTTGTATGGTTCACCTTCAAGCGTGACAGTTTCTACAAAATCGTTAGCGTCAATCATGCTTATCTGTATCATACCTGCACCTCCTACAGAATCCGAGAAATGACCGTTGCGCAGACAAACGCCGTAATCTCTTTGCCCGTGAATATCGTGCCCATATTGCCGTAGTCTTGAAAAGATGTGTCTACTTCAACAGTAGCAGTGTTATCCACCGTAGTCAGCCCCGTGCCAATGTCCTGCTGGTCTGCCGTGCCACCATCTTTTTCACTTTCGCCACTTTTGCCCTCTGCTTCGCTGCTTGTCTGTCCCTCGGGCACATCTTCGGTCTTGGGCTTTACCCTGCGCACATGAACAAAGTCAATCTGCATTTTGTAGCAAAGCCCATCTTCGACTTTACGAGGCAAAGGCGCGTGTGTCATAACCATGTCTTTGTAAATAGCGTCTGCCGTGGTTACTGTGATAGGCTCACCATCGTTGTATATCTTCATAATGGCGTTGGTGACTTCATTCAGCCGGTTCTGATTCGCGCCTAAATCGGCAAAGAAGGTAACAGGCGTGGGAGTGCAGACAACCTCCATCGTCAGCCCCATCGGGTTACGAGTTACATGGTCAGCGACAGGAAAACCATCTTCTACGGGGTATTGCGTAACCTCGCTATCAAATGTCGTTTCTTTGCTGATAACAACATCAACTTTAAGGTCAGCAATAATAGCAGGCTCGGTTATGTCACGTGTGATTTTTGGATATGTTGCCATAATCGAACCTCCTTACCTAAAATCACCTGTGGTAAACCAATCATTAGCGCCAGCTTGTGCGGTTCTCATTTCTTGCGGATTTTTAAGGATATATGTATTTGTTTGGCTGTTGCTTACATTACTGCCACCGCCGCCGCGATTCATCCATCCTTGAATCATAGCCTCATTCGTGCCGTTAATCGCACCTCTCATGCCGATAAACTGCGCCGCCTTATCAATCAATCCTGCTAAGCCGCCTGCAAGCCATTGGATAGTTTCGCCAAGCCCACCAAGCAAGCCTGCCACCCAATTAATAAGCCCTGCAATGGCATTAAATGCCGCCGTGAACATTCGCCATAAGAGCGATACCGCACCAACGATAGCACCGCCGATAACCGTTGCAATAGCTTGTAAAAGTGGCGTTATCGCCGCGATAAACGGCTGTAAATTCTCCCATGCACTTTGTAATTGCGCGATGCCGTCCATCATCGAATCAATGCCCGGTTGGAACCACGAAACGACCGTCTCCCAATTTTCGCCGACAAAATATATAACGCTTGCGATTGCGCCCAGAATGGCAAGCAACGGTGCAAGACCTGCTGATAATATTGGCGATAATACGCCCATTATCGTTGAACCTATCGAAGTAACCAACGTTATAAACGGGGAAAGCAACGCAATCAGCGCATCAATCATGCCAATAACAGCGAGGAGAGGCACAACTACCATACCTATCTCCATTAGCGTTTCAATTACACCGCCGATTTGCTCATCAAGATTGCCCGACTTGCCATCGAGATTGTCGAACATCTCGCCCAATTTCTTGAAACCTTGAATTGCTTGAAACAATGCAGGATTTTCTTTTGCTTTTTGATTGTAGTAGTCCGTTTCGCTTATCTGCTTTTGCTCGCCTGTTTCCGCTTCGGTGATAGTCACCATTTTATTAGCGTCAGGAGAGCCTAACAGGGTAAGAACATCATGCAGTTTATTGCCCATGTTATCAAAGGCTTTTGTAAATGCACGAGCGATAAATGAGAAGATATTAGACTTCTGCTCAACACCTAAAATAAATCTATCCCATGAATTTTTCATCATGTTCATAGATTGACCGAAGGTCATAGGCATTTTAGAAAATTCTTTATCTATCTCACCACTAGCCGAAAGAATGGCTCGCATTACTTCATCGGATGTAAGTTCACCTTGTGCGCCCAGTTGTTTTAACCCTGCAACGTTGGTCTTGAAGTATTTTGCAACGTGTCCCATAAGGATTGATGCGTTTTCATCAAGAGAACGCAACTCATCGCCCTGCAAACGTCCACTGCCTAAAGCCTGCCCTAACTGCAAGATTGTTGCGCTTGCTTCTTGTGCGCTTGCGCCACCGATAACAAGGGCTTTAGAAACTGTTTCCGTTACTCGCAAATTATCCTGCTGAGCAAAGCCCATTTCCTGCGAGGCTCTTGCGACCTTGAAATACAAATCGCCCATAGCCTGCATGGATTGACGTGATTCTTGCGCCCGTTTATATAGTTCTGATTCAATATCAAGGCGTTCTTTTTCGGTCTTTGTAACCGTGCGCAAACGACCGTCAAGATTCATCATTTCGTCAGCGGTATCTTTTATCTGGGAGATAGCCATACCACCGCCGATAACGCCAGCCACGCCGGCAAGCCCACTACCCAGCCCATTTGTTGCTTCTTTTGCAACTGCTGATGCGCCTACGCCTTTCGCCTTAGCTTGAACATAGGTGGTAACAGTCTTACCGCTTATTGCGTTTAATTGCGCTTTTAAGCTACGAATAGACGATGTAGCGCGTGTAGTATCAACACCAATCTTTGCTTTTGTAGGATTTTTAGCGAAGTTGTTTAGCTGTCGCTTTAGCTCCTGCATTGTGCTTTTTGCTTTCGACTCACTAGCTTTGTCGATTTGAAACTTAATCTTAGTGATTAATTCTCGTACTGCACCGCTTGCCATTAATGCCGCCCTCCTTTCTGCGTTTTCTTCATCGCCTTTTCATTGGCGTAATATTCAATATCAGATTTCATGTCAAGATAATGATTTACCTCTGCAATTTCGGCAAGTGTCACCCTACCCGAAGTAACATCGGGCAGGGATATCATGCCGCTATCAATCGCTCGGTAAATAAATGTTATTCTGCCGAAGTATTCCCCGATACGCCCTGGAACATCGTCTTTATCTCGCTTAATGCGTTTCGGACGCCAATCGGGACGCTCGAGGACGTGGAAAAATCCAAGAAATTAACCTCAAAGACTTTGTAGCAAAGAGCCAACATATCCCACGGTCTGCCCGTGAAGATAGCTGCCAAATCATCGTGGCTAACACTCACAAAAGACTTGCTGTCCTTCTCCTTCACAGCGATATAATCAGGGTCAAGAAGAAGGTTACAGGCAAGCTGTAACTTATCGCCGTCTACATTCTCAGCAATGTTAGCAAGTGCGCCGCCAATAGCCGAAACGACCTCTGCATTTTCGCTTGAATCATTCAGCCCTGCCGCCGCGCCGCCAATAGCAGGGATAATGAGTTTCTGCAAGTCGCCAAGAACTTTCATGGCCCTAAACGGGTTCATCATGCGAATACTAAATTCGTATTCGCCTTGTTTCCATTTTGTAATTTTGCCGCCATCAAACATAATTAGTCATTACCTCCGATAATCGGATTCAGCACGCGACCCGTTTCAAGTTCCCAATCGTTGGTTTCAATGCCACGACCGCGAGTAGACTCTGGCCAGTTCGTAATCCATGCCTGTTCGCAAGAAAAGAGCGTGTCACCACTCAAATCTTTAATCAGGAACGGCTGGAGGAAAGAGCCCGTCACACGGTCAGCATTATGCACCTTCGACAGATACGTATTCGATTTAGACGTATACGCCAAATGCAACGTAATTGTGAAAGTGTCGTTCGGGTCGATAGCACGCGCCACCTCGCCATCTGCACCAACGTATTTCGTAAAACCTTCGCCGTGGGGTGCAATGGTAATCATTTCATCCTCGGCAAAGCCCGTAATTGTAGAAGTACCGAACACCACGACCACTTTTTTTGGGTCGTAAGTCAGCACGCCTTTAGTAAGCAATCCCATTTTCTATACCTCCCTTACGCCGTAGCACCGCCGACAATGAGATTTTCATAAGTCAGCGAGCCTGTAATCTCGACAACGTGGATAGCACCTGCAAGGCGAGCCGTAAACGACACATCCTGCAATACGCGAGTAGCTTTCTGATTTGCGCTAATCGAAGAAGAAAGAGGTACGCTGATGGTGTAGCCGTAATTCTCGTTGCCATCTTCATCGTACTCAATCGGCGCAATACCACCACGCCGCGTACCAAGTTCAAGAGCCTGCCGAATCTGTGCCTCGATAATTGCGATGCCTTCATCTGTGTAAGGTATCTTGTCGCTATTCACAAGCGCATTGAACACGTTGACGGTGATTTCTTCCTGCAACCAGTCACGGAAACGGATTACGTCAATCCATTCGCCTGCCGCCACCTTGCCGTTCTGCGTAATGCTGATATTTCGGAAACGCTCAAAAGTGTTGCCGTTCTTGCCAGTAATAGCAATATACTGCGTTTCGGTCAGCGGGTCGGTAGTTACGCCTGCAAGTTTCTTATTTGCCCACGTTTCACCGCCGGGTAGGATAGCAAAGCACCGCGCCATAACTGCCGCCTCGGGGAAGTCAGTTGCCGCGTCTTTGTGATAGAACCAAAAGGTACGATAGAAATTGCCGTTATAGAGCAAATAGCCCGTGTCCGTGGTGGATTCGGGATTATATGCCCCTGCCTCTGCAATAGCCGTGCCAAACAGCTTGCGCACACTCTCCGTCCAGTTTGCCGCCGCCAAAATGTCAGCCTGTACACGACTTGCGAGACACCAGCCGTACCAGTCATTGTCGTAACTCTGAATAGCCGCCATAGTCTGGGGGATTGTCTCGGTCACGCTTGCCACACTCTGCGCCATGTTCGCGCTCGTAGCAACGGCAAAAGCGTTGCCGCCCGTAGTTGTGAGGGTGAGAGTATCGACACTAACCGCCGCCGTAACTACAGCCGTAGAGTCAGCGTCAATCTGCTCTTTCAGCCCCGTCAGAATATCGCCTGCTGTACCACCTGCGTTGGTATAGCTGTACATCTTTTCCACGACATTGCTGTTATCGTCCAAACTCGAAACGGTCAGCTTATATACGCCTGCACTGGTGAGGCTTGCAACCGTCACCGCCACACTTGCCGCCTGTCTGCGACCAATCTTAACCTGCCGTGGTCTCGGTGTCTGACTAAATGCGTCAACCGCCGCCAAATATACAGGGTCAGTATCGCTGAAACCTGCTGTAATCATATCGCTTGCCTGCGTGTAAGTTTCTACACGCGCAAGGCTATTTGCATGAGCACCGACAATCAGCATAGTATTAAAACCTTCTACGCTGATACCCGTGGTGTTAAGACTGATATTTACCGAAACCACGCGTTCCAGATTCGCCACGTTAATCACTCCTTATCATCAGTAATCGTCCAATCCATACTTCTCGGCGTTTCTCCATGCACTTCTACGGTGTCAACATAGCCCGGTTCATCGGTTACAACTGCCGTATATCTAAAATGCAGGTCAACTGCCGCCCTCGGCTCATAGACTTGCTCATTGCCTTCCAGCCCTGTCAAGTCTTGAATCGGGTCAGCGTAGAGAAACGCCACGCCTGCATTTTGTG
Organism: uncultured Ruminococcus sp.; assembly: GCA_937902395.1. GTDB lineage: Bacteria > Bacillota > Clostridia > Oscillospirales > Ruminococcaceae > Ruminococcus. The sequence goes on from CALGTV010000059.1 coordinate 7,353, forward strand.
TTAAATCAATAACTGTCGGTCTGTCCCATTGCCTTACTAGACTACTTAACTCATCAACGGGGAAAGTTCCCTTGTTGCCGAAGTATTGCACTTCAAGCACAAACTGTGTCGGCGTTTTCAAATCGTACTCTCCATCGTTCTCGGTAGGGAGCATATCTGCCATCGCCTCGCCCTGCTCTGAATACGCCATAAGCGTTACAAGCGGTGTCGCTTGCTTATAGCCGTTTTGTCTGTTCCAGATAACCGACTTCTTTTCTAAGCCTAAAAGGTCGGCAATCGTATCATGCAGGAACTTTCTTGTTTCATTCACCATACGCACCGACCTCCCAGCCTACCATGCGAAAATGACTTATTACATTGCTTTGCCATTCTTCGCAGTTGATTATCTTGTACCGCTTACCGCGCCACAGGAGAACATCAGCCTCCTGCCCTGCGACTTCGCCCTGCTCCTGCTTTTCCACACGTAACTGGGTATTACTGTAGATTTTGACGGCGTTATAGTTGACTGCACCTTCCGGAAACATGTCAACATACTGCTGTTTTTCGTTGGCGTTCAAGGGCTGTACTGATGCGATAATTTCAAGCGTTTCAGCCTGCCCCTCGTTCCACATGCCATCATCGTCATAATAACCGCCTGTGATACGCTCAACAGTCTGCTTTGTTCTGAAACTCACATCATCACCCCTCAATCCTGAAATTAACACGCCGTCGCATTTCGCCGCTATCTACTAACGGCTCGTTCCTGCCTTTCCTGGCAATCGTGGAAGGTGCATTAGCTTTTAGCTTTGACGTATCGCCGAACACCTCGCGTATATCTTCCACCATTTTGTGACCGATAACCTGCGCAGCATCCCTCGGGCTGTCACCATCGATAACATCATTGACGCATTGTTGCGCTAACTTTGCCCATGCCTGCTTGTTTGTGTCAGCAGATATACGGATGAACGGCCTTGACGGTATACGCCTTGTGCCGTACTCATTCCATGTCGCAATATCGACATAGCTTGCGCCGTTACTTGCTTTGCCCGAATCTTTGAGCATACCTGCGACAACTTCCATGCCATCCAGCTTTTGCAGGTCGCGCATTATTCGGTTAAAACCTAAGTCACGGTCAATAACGCCAGCCACAGCATCCACCGCCCCGTCTGATGGTAACAGGTACAATAACCATTGCGCGTAGCTGGAGGAACATCTGCCCATACAAGGTCTTTTTCAGCAATGCCTCTGCTTCAGTGTCGCCGCTACCGCTTGCAGAAGGGTCAGCGTACGAACGCTCCAAATCGCCCTCTTTTTCGCGAATAAGTGCGCCTGTTGCAACATTGCCATCAGCAACGCCACCATCTGCTACGGCATTAGCTATCATGTCGTTAAGCGTTCTCATGTGCGCAATAAAGTAAGATAACGCTTTCGGGAATAACTTCCCAAAGCGTTTCTCGCTCACATAATCGCGGTATATTTCAATGTCGCTTGTCAGTTCTTCGTCTGTGACTTCTGCCATCGCAGGTATTGTTAGACGAAAAACGCTAATTAATTCTTGCGTGGTATACATGGGGCATCACCCCTTCTTTGCCCACTTTTCAGCCTCGGCTTTTTTGATAACTTCGAGGATTGACTCTTTCTTGTTCGCCCTGCCCAGCTTGATATCGTGAGCCTTGGCATAGGCTTTCAGTTCGTCAACCTCCATCTTTTCATACTCAGCTTCGATTTTTTTTGCTTCCTGCTCATCTTTAACAAGCAACTGCCCCGCCCTTATCATTGCGCCAATCTCAGGATATTTGCTTTTGAGCGCATCCAAATTGGCAACCTGCACAGGCTTGCGAGGGATGTACATCTTGCCCGCAATAATGATAAGGCGGGCAGTATTATTAACAAGGTTCGTCATAATACCGCCCTCCTAATTAACAACCGCTAGCCTTGGAGAACGCCATCGGGATGGTGATGGTTACGCCAATAAAGCGGCAAATGCAGTCAACAACGTATTCGAGGTTACGCTTTTCAACGGGCAACTGACGGAAACGTTCGGGGATTTCGAGACGTACAACGTCAGGGTCAAAACGCCCTGCAATCATCAGGTCTGCGCCTTCCGTGCCTGCACCGTCAAGCTCGCCGACTTTCTCGAAACGAACATCGGGATGGCTACGACGCAAGAACTCAAGGATGGTCAGGTCGCTGTACTGAGAACGCGGGGTCATAACAACATGGTCAAAAGCCTCGGTCGGCAGGAGAACCATGTTCGGATTCTCCACGTTGTTGGTGGCCACGTTAATGGCACTAATCAACTGCGTGATGTCGCGGATAATCTGGTCAGGCGTTTTGTCCACAAACTTAGTGCTGCTGCCCGTACCATCTGCCGCAAGGGTTACAGCCGTGAGGTTCGGGTTATTGATGAAGCCCGTTACACCTGCATCGGCATCACCGAACCATGCCAACTGGTTAATCTTGATGTCCATAGCACGGCGGACTGCCTGCGCTTTGTACATTTCGAGGTTCACGCCGCTGAACTGCGCGTGTTCGATTTCAACGACGTTATAGCCGTAGGAATCACCAAGTGTCAGAACCTTGGTGGGGATTTCCTGACCGACTACATCAGCGCGGGGCAGGTCATCGGCATAGTTGCTGATAACTTTAGCCATACCCGTCTGGTCGTATACTCTCTGCATAGCAGTTGCAGCACCTGCCGGAACTTCCGTCTGCACCGGAAAAATACGGAAAGCGTTCATCGGTGCTTTTGCAACCTGCAAAACCTGCGTTCTGATATACGTCAGTTCACGCGCAAGGAACAAAGAAAACGCATCGTCATTGCGCTGTGCGACGCTTTTGATATAAGCCGCTTCATCTGCATTGTAGCGGCCATTTTTGTTGTGCATACCCATTAAATATCACTCCTTTACTTACGAATACGAACCGGGACGATGTCACCTTCAACACCGCTTGCAAGATAGGTCATGCCCGTTACATCAGTAGCCGTGGTGGTAGTGGTTGCGGAAGAAGTCGCAGAACCTGCGCTGATAACAACAGTACCCGTATAGGTCATGTTACCAGGGGTATCGCCGCCGCCCGCTTCTTTTTCGGTAACAACAATCTTTGCACCGTCAGAAGTAAATACCCACTTAGCAGCCAAAGTAGCGTTCGCCTGAAAAGCCGCCGCAATAGCAGCTGCCGTAGCGGATGCGCTTGCACCACTCGTGAAGTCCGTGCCAGCAGTCAGCGTAACACTGTCAAACGTAACCGTGTCGGTGGATGCAGCGGCATTAGTCGTGATGGTGTACTCACGATATCCAGCCGTTACGGAGGTCGTAACAGTTGCGCCATGTGCATAAAAGCCCGCGCCTTCATCAGTTACGCCCATAGCAACAACGCCGCCCGCCGTAACCGTGTCGGCAACTTCAACGTATACATCGCCGAAGGTCATAACGGGCAGGCAGTAATCTTCCTCGTAGTATGCGCCAGAACCGCTGTAATCTTTGTGCGTGTGCACCGCAATGCCGATAACATTTGCAATATCGTCGGCAGCGGAAACGGGTTTTACCTGCTGGTCGCCAGTACCGCGAATTACTGCATCACCGGGATTGAGTGCGGCCTCTGCCATGAACGAATCAACTACATCAACCGTAGAATCTGCCTTCATGCCGGGAATGGCAATCGGCATATTCTGCTGATACCATTCAAAAGCCTTTACCTGTGCCATATTATTCACGTCCTTTCTCGTACATGTGACGCTCTGCTTCAATCAGCTTTGCATAAGCTGCTTCGGGGTCATCTGCCGCGTCATTGTTCTGTGCGCCTTCATCGTCATGGGTCTGAGTAGCCTTGCGCTGTTCTGCCATGCCGTCCTCATGCTGTTTAACATCGGCTTTTGCCATGTCGTAAGCCGCTTCGATGTAGTCAGCGGACTTGCCGTCAAGGTTGATAGCGTCACCGCGAACCGCCTTGATAACCGCCGTCTTGATTTCGGTGTCGGTCATGCTGTCAGCGTTGGCGACCTTGTGAGCCTCGGCGACTTTCAGCAGTTCCACACGCGCCTTGATAGCTTCGTCAAAGTTTGCCTTCGCCTTTTCAGCGTCAGCCTTGCGCCCTTCCTGTTCCTTTTTCAGTTCAGCGTCCAGCGCGTCAAACTTCGCCTGCAACTTGTCATACTCTTTCTTAGCGTCTGCGCTGTCTTTGCGCATCTTTTCAATTTCCACTTTGACCTCGGGGGCGCAATCGTATTCAATCCCCGAATCAAGGCGGACTTTAGTCATTTCAGCCATTTTCTTATCCTCCTTCGGATTTTCTTCATCAATCACCTGTGAACCGTCCATATTGAGCCGTGCAATACCCGCCCGCCCCTGTGGGACTATCGCAATGTGATTGTAGACAATATCCCGCTGAATTGCGTCATAATGTTCGCCCTCGGGTGTAGTCCCCGGCGTTTCGTCCAAATTCAGCGAGTACCCGCAAGATAACTCTCTTGCTGTGGTGTCAAGATTGTATATCACAATATCGGCTTTGATGTTATTACCATCCTGCCGCCCTGCCGACAGTACAGAGCCAACAGGCGCAACCTGCGCCGCATTGCCAGCCGTCACAAAAGCCTTGTGACCGATTGTAATAGGCTTGCCCATCAGACTAGCCAATGAATCAGCCTTGAAAGCCTCCTCGGGCGGTCTGTACTCTCTGCGCTCTGTACCGTCTGCATTGCGATATACTAAAATCCCGGTTCTGCCGACAATCGGCGTGTCACGGATGAAACCTTCTGCCGTCTTTGTGGCGGCAAAAGTTACTTGGTCAAATCTCTGCATAATATCCCTCCTCGGATGGTCTCGCCCTCTATTCATGCCCATCACCTCACAATTTTGAATGTGCCAGCTTTTGGCTGTAACCCTATTTCGTCAGTATCATAGCACGGCGCACTGGAGCACCTGCACATAATCGGCCAGCCCGGGTGCCCATCGCTCGGTGGGTTATTCCAATAAAACCGCTTGCCCTCTCTTTCCCTATGCGCTGGGCGCACCCTGTTATCTTTCATTGTTACCCAGATATAAGAGTCAACGCCTTGGTTCATTTGCTCAAGTTGTGCCAACTGGCTATTCAGTTTGCCCACTTGGTCGCAAGCAATGAGAGCCGCCCGTTTTTCATTCACATCTGCCATGTGCATGATACTTTCTGTTAATTCCTCGACAAGTATCTTTCTATCTACGGCGCGTATGATATTCTCGCTCAAGGCATAGCGTATACTTTCCAGCGTCCGCCTGTCTATTGAGTGAATAAGCTCAATATTTTGATTAACCCATATTTGCCGTATCTTCTCGTAATCAGCCCTGCTTATTTCCTTTGGCGTAGAGCCGAATATACTACGAAAGATTTTCTCCTGTTGTCTGCGATTGAAGGTTTTTACTCGGTTGAACATTGCAAGGATAATAGCCATTATCGCCGCCTCTTCCTCGGCTGTGATGTCCTTATCTATTTCCTCGGTTTGTTCTTCCGTCCAATCGTCAGCATGGATAGCGTTCCACATAGCCGCGTCAACCATAGCAGGTATATGCTGCTTGCAAATATCCCGAACCTTGCGCGTGTACTTGATAAGTTCCCTTGCGTATTCGCGTTCAAGGCTCATCGGGTACTGTATCTTGACTTTCGGGTATATCAGCATATCAATCACCTGCCGGGGTATTTAGCACGGTATCAATACTACGGTCAATGATGTAATCATCATCAAGTGCAAGCATTGCCCTTGCCTCAGACACATCCAGCACCTGCGACTGTACAAGCGTATTGATGGCGTTTGCCTTAGCAAGTCGAGCGTCAGCTTTGAGCTTCTTTGTCTCAGCTTCTTCCTTCTCGCTCTCGTTCCACAGGCTTTCAAACTTGACATACCACTCATTAGGCAGGTTAATGCCGTAGTCTGAGCAACTGGCTATAACATCAATCAGCCGTGAAAGTGGATGCCTTAACGTGTGTTGCTGTATGCCTTCCACCAAGTTGTAGTAATTTTCGAGGTCACTTTTGCCTGTTGCGTTCATACCGGCAGGAGAACGACCAAAGAGCAACGTTGCAGGAATACCCGTTGCAGAACACACCGCCTGCTGGAACTCATCAAGCACTTTGTCAACGTTACCAAGGCTCATATTTTTCTGGTCGTAATCATCCTCGGTGTCCAGTGCAAGCGTATTCATCATATGACGCGCCATGTCGATAAGGTGCAAGCGTTTCTGTACCGCCATTTCGCCTTCATCATTCATCAGCAGGTCGTTCATGTTGGCAAGTTTGAGCACGCCCTGCGACAACCGCCCTAAAGCCATGAAAGCAAGGTCATTGCCGCCCGAATAATGCAAAAGTTCTGCCCGTACCTGTTCAAACACAGTCGCGCCCCATCCGTTTCTCATGCGGCGGTAGTAGTTGGATATATCGCCGCCATGAAACAGTAACAGGCGCGATTCATGCACCAAGAACGCATTGCCCCACAAGCCTATGATGTTATAGAATTGCGGTTTGCCATAGTTCGGGTCGCTCGGGTCGGTATACAGCATTGCGCTTGTGAAACTTATCGCTTCTGGCTCGTACACGTCCAGCCGCTCAATCCGGCGCAACCTTGCCAAATTCAGCGGGTCTTCGAGCGTGCCGCCATCGTCTGCAATCATCAGCACCGCCGCGCCGCCATGAAGTCTGTCCCATGACAGCGCAAGCCCTAACTGCTTTTTAACGTCCAAATCTTCTAGCCGTGACTTCAGCTTGCGCTCGGTCGCCTTATCTATATCCTCGCCATTGCTCTTAATGTCAAAGCCTTTTCTCAGTGCGTCCTCGGCAGGTAGTGAGATAATGCGCCGCGCAAGCCCGTTGAACGTATACATATTGTCGGCTTCGCGGTAGTCAACCAGCCAACTATTAACACCGCCAAACCTGCCCACGGCGAAAGGGTCAGACTGTTTCATGCCGTGCCCTAGTATCGTATTCACATAGCCGTCATTATGGATTATTTCTGCCATCATATCACCACCTTTTTGTATTTTTATTCATAGGTTATAAGTCAAAACGCGCCTTTTTACAAACTGTTATACATTTTTCTGCATAAATCTAGCATTTTAGCTAATCAATGCGCTCCAATCTGCCGCATTTGCAACCTGCTTGAAAGCATCTGAGCTTGCGTCCACCATATCATCATGCAAAGCGTCAGGAAAGCCCTCCATCTCCTGCAAATACTCCTTGTTCCAATCACCTGCAAGCAGTAGAACGTTGCCGCCCTGCCATTGCGCTGAAAACGGTACGGCTCGGTTAATCTTGCTACCTGTAACGGGTGCCGTTCTGACCTTATACCCTGCCAATGCCTTAACATAGGTCGCGGCTTGGTCTTTGCCAGCTTGCCCTGGGTCTTGTGGCAGGGTTATCGTGTGCATACCGTATTCCAACCTGTCAGCTTTTGCGGTCTGCACAATCATTCGCCGTACATCTGCCGCATTAGCCGCCTGCCGAATCACATCTAAGACGATGAACTCGCCACTCTTTAACCGCCCCATCAGCACGCCTGCTGTCCTGTCTGGGTTCTTGTTCTCGTTGGTTATCTCGGTAGCCGCCAAATCCCATGACCTGCACACGCTGATAAGCCGCCCCGGAATAGTCTGCACAATGCGGATGTTCTCGCGTTTGAAATACAACCCTGCTGATGGTCTTATTTTCCAGTTACCTTTCAGCAGTCTTTCCTTCTCCACAACGTCCAAACCATTGAGGTTTGCCAAATACTCAGGATTGGCTTCAAGCAGTATCTTGTTGTCGTAGATACTGGACGCTATGAAAGTCACCGACTTGCACAATGCAGGGTCTGCGTGGTACTTGTCCACCAACTCCTGCACCGTATCGCCCCATAAAAATGAGCCGTCTAAGCGGTAAAAATAACGGATAACGCCCGACCTCTCGGGTATTGGGTAGCCTGTTTCTTGGTTAATCCACCACGAAAGAAATTCTGCCACCCAAGAATCCGCGTCAGGGTTTGTCGTTGCCCTAATATATGGCTTTACACCGCAAGTGCTACGGTTACGTGACAGCATGTAAACGAATTGACCTTCGCTAAAATGCGTCAACTCGTCAAATGCTATTAAGGGTATCTGCGAACCCTGCCAACCGAATTTGTCTTTCTCATACTGCATATGATGGAAACTAACCTTTGCGCCGGACTTAAATACCATCTGCGGTGACGGGCTTAACTTCGGCATTGCCCCTAGCGGTATATACATATTGTTTGCCGTGTCCCATAAACCGCCTTCATTGGTTATCTGATTAGACTGCCTACGAAAGACAACGGCACCAAAATCGGGGTTATCAACGTGTCGCAAACATTCAAGTAACAGGGCGTAAGTCTTCCCACCACCTGCCGCGCCGCCATAAATAGCAATATCGGCAGGACTCATCAAGAACTTTTCTTGTGCTCCCTGTTGTGGTCTAATCATGTGAATCACGCCCATTATCAGGCAAGTATACCTGCACCGTAGGGACTGCGCCGTTTATGGTCTGTGTCTGCTCCACCTTGTCGGTCTGGCCTAACAGATTCTTGCCAAGGAAGATAGCCATAGCAGGTGACTTCTCGGCAAGCTGCCATTGCCTCCGACGCAAGGAAATTTTGCCCTTTTCGCTTTTTTCTGCGAATACGGTGGAGAATTCAGCATTATATGTGCGCTCACACCATGCAATCAAAGTTTTCTTATCACATTCAAACCATGAGGAAATTTCACTCATCGTGCATTGTAAGGCACATAGCTTTTCAAACTCGCGCTTGTCAATCTCTTTTCTTGGTCTGCCTGCTCCTTCTCTTGCTCCTCCTGCCATCTTGCCACCTCCTTTTCTATTTTGTGTTGGGCAACTCCCATTTGTACGGTGGTTTATTGCCCCAAGTTTTTTTACACTCACCGCCGTCACCGAACGGGCATACTTTACATAAGTGGTCATCCCGGCAAGCACGTTGTAATTTTTCTGCCGCCTCAATTAACTCCTTTTCATTAACGCCTTTCATACGTTACCGCCCCCCGAGCATAAATAAATCATTACGTTGTAACCTTTTGTCCGGGTCAAACGGTGGCTCCCACGTCTTAAACCTATCGTCCTGTGGATTGTGTGGTGCTCTTCCCTCGCCTATAAGCCTTACGGCCTCAAGCATTAAATCCACCCCTATGGGGAATATGCGCCTCCATAGGTCGTGGTAATCCCAAGCCTTATCTATAAATATAGGTTTTTGGATTAATATATCCCCACCGTCTACAACATCAGAAAGCCAATATACGGACGCGCCCGTTATTGCATCGCCCATAGCTACCGCCCAACGTACCGCATCCCGCCCCCTATGCCGTGGCAATAATGACGGGTGGAAACCTATGCCGCCATATTTACATTTTTGTACTACCCGGTCGGGTATGTACCAATGGGAATGCGCGGAAACGACAAGCTCCGTGCCGTCCGGTATATCAATATGGGTTACTGAACCGGCATTGCTCCTAATCGGTATACCCGCCTTCACAGCCGCTATCTTTAGTTTGTCATATCGTTTCCCTTGCGGTGCGGGGGCAACGCCTGTTATTTCATGCCCAGCACCTATTAACGCATTGAGCACTGCCGCGCCGAAGGATTTTTGCCCACATAAGAAAATCTTCATTGCCGTTCTCCTAAATATTTGAAGCCCTGCACCGCTCGGAAATGCCCGCCGTACCCCGTAGACTTTACACTATTGGGGCTTGTGCCGTGCCTATTTATTGACTTGGCGGTTTTATTTTTGTTTGTGCCGAACAATTCAGCACTACATTGCCGCCACTTGCTTGAACGCCTTAAAGCCCCGCATAATTGCGGGTGGCTCGTATGGAAATACATCGGCAACTTCCGCCCACACCTAGCATTACCATCTAGGCAATATTGTGCGACCCAATTCAAAAACCTAAAGCCTACGCCCGCGCCCTGCCATTCCGGCATCGTTACGAGGCGAGTCCCACGGTATCCCCCCGCTTGGAACATGGGCGATACGGCAATATGGCAGGCAAGTTCTCCGTCTACCGTACCAACAAAATATTGTGCCGCTATCGGCATCGGCAGGTCTAAATAATAATGCGGCTTAAAGTATTTCCAATAACTGCTGTCCGTCTGGAAAATGTCGAGCTGTATTCTCGGCTTTTGCCGAAGGGAACGGTCGAACTTCTTTGTTTTTGTATCAAATACCCAATCGGGCTGCACCCAATCCAATATGTCATAGTGCGGTGTAAGAAGTACGACCTGCCCCCCCCTCATTAGCTCTGCGCCAGCCTTTTGCAAACGCTTTCGAGCCTATTTTTGCGATTTGCCTATCTACAACCGAAGTAAATTCATCGACCACAACCTGCTTCGGCTTTTCAACTATCAACCTGGCTAAGCCTGCCCGGAACTGTTCGCCGTTGGACAAAACGCGGAAAGGGCGCAACCATGCGGGAACATCACCGAGCCCCACATTTGCGAGCGCACCCGTTACCTCGTTAAAATCCCCGTCAGGTGCTATATCGTCTATTATCGGCTTGTCCGCGCTCCACCCTTGCGTATAGTCGCAAATTTTATTTTCCCCGAAGATAACCTTGCCGATGGATGTTTTCCCGCTACCGCTCGGACCTACCACTACGCCTATACTCCATTTTTCGGGAAGGTCAAATTCTGCTTCTATGTCAAAATTGCACCCGCTTTCGGCGTTGAAAAGGCTTTTAACACGCGCGGCTCGGTAGCTATTGAAGTCGCTCACGCGATTATGTACTTCTACCTTCATACCGCTACCACCTTACATTCGTAGCCCATTTCTGTCAGTTTGTTATATGTTTGCTCCTGCTCTTGCTCGTTTTTACAGGTAACTACTACGGCATATTGCTCTTTGTAATGAAAATCCGGTTCGCTAGGTGCAACAGGCTCGTCCGGTTCGTCAATGTCCAAATCAAAGCCGAAATCGCTCATGTCAATATCTGTAATATTGTCCAATTCGATATTCAGCAATTCTTCATCCCATGTCGCAAGCTCACCGACTTTGTTATCAACCAGCCTAAAAGCGTTCACTTGCTCCTGTGTCAAATCGTCTGCTACAAGGCAAGGGACTGTCTGTAAGCCTAGCTTTTGCGCCGCCTTATATCTTGTATGCCCTGCAACGATAACGCCGTCAGAATCGACCACAAGAGGGACTTTGAACCCAAATTCTCTTATACTGTTCGCAACTGCGTCCACAGCATTATCATTATGCCGTGGATTGTTCTCGTATGGCTTTATTTCATCAAGCCGTTTGTCATAAATCTGCATTTTGTCGCTCTCCCTTACGTTGGACAAAACAAAAGAGCCACCGCTTTGGTGACTCTCTCAAAATCTCTATGTTACTATTTTAGCACCTAAAAACCTTAATAAACGGTTACCGTTTTTATTTTTTTATGCTAAGTCGCAAATGAATCTCGACAATACAATCTAGCACTTGCGACCACCATAGCCTAATTGTCTTGTCGCTCATCCATCCATGTGCATTGAGAAACCGCTTGCTAATTTCTTCGCTGTATCTGCGCTGTGCATAGACAACCCACGCTCTGCGCCCAGGTCTGCCCTCATTGTAACAGCCTTTCTGCGCCGCCTCCTGCCTGACGGATATAAATATACGTTTGCGCTCTCCGAACGTTCTCAGCGCGATTTCTACGGCTTTAAGCCACAAGTACGAGGGATTGTCCTCGTCATACTGCGCTGAACGTATAGCCGCCGCCTGTGTCGGATTGCCGGGCATATTGCCTTTACCGCCCACTTTTTCAACATTGCGCTGCTGGCTCTCGAAAAAGTCACGCTTTGCAGTGTCATACTTCTTCTGCTCTGCCTCGAAGTTAAGGATAAAACGCTCCGCAATCTTGCGGTCATCCTGCATATCGTTTGCTAGTATTGAATAATCCTGCACGCTTACACCGCCTTTTTAATGCCCATCTCATCAGATACCAACCGTAATTCTGCTGTTAAGAAAATCAAGCTGTTTCTAAGCCATCGCTTAGTGACCTTCTGACCCTCGGGAAATTTGACTTGCTCCAATCGTGCTTGCGGATATTCTCGCTTAATATCGGATGCCACTTTGTTAAGAATATGAATCATGCGGATAAGCCATGGTTCATCATGTTTGCGCATTTCAGCTATGCGCTCCTCCCAGACTAAATCCGTCCAACAAATATCCTGCTGTTTACCGTCCCGCATTACCCTTGAATAGATGCCGTCTAAGTCAAATTTTGCCATTTATAAGCCCCGCTTTCTTCATGTAACTTCTTCGTGCCGACTCTGCGCCCTTCATTCTGCAACGCTTACAACGTACATGACCGTCTGAAACTGCACCGCATTGAACGCATAAGCCTTGCTCCTTGCGCTTGTCGTATGCTTCACGATTAAACTTATGTACCCACATCGAACAACGCCCCCTGCTCAATCTTGCGCCGAATCCTCACACGCTTGCCTGTTATCAGTTCGGGCAATATGTAATCTGCCATGCACCAATCACCTTTATGACCTTGAAGCGTTGCAAAGCCTCGCGGGTCTGGTGAGAAGTGCTGCGCTCCGTCAATTGTCAGCCGAAACCAATCAATATATTTGTCTGTGCTGTTCTCAACTACAAACGGCTCACCAAGTTCAACGCCCAAGGCTTTGGCAACTTCTGCCATGACGTTATCGCCGAAATAGCCTAACATTTGTCACACCACCTTGAATCTGTACGAGTCCGGCACTTTATCCTCACTCGGATTGATTGTCTGCCCCATGTCAGCCAACTCTAGCCAATACGCATACTGCCTTGCTTTGTATTCGTCAGAATCATGCTGACCTTTAAATTCGCTTCTCATGCGGTACTTTATACAATTTCCCAAGAGAAAGCCCTTGAATTGTTCTTCGGTCATCAGCCTTTGCATGACTTCAAGGGGCTGCATAGCTGACTTTTCGTAATAGCCCTGCTCTTTGTTGCCCTGCTCTAAGATTCTGTCCATCATCTGACCTCCTCAAACTCGAACTGCTGATACTGCCACTCAAACAACTTGCGCCGCAGCAAATAATCGCGTGTGCGAAAGCCCTTGACCTCTACGACCTTTTTCCTGCCGTCAGGAAAATGCAATAGAAAATCAGCGGTGTAATGACAGGGGCGAATCTTTTTGCCTGCCCAATTTGTATACGCAGGGATTAGTGTGAATTTAGGCTGTAGCTCTAAATTGACAATCTCGCCATTCTCAAGCATATCTTTATAAAGCAGGTAATACTCACTCTCGCGCTTGGACGGGAACACATGACCGTCAATCTCGATTTTCTTTGCTCCGTATTTATTTGCCCTGTGAATCCTTCCTTGTGTTCCACCCATCTATTGCGTCCTCCTCGGTTTCAAAATTTTCTCCTAAACTACAACTACATTCATCACAAGACACGAACCACAATCCACCATAATTCTGCCATACTGTAGCCGTGCCACCACAAAACGGGCACTGTTTTAATAATTTTTCAGTCATTACTTGTTCCCCCTGTACCTCTCTTTGAACGCCATCAAATCTTGTACCGCATTTTTGACTTGCTCCGGCAAATTATCATTAACCATCAACTCTTTTATCTTTTGCAGTTCTTTGATAACAGTATCAACGCTCCGAACATTAGCGAATATGATTGACTGGTACACCCCTTTTATATCCGTTGTTTTGATTTTATCGCCGAAATCATATTTGCCATTATTTGCCAGCTCTACAAATGTCAGGTTATACATATCACTATTCGGCATCCTATACGCTATCATGCCCTTGTTCGGCTTGTCATTTGCACCCAAGACAACATACGGTATGTGTTTATGCTTTGCCATAGTCCTACACCTCTGGTAATTCCCATTCAAACGGCCGCCTGTCTTCGATAAAACAGCCACCAGAATTTTTATCTAAAAGTGGGCAACCTTTACACCCCAACTGACAATTATTTATTAAAACGTGTACTGCCCCCATCATTATCTGCTTTCGCCTAAGTTCTACAAGCTCACCGTTTTTACCACATAATTTCTCGAAATTGTCTTTCCTAGCATCTCTATCTAAATCTGCATCAAAATTAGCGTCACTCATTATCAGCTACCTCCTTTTTTAACTCGTTTTGTCGAATTAGATTTATACTCCTGCATTAACAATTTCTTCGGCATATTTTATAAATTCACTGTACGAATCTGTCATAAAATCATAATCAGCTCTGCCAGACTCACTATTCCTAATAACCACAATCAACGCATCCTCGCTATAATGATTAAACTCGATAGTGTAATTCAATGCTACTAACGATTCAATCGCCTCTTGTAAATCCATTCCATCACCTCTAACTCAACATATCGAATTAACTTTTTAACTCAACTCGTTTAATTGCGTTAGATTGCGTTAGATTGCGTTAGATTCAACATGCTCCTGCTTTAGCCACTTAACACGGCCTTCCCGACAACATCCCCCACAGCTATCATCTGGTGGGCAAATTTTAGAGTCTTTATCACTTATCATATAAATGCAATCAAAAGATACAACTCTTGCAAATTCCTCATCAGACATATCAATTAACTTCCACATAAGCCATTGCCTATTTGTCATTGTCAGCCCTCCTACAACTCTTTGGACACTTCCAGCAGTAACCGCCTAATTAGTCTGATATCGTCCTTTGCCCTGGTGGGACTTGTTGCCCTTATACTTGCATCACGACTCCAACAATACATAAGGTTTCCTTTTTCGTTAAACATCGACGGATATTCTTTGACCAATTTATCAAGCATAAACTTTGCCATTTTCAATTCATCAGTTTTCATTGTCAGCCCTCCTATTTACCCATGCTTTCTTTCCCTTCAATAAATGCTGCCACTATCGCTTCACCGACTAACTCGTTTACCATCACGAGCAACTTATCATATTCATTCGGTGACAAATGCGGCTTAACTTTCGACTCTAAGAAAGTTTTCAGCCCTTCGCTTTTCTTCCCAATCTTTGCCATTTATTCTTTCGCCTTCTTTCGCTTCACACGCTCAACATACTCTGCAAACTTCTCGTGCCGTTCCCACATATCCCTGCGCCGCTGCTTTCGCTTTTTGATTTGTTCAATCGGCTGAACACGCCAGCTAATACGTTTCAGCATCTTCATAACTCCCCGCCAAACTTTTCATCATCGACAACCACCTCTATATCATAGCCTTTAGCCCACCACCATTGGTGATAGCCGCCTAAATCAACTAACCACTCATTGCCAAATCCCTTTTTCACAATTTCCCCCTTAATACCTGCGTGTTGTTTTAGTAATGATATTGGCTTGTCTACTACTTGTACTTTATCTCCTACTTTCATTGATAATCACCGCCTTGCCAACCAACAAAAACTGCAACAAATAATCTCCGCTTTCCTGCCAGTCGAAAAACGTTTTGTCAAGATAAAGTAAACCACGTTTTGTGAATTTACAATGCCACTCTGTTTTATACTTGTCGTTGACAGTAAATTCTTCGCCCAATTCCTTGCCAAACAACTTTGCGACTTCTGCCATTTTATTCTCTGCCATCTTCGCCACGCTCCTATCTATTTCTATTAACGCAAGTATTCCATCCGTCTTTATAGCCTTCATCATAAATCTTTTGACCGATTTCTGAATCAGAACCATTATCTTTGACATCTTTTAGTTCCTGCAAATAATTAAGTATCTGCCTTGCTTTTCTCGACCTTGGTTTTCGCTCTAAGGACACGTGTTCTAGGTACGCTATGCACTCGTCCAACGTCATTATTATCACCTGCCATTTCTTTGATAACGGCAATACAATGGCCTACAGCCATTTTGTACATTACTTCTTCCATGTAGCCATACTTTGAGTAATGTTCAGCTACATTTTGCATACGCTTAATTGCTTCGTCAGAATCAATCAGCATTGCTTTCACGCTCCCACGCTATTACTATGCACGCAGGCAGACAAAACAGAAAACCTGCTGCCAACGCTTGCCAATGCTCAATCATTTCCCATGCCTCCTAATCCACTTTTCAACGCACTCAAGCACGTACTCTCTGGTGCAAACTTCTTTAAGTAAGCACTCGCAACCAACATACCACCATTCTTGACTCGCCCTGCGCACGCTTGCTTTTCCTTCGCAATATCGGCAGGGCGGGAACTGTATCGCTTCTAGTTCTTCATCCGTCACGTTCTCGCTCCTGTTTGCCAATCACGCACAAGCTCCAAATCATCACTAGCGTGAGTAATGACAGGCAATAACCTGCCATCACTCCGACCAGAATTCCCCAATAATAATCTGTCATGCTTTCGCCTCCATAATCTTTGCCCATATCGGCATCCGCAGCCCTTCCTTGTACGGCAGTTTTCCGTATTTCTGCGCTAACTCGATGCCGTACTTGTAAATAAATCCGTTCATCCCGCTATCAGATTTAAGCCCGATTGCTAGTGATATATCGCGAATACTGTATTTGTTCGGTGCGCCGAATAGCTTAATCATCTTGCGCCACCGCTTGCGACACTCTGCCTTGGTCAAGCAATGCCCATCAACCGAACCGGCCGATTTTTTCTTTTTCACCGGGACAGGTTTTACTACGTTATTCACGACCTCGCAAATCCAACCGCGCTCTGCATAACCTTCCACGATAGTTCTATCAAGCGGTTTGTTTTCCCAAAGAGCTTCTGTCCCTGCCTTGCGCTCATTCTTTCTGTGTGGGTGCTTCGCCCGATAATCCGTCTCCGCTTTCTTCGTCCAAACGTACATGATGCAACCTCCTCAACATCTTTCGCCTAAACTCCGATTTACTCATGACATGCCTTTTCTGCCGTTCTCTCTGCAATGTGTCATCAAGTCGTTGTAGTTTGTTATACCCGACCTGGGCGGGGCATTTCTGCCCCTTTCTCATCATCTCTCGCCTTAGCATGTCAATCACCGTACTTGTCACGCTCTGGCGCGTAATACTCACGCTTGCTATTCTTTGCAATAACCCTCCGCCGTGCTTCTCTGCGCTCTTCTTCGGTCAATCCTAAGATAGCCATAGCCGTTTCGCAAGCCTGCTGCACATCTGCCAATTCTTCGGCTATTCGCTCTTTGCCCTCGTTGTGAAAAACCGCGCCCATAACTTCAAGATACTCGCTGTGAATTTTTGCTATTTGCTCCGCGAGTGACAACTGTCCGACAAATTTTGTCGCTGGCTTTAATTCTTTGCCGCCGCCCAAATTATATTTGCGGATAATCCCCTGCACGTTTTCCAACGCCTTGTCATATCCATCAGAATAGCCCTCTTTGTAACCTTCGTTATATTTCGCCAATGATTCTTCACTGGCTACTATCATTCGCTCAGTTTCTTGCATAGCCTTTGCTTTGTACTTATTTAGCTGTTCCATCAAACAATCACCGCCTCGCCAGCAATTAACTGCGCAAGCACTTTGTCGCTAATATACCAATCGCGCCACCAATACCATAGACGCGTCTCAGAAAAACGACACAATATAACCTCCCCTGTCGTTAATTTCACCTTGAATTCCTCGCCCAGCTCCTTGCCAAACAACTGAGCTACTTCTGCCATTTTATTCTCTTTCATGTAAAAACTCCTCCTCAGTAATTTCACGCCAATTATCCGTTGCCCCTTCATGGTTTCCTACTGGGGAAAAAGAACCATAGACATCCTCTGCCATAAGACACATACCATAAGCATAGGTTGAACAAACACCACAAATAAATATCATTTTCCCTGTGCTATGTTTATAATACCTCCCAATGTTAAATTTCATTTTATTTTTAGTTTCTGAACACCTTTCATTTGCAAATGTTAATAATTTATCACGTAAATACTCTCTATTAAATCCTCCGTACTTAGCTAACAAATCAATTACTTCTTCAAGTTTACTATCTGCCACCATCTTTACCTCCCCATTGCTTCTGGAAAATCCGACCAGCTTTGCAAATTCTTTCTGTGTGGGTGTCTCACCCTGTATTCCTGCTCCGCCTTCTTCGTCCAAACATACATGATGATGCAACCTCCTCATCAGCTTTCGCCTAAACTCCGATTTACTCATTACGTGCTTTTTTTGCCGTTCTCTCTGCAAAGTATCATCAAGCCTTTGCAACTTGTTATACCCGACCTGGGCGGGGCATTTCTGCCCCTTGCGCCTCATCTCACGCTTTAACATGTCAATCACCGTATTTGTCACGCTCTGGCGCATAATATCCACGCAGACTGTTTTTCATTACCACCTTGCGCCGTATCTCCTGCCGTTGTTCTTCGGTCAGTCCCAATATTGCCAATGCCGTTTCACACGCCTGCTGCACATCGGCAATCTCCTCGGCAATTCGCTCCTTGCCCTCGTTATCCATCACGGCTTTTATAACTTCATTCAGCTCCGAATGAATTTTATTTACCTGGTCGCCTAGCGATATGCCCAAGAATCGCGTTGCTGGCTTTAATTCTTTTTCTTTCGGCTCAACGCCCAGATTGTACTTTTCAGCGACTTCTCTTGCCTTTTCGAGTGCCGTATTATAACCATCTTCAAATCCTTCGCGATAGCCATCGTTAAACTTTCTCATGCCCTCAAGATTTGCATTTAGCATCTTCTCTACGCCCTGCATTACCTTTTCTTTAGTCTCCACGTTTTACGCTCCTTTAAGATAGAATTTCTCCCTGCTTCATAAGCCATTCTAGCCAAATCTGTAACATCGTTATCTGACTGTTCATCCCACGCTGTAAGAATCGGTGCTACTACTTTATAAGGGATTTTCTTCTGTAATTCAGACAGGTTATATTTATTCTCTGCCATCTGAATCACGCTCCTTTTGCTTCATCAAACTCTTTATTAGCCTCAATCATCGCTTTATCAAGGTCAAACTTGTATTCGTCCTTGAGTGCCACTAGCAATGTGTCTAACGGCTTATCACCGCCATGTAATTGCAATTCGTGTTGTAGCGATAACATTTTCTTGTACCAGCGCATGATGCGCTCACGCCCAAAACCGAATTCATCATGCAACGCCATGAACGACATAGCGAACATCTGCCGGATAAGCACCGCCGTAATATCATCCTTAAACTTCGGCTCACACATTTTCAAAATCTCAGTAACCGAATTGATATTGCGGTATAGCTGATTGTTATACTGCTGTTCTCTTAGCAACGCCTTTTCTTCGGCTTTTCGAGAATACCGCGCCCGCTTTCTTGCAAAACTCATCTAGCAAACCCCCGTAACATTTCGCTTTCTGTTTCTCCTTTGGGTGCTTCTTTGTAGCGGATATATCCCAGACTCGTTATATATGTCGTAACTATCTCGCTTATCTCCTTGTCTGGTATATTTCTAGCTTTCAAACTTTCAGTAAGCGATATTATTTCAAACAGAAACGGATTGTTCTCAGCTTTCTGTAATTCTTTTTGCTTTGCCTTAACCTTTTTCTCCAAATCATCAAGTTTAAGTTCAGCTTCAAGAATGCACCTATCAACATCAGGCTTTAATTGGTCTTTGCAATATTTTTCTGCCTTGGCTATATCTTTTTCGATTTGCGTAAGTCTGCCTTTTAATACAGTCAAGTTCCAATCACGCTCCTGCAAAACAGACTTTGCACATTCTCCCAAAAACTTTCTCAAGAACTTCTCTGTATCTTCATAATCAATCTTTACACCTGTGGCACTTGCCAACTTTTCATATGCTTTCTTAATGGCTTCGTTGCTATCGACCATAATATAACCTCCTAATTTGCTTTTGTGCTCGTGCTCATACGCCCTACAACGTGCGTGTAATGCGTTGCCTATATAAGTCTATGCCCTCACAAATTCACGCTCGATAATCCTGCTCGCTGTTCGCCTTGGCTTTGTCCCTGCCTTCATGTCGTGGATTGCACGCTCCTGCTTGTCGATTTCTTCTTCACATCGTGCTCTGCCATCTGGTGACAACCTGCTAAGCCACGGATTTAGAATTTCGCGTCGAGTCATTCTTACATGTTTCATGCGTTGCCGCCTCCGACTAATTTCATCCTTGATGTGCCTGCCAACTGCTTTTCTGCCTCTATGCCCAGCTTTGCCAAAACATCTTTGTTCTGCTCCTGTTCCTTCTTCCGGCTCATTATACCGTTATAGATATTACGGAATTGTGCCCTGGCCGTATTCATTGCGCTTTCTTCAAGGCTTATCAGCTCCATCTTGCCGAACTGCTTTACTGCCTGCTCCACTTCCGGCGTTGAATACGTCCACGGCTTGTACATGTGGCAAGTCTTGACCAGTCGCATAGCTTCTTCCCATGCCTGCCCTGCATCTAATTCTGCCGTCCCCTGTGCCGTATTCTTGACGCTTTCAGCCGCCTCGTATATCTCTGCTACCGTAGGGAAGAACTTTGCTGTTTTTGTCAGCTTTGAAAGTGCCGCCCGTATCTCGACAAAAGATAAATCGTCAAGTGCCATAACATAAAATGCTATCGTTTCCGCATTTGCTTTACTGGAAGGATACCCAAGCAGGACGGCTGTCAGCATTTCCGTTGTCATTTCCTGTTCCTGTTCCGTCATTGTCTGTGCCTCTCTTTCTTAGAAGTTCTTTGGCTTGTTCGGCCATATCTGCTGCTGTTGGCCTGTTATAACTCTGCTTTTTCCTATCTCCACCGAGAGCAAACACCCCTTGCCAGCCATTCTCTATCGACTGATTAAGAATAGCTATCTGCTCCTGCTCCGTCTTAGCCAGTTTTTGCAACTTTTTGAGAAGTAACTTCTTAGCATAGTCAGTCATCGGCTTTCTTAGTTTCTTTCGGTGCTCTGCGAATGCGTTTAACGCTTCTGCAAGTTCTGATGAACACGTTTTGTCCTCTTCGCCTTTATTACTGTGTTTAATACTGTATGTTTTATTACTGTTTATAGAAGAAAACTCATTTTTGTCCAATGGATTGGACGTTTTTGTCCGATGAATTGGACGTTTTTGTCCATTGCAATCAGACTTTTTGTCCTGTTCTTTGTCTATAAGGGCGTAGCCTTTGCTTGTGATGGTATACCATTTTGTGCGATTAGTTGATTTGTCGTTATAACGCCCTGTTTTTAGATACCCTTCATATTCCAGTTTCTGCAATTCACGTTGTATGGTTTTTGGAGTCCAATACGGAAACAATACGCTATACGCCTTTGCGCTATTGTATGTCCAATAATAGCCATCATAGTGATTCGTTTCATTAGCTTTATTCTTTTCAACCCACCAATGAATATGATTTAGAAGTATTGCCCCCTTAACTCCTACGGCTTCAGCAACATTACTATCAAATGAATGAATCATAACTTACCTCCATCATTTACCAAGTGCACTTATCAGCCATATCAACCCTCCTTCCTTACTCTGCAAAAAACACCATATCGCGCTCCTCGGCGGTCAGTCCCAGCTTTTCGCAAATCCGTTTGACTTCTGACAGTTTGAAGTCTGTTTTGTTATTTGCTTTCATCGAATAGCTGTTACTTGAGATTTTGACCGCTTTTGCAAGGCTTTCCTGATTATAGCCTGCTCTGTGAGTAAAACGCTGCAAAAGATACTTGTCTGTCATTTCCTCACCTCCTTTTTACAATACCATTATAAACCTTTTGATAAATTTTTGCAAGTATTTGCATATATTTATTTATTATTGCGCCGCCCGCGCCCTGTAAGCCGTTCTAAGCGTGTTAATCATGCAGGGTATACAACTATACTAAAAACGCCCTAGACACACGTTACAGGCGAATCTGGGGCGTTTGGTGGGGTGTTGTGTTGTTATGCGCTAGAAGGGGATAGATTCGGTCATGTCAATCTCATTCGATTGACTGCCGCCCTGCTTCTTGTCGAGAAACTCAACGCCGCCGTACATGTCAGCGGTGACTTCGGTAGTGTAAATCTTCTGACCGTCCTTCTCGTAGCTGCTGGTCGTTATCTTGCCGTTGACTGCAACCTTTGAGCCTTTGTGCAAGCTGTTGCCGATTGTTTCAGCGGTCTTGCCCCACACGGTGACGGTCGGGAAGTCGGTGCGTTTGTTATCGCCGTAACCATCATCAATAGCAAGCGTGAAGCGTGCCATAGCTTTGCCTGACTGCGTATAACGGATTTCCGGGTCACGCGTCAAACGACCGATTAAATGCACTTTGTTCATGTTTATTTCCTCATTTCTTTTTTTAATGGGGTGGTTATAGCTTTTTCAACACTCCACCCTCGCCTCAATCTCTCTCTCAATGTACCGCACTTAAAACCTAATATTTCAGCCCATTCGGAAACGCAATGAGTTTCTCCTTGATATGTGATAAGCACATTATTAGATTTATTCCTGCCTTGAACTTTTGCAGTAGCCCACCTGCAATTATCAGGAGAATAATCTCCATCGTTATCTATCCTGTCAATTGTAAGCTGTTCATTATATCCATTGGCGAAAGCCCACTCTCTAAAAGCAGGATAGTTATGTCTCCATTCGTCACATATCGTTATACCTCTTGCTCCATATCGCTGATAACCTGGGTCATTCTTATCAAAACACCTTTGAATTATGTCACACCATACAATGTATAAACGCTCTCTTTTCCCATTTTTCCACGCCCCCATTGCACCTGTGCGGATGCAACCACACGATAACCTACGACCTGCGTTTAATTCTCCTGTAGTTCGTTTGACTACATTTCCGCACTCACATCTACAAATCCAAACAACACCTTTATTTCTCCTCTCATTGGTATCATGAAGAACCGTCAATCGTCCCATCTTCCTGCCAGTCAGGTCTTTTCTGTCCATGTTCTTTTCCTTTGCTTAGCTTATATAACTTGGCAATTTTGGCATCTATCCTCACTGGTTCCAAATGCCATTTTTTTATAAATTCTTTATTACCCATAGAATGAATGGATGTATGGTGCTCACGGCATAAAGGCAATGCCTCCAAGCCGATGTGATTTATCTTGTCGCGGTAGCCTTGACTGCCAACGCTTTGGACATGATGCAGGTCAGCAGGCTTTCCGCATATGCAGCACTTCTTGTTGACCAGGCAAGCATAAATATATTTGGCAATGTCCTCGCAATACTCAAGCGGTGAAATGCGCATCGGTATGTCGTTTTTAACGCAGAATTGAATCAGAAAATCTATAAACTCTGATGCGGTTGACATAGATATATCAGATAAAGAGAACATCTTGCGCTCCATTGCTTGCAGACGATGAAATACAAACTCCATCTTTAGCATTTCTTTTGTGTCCTCAATCGTTTGCGATGTCCGATAACCCTCGATATACTCTGCAATTTCTCCGATTATCGAAAAGCATTTTCGTCTTTGAATATTTGAGATGCGCCGCCCGTCATTAAACCCTACATCAACATCGTTATATTTCCGTAATATTGCCCTTTCAATGTCCGGCACGGCCGCATTTATAACAACCGTGCCATCTTCATTGAATTTTACGATGTTCCCTTTAACAATTTCCGTTTTCCTCGCCCCCTAGACGGCTTATTTAGTGCCGTTTTAATATCCCATCCTAAATTGTTAAGCCTACTTTCAAGACATCCATAATCAAGACCTTTTATGTCAGCCCATTCGGCTAGTGTGTGAGTTTCCCCATCACAAGTTATGAGATGATTGTTTCTTTTATTATTAGCCTGCTCCTTTGCCGTTGACCACTTGCAATTATTGGGCTCATAATTACCATTAGCATCTATCCTGTCGATAGATAAGCCTTCCTTATATCCATTAGCTAACGCCCATTTTGCAAAGTTTTCAAATGTAAGCCATTCGTTACAAACCGTTATTCCTCTGCCACCATAAAGATGGTATTCATGATAATGTGGATTTAAGCATCTATATTTCATACATTTCCAAGAGTGGTATAATTTTGTGTCAGTAAGCCCATGTTTTGTCATTGCTTTTCGCAGAAGTTCAATCCTTTGACAACCACATGATGAATAATATCCTCTCCGTAACAAACCACCTTCCGCAACAATGGTTTTCCCACATTCGCATTTACATAACCAAGCTATAGGTTTCCTTTTATATGGATTAGGTGCTTCGCTAATAACAGTTAATGTACCAAAACGTCTCCCTATCATATTAATTTTTCTAGGGTTAGGTCTTTTCTCACAACCACAAGATAAATATTTACCATGTTGCAAATCGTAGCTTTCTACAATTTTTGTATTTCCGCAATCGCATTTACATTTCCAGAATGTATGCCCTTTTCTTGAAGGTGCACGCTCTATTACTGTTAGTTTTCCAAAACGTGCACCTGTTAAATCTTTTAATCTCATCATGCGCTCGCCTGCTCAATCTGCTCCATCAAATACGCCTCCAACTTATTTGCCAACTCACATATCTGGCCTGTAGTCATCTCTTTGACGGATGTCTTGCCATACTTGGCTTTAGCAATAGCTGCAACCTCGCTAATTGCCACACCTGTTCGCTCAATCTCTGCATTGAGTGCCTTAATTGCTTTCGCTCTCATTTCGTCCTGTGCGCCGTTTGCGGTGCTATCCTTAGAAGTACCTGCATTTTGTTTTGCAGACGCTTGTGGGCGATTCTGTGAAGTCTGACGGCTATTTCTGATAGCATCTTGTACTTCTTTACTGTCCACATCCTTCTCATTGTCGAGCAAGAACAACCCTTCAAGTGCTCGCTTGCGGGCATACGTTGAAGCTGTCCCCGTAATCTGTGGCGGTGCCATGCTTGCGAGTTTATCCGGCTCAACCGCCTCGCCTGTTGCTTCAACGCTATCGCCTGTCGCAATGTCAATCAGCTTTGCTGTGGCTTTGATGTAATAGCGGTTTCCTACCTGCTTGCTTTCGTCGGATAAGATGCAGATAACGCCCTGCTCTTTCAGTAACGGCTTTGCCGCTTGCAGAATACCGTCTGCGGTGCGGTATTCGTAACCATAGCCTTTCTTATCTTTGGGAGCGTTAATGCCTTGCTGTACGGCCAATAACGCTGCATAAATCGGTTTACCTGCCATTGTATTTCCTCCTCAATAACTCAATGATGTGCCTTGCTCGATGTGAGCACCTGGCACTTCTTCACCTGCTTTAATCGCCGCCTTGATTGCGACCTTATCAATGTCAACCTGTATCTTTTGCCGCTGGTAATGTGTCGGTATTTTTGCAACATCATCAATGACTACTGCCGGAGGATTTTTCTTGATTTTCATTTCTCCCCAGCCCGTCAGAATCGATTTGATATTCATGTAATTCAGGGCGAAGATATACGCTCTTTCGACACGTTTCTTGCGATTCTCCATTGCCTTGATGAAACTGTCTAACTTCTTTTTGTTTTCCTTTGCTTTGTCGATTGCTTCTTGTACATCATTGAGATACCGAATCCCGTTCTCGCCCTTGGTTTTCACATCTTCCATAACCTTAATCAAGGCTTCGTTTACTGCATCCTGCGGGACTGTTTCATCGTCAGCCAACGCCGTTATAGCGTTGTAACGTTCTGCGATTTCGTTCATAGTTTCCATTATGCCACCCCCTGTTTTTTCTTCATAAAATCCACGAACACACTAGCTTCATCGCTCGCGATGAATACCTCTGACTCATTGCGGATTGTATCGTCTGGATTGAGCCACGCTTCGCAAACTGTGAAACCGCAATTTTGCGCATTGAAAAGCATGATGTAACGGCTGTTCTCAATCGCCCCACCGCCTGCGCCCTCCCAAGAAACACAGGTCATTGTGAGAAGTGGCTGATAGTTATCCTCGTGCTTGTCTATGATTTGCTTTATCGCATCTGGTGCGGTTTCATACGTTACGGGAATATTAAACTGGTCATACATTGTAAACACCTGCCTTTTGCATTTCTGTTAATCGACCGTAGCACTGCCATAGAACATCGCCGGAGTTACGCCGTAAAATTTCCATTTCAAATATTTCTTATGTACTTCCGGCTTTTCAAAACGAATATTTGTATCGCCGCAATACCGATAGCTTCGTTCTGTTGGATATGCGGCCTTGAAACAATCCTCTATCGTGTCACCTTTTACTGTCCACCGCTTTTTTACAGTTTCCTCGTTCGTTTTCCAGTCCGTATAAACGGTAAGAACTATTAGTTCCATTTTACTTTCAGTCATTGCGAAAACCTCCTTCGCTGTGCTATAATGAGCACATAATCATTTTTACAAATCATCTCTTCCCGCTAAGCAGGCCAATGTTTAGCGGCTTTTTTGTTACCACAAGCCGCGCAGTGAAAGCGTTTCAATGGCTATGATGATGCCGACGCTGACACCGAAAAGAAAAATTAGTAGCCATCCATACGGCGTGAAATACGGTAATCTTTTCATCTACTCACCAACCCCCTGCTATAAAATCTGTGAACCCTGCCACGCATAACGCCCACGCAATCAACGTTATGATGTAACCTGCTAATTTGAGCAGGTCTTTTTTGTTGCGCCGTTTTTGGCGGGCAACTTCCTGCGCCCTGCGCTCAGTCACGCTCATGCAAATCACGCTCCATTTCCATTGCAAAGTCCATCGCTTCATCAAAAAAAGTTTCGTCCGGCTCAGTCTGCTCGGCTTTTTCTGCCAAGAAGTCGTACAATCTGCTATCCTTGATTTCATCCATTTTTAGCCCTCCCTCATGCAAAGAAAATATTGTGCAGTTCTTCGTCGGTTAGCTGAATTTTCTCGCGCAAAATGTCCAAATCCTTCAGCGAAAAGACATTTTTACCGTTTTCCTTGCGCCAATATGCCTGCTTGGTGATGCCTAAAATACCAGCCATATCAATCTGGCTTAAGCCTCTACGGACACGAGCGACTCTCATTTCACAACTATTATACGCCATTGTTTATCACCTCCTTGATATTATAATATACTATTTAGGTTTATTTGTCAACATGTAATTTAGTTTTATTAATTTTCCGCTACATGCTATACTTTTTTGTTGCCTGCAAAAATCAGCGGTGCTATAATAGGTGTAGTAGTAGATAGCAGGTGGAAAATCCGTCCTACTTGTTATCCGCAAAATTACCAAATGATGATGCGCTCAGGCGTGTCGGCTATCAAGTGCCTACCCGACAAGGCACGAACACCTGCAACGAGGGCGGTTCAACGAATGGCGGGAGCTTTGGACGTGCTTAACGTGCTCTACAAATGGGAGAGCCGCGTGTTCTCCCTCATCCAGCTATCCCCTAGCTTCTGCTAGTTTCATTTCTTCTTTATAATCCATCCCGAAGAAAGCCCCTGCCAAACGGTAGGGGCTTTTGCTATGCCCATTTTCCCCACGTCAGGAAAATGGTTGACGGTTACTTTGGGGCTTAGTTGCAAATATGTTCAAACACATACCGCAGCAGTTCTCTCGCTTGCGTATAGCGTTCTTTTGTGCCGCTTAGAATAACGCTGTTTTCGCTTCGGCGTTCTGATTTATCCCCGCGCCCTGTACTTAGCGGGCTGTTAGCAGTTTCAAATTCGATATACCCGGATAATACAACCGTTTCCAGCTTTGCTTGAATTGCTACAATCGACTTGAACGGGATAACCTTGAAGTTACTATCGCCAACATTCCAAAGCCCGCCGCCTGTCCTGTCAATTACAATGGCGTTTTCATGCACATAAAGATTTGCACCACGACAGTCAAGCCCATATAATTCTTGTCCTAAAAATTCGCGGGCGGGACTTGGGCGCAATTCTTTTTTCTCCTTCGGCTCTTTGTCATCATCAACGATTGTAACGAATGAATCTAAAATCCCCATTGTCAAAACCTCCTTCTAAATGTCATCCATCTTCTCATCCATTGCCGCAAGTACCCATGCACGAAACGGCATACCTGCATTTTCAGCTGCCGTCTTGTAGCGTTCAAGCTCTGACTTAGGCATCTTGATTGAGAACTGCCCAAGCGTCTTTTGGTATTTGAGCATCGCTTTTTTTTGCGCCTCTGTTATTTTTGCCATGATTCCTCCTTACAAAACGCAATCTTCTTCGGCTTTTGGGACTGCAAAATAATCAGTAAATTCCTCGTTGTCGTAATCAATGCTAGTCACGACATAATAATCGTAGTTGTAATAATCCTGCCGATACCCATCGGCAATCTGATAATCTTCCACGCTGGTGATTCTGCACTCCCCAGGTAAGCTGTTGCCAACTTCTGGAACACGGTCAACAACTTCTGCGAAAATGCCTCTCAATTTAATAATCATTATGAAAACCTCCTTAAATTTCCTCGACTTCTTCCATCAGTTCTTCTTTTTCCTTCCCCCAAGCCGCCGCCAATTCTTCGATTTCATTTGCGGTGACAATCCAATCATTGTCATTACGCAAATCGCCCTCAACGGGATTCCAGTCAGCGCGATATTCCATTTTGATGATATACTTCTTCATTTTTATCTATCCCCTTTCAACCTGCCATCATCAGAGCCGGTAGGTTAGTTCCGGCTGACGCCCCGTAGGGCGTTTCGGCTTAGATAGAAATATATTGCACTGGTTGCCCAATTTCATATTCTAGTCCTGCTGCATCTAGCATAGCTTTCATCTCATCAACTGACCATTCCGTCCATCGCCCAGTGTAA
Source organism: uncultured Ruminococcus sp. (assembly GCA_937902395.1). Lineage (GTDB taxonomy): Bacteria > Bacillota > Clostridia > Oscillospirales > Ruminococcaceae > Ruminococcus. Next base: position 35,779 of record CALGTV010000059.1, read on the forward strand.
GAGCCATCCCCGCCACCATAAGAGCCATCCATAATCTGTTTCTTGCCATCAACTTTGCGAAGGTTCTTCCAAAGTCTGTCCTCTACAGTACTTGCGAGCGCGTCAAGCCCACGCTGTTTTCGTTGTTCATTTTTTAGAAACGCCCAGGCCGCTTTCCCAATCAACAAGGTCTGTGAAATTTTCTCTTTCATTTTCTTTTCCTCCTTTGATTCGGGGAGGTTTTACCCTCCCCTATTTTATTCTTATATCATCTGATTGAATTCGTTATAGGCTTCTTGATATTCTTCAAAGTGCCTTTCGATGTAGTATTCACTGTCTAGGCTTCTTCTTAAGCAAGTATCATTTACTGTTCTGTACAAATCCTCAAGGCTTTCTTTTTCTTCATCGCTGGCGTAGTAGCTGAATTTATCTTCAAGCAAACCTTCCAACGCTGCCAGTCTTACATCACTCATTTTCCCAATCATTTTCTTATCCATGTTCTTTCCCCCTCAATGCCTGCCTTAACCTTATCTTTGATTATATTATATAGCTATCTATATATTTTGTCAATAGGTATCTACATATTTTTTTTTGAGATTTTTTGCAACAAAAAAAGGGGAGCGAACTGCTCCCCGAACACACCCCAACGATTATTAACCTTTTGCCTTGTCGATAACAAGTTTGAGAAGTGCCATACCGATATTCACGGCGCAAGGCACTACGAACAGGTCACGGATTTTGCACCAGCCGCTCTCGTTGGGCGCATCCTTCTTACACTCGTCCACGATAGCATCTGCAATCGGCTGAATGAACGCAATGCCCTCATCACCGAGCCAATCGACAAAACGAGCTTTCAAATCCTGGCCTACTTCTTCGACTTTAAGAGCCTCAACAATCGAATCACGAATTTCTACCCATTTGCTCATAATCAACACGCTCCTTTACTTCTCGCTATTGCCCTGCCACAAGTTACGATACCAGTTCGCCTTACCCCTCAGCACGTTACCGCCTGTCCGTGGGTCGTTGTAATCTTTAATGAAGCAAGGGCTTTCATCAGTAGCAAGATACTGCAAGTCCCATCTTTCGCATGTAGTCAAGCATCCGTATTCTTCATGCGGGTAAATGCCATCCACGTTATCCGCAGCTTCGCCATGAGTCATTACATGGTTGATGTCAATCGTCAGCCATAGCCCATCAGCTACCGCAACGATAGCCTGCGCCATTGCTTCAATCTGCGCATCGGTTGGTGGTTCATCGCCCAGGTCGGCACTTGTAGCACCTGCACAACAAGCAAGCGTAATGCCAACGCTACCGCTATTACGTTTCCACGTGTGAGCAAGCACTTCATCGAGGGGAGAATCCACATAGATTTTGCCGTCATAATCAATGGCTACATGATAGTCATTGAGGTAATACTGGCCGTAATGCCCTGCCGTCCAATGCAGATAGATTTTAGGCTCACGCCCGTATGCTTCTGCCTGCGCCCAAATAGACTCACGCGCATCGCTTGCCATCTGGCGCAGTTCGTCAATCGTTACCTGTTGCATGATTATCCCCCTTTACCACCAATTCATCATTATCGTCAAACATCGGCAACTGTACGCCGTTTGTGTCGGTCAGATACTCCCACGCATCCGGCAGATATGACTCGACAAATAATAACTGCTGTTTCAAATCAAGCCCTTTTAGTGCTTTGAGCGTTATCTGCTCCACGTTACGCACCTTCTTTTTCATGCGCCAACTGCTCGAGTTTGTCTTTGATGGCTTTTGGTATCGGTACGCCACAATGTGACAGGTTTTCTGTGATAGACAATCCCTCGTTACCCAATAGCGCATACGTTACCAACAGACAAAATATATTTTGTCCAATCGCTAAGTCCAAATAGTGAGCAAATACGACAAACGTAATGAGAGCTAGCTTTTTGACGATACCTCGCAAACCGCGCTTGCTCGATAACTTAGCTTTTGGTTTCATGTACGCCGCCATCACGCCTGTGATGTAGTCGATTAGCATAAACATAGCTAGGGCTGTTAATGCGTCATTCCATGCGCCGAAAAGAAATGTGACCATTGTCCCGAACACTCCTGTAATTCCTCCCCACGCCACTTCCATACGGCATGGAATCAATGATTTTATTATTGTCTCAACCTCTTGCAATACCCCCACCCCCTTAAAACGGGCTGACGAATCAGCCCGCTAAACTAACATACATACCCCCGCACGCCAGCACCGCGAGCACTACGCTGATAATGCGTTCACGCTTTGTCGGTTTCATCGGTCTGCTCCTTGGTGGTCGGTTCGGGCTGTGGCTTGTACCTGACGCACTTCGGATTTGTGCAGTACCAACGCTTATCATCTTCGCTGTACCACATATCGTGGGCGCAACGGTTGCAATATTTTTTCTTTGCCATGATTAGCCCTCCCCTACGATTCGCTCATAATCATCATCATATTGGTTATCAAGTGCCTGCAAATCAGCTTTGAGGCTTTCCATCGTGTCAGTATCGCCATATACCTGCGCGGTCTGATATGCGGTCAGCAGTTCGGCTTTGTCGTCATTGTACTGCGCGTCAAGTGCTACAATTTTTTCGTCCGTGGTTGGTTCGGGCGTTACGTTCTCGCAAACCTCATAATAACTGCCTTTATCTTCGATATGTGCATTGTTCGCAGTGCACCATTGCGCTGTTGCGGTATACTGCGCCATATCGTCAGCGTTGTTTTTGTTGATTTTTTTCCCTATCATTATCGTCACCTCTTATGATATTGCCCCTTGGCCTTCGACTTTCCACACTGCGTCACCGAATCCATATGTGGGGTCGTATGATATGAATTGGTTAACATAGAACGATGTCGTTGAAGCTCTATTATATGTCGGCGAGTTCGCATTGACCATAATCTGATTTACGGCAATTTGACTGGCTATATAAGCGTTTGCTCCGCGCCGCGCTATGCTGACATTATATTTATCGTCCGCCATCGGTTTTAATAGATTGATAACAACATTGTCCGTATTGGTTGTATTTGTATATATACCGCCTTGCTCTACCCAACCGTCACTATAGACTCTATACCAATCGCCTGTAGTAGCGTCATAATAGCTATCGGTCAAATATCGTGGCGATACTGACTGTATTTTTGCTTCACCAGCCGCTGACAAATTATCCAAATCGACATTAGCTTTTCCGCTAATATCCACGGGTGCAGGAATATCCGCCGTGCTTGCTACTACACGAATTGTCCAAACTACTGTGCCGTCAGTTACGGTATCACCAATAACAGGTGACGTGATAACGAGGTCATTTGCGGAGGTTATGCCGCCTGTTGTGGCTTCAAGGTACCAGCCTGCAGGAAGTGCCGTCGAAAAAGCAATACTCCCAGTAGGGCAAGCTGTAGAACTCTGCCGATAACCAATACCGCCGTATGTGGCAATTTTGCGCAAAGCCCATGTTACTGTACCGTCAAGGATTCTCGCACCTTCCACGATAGGCGATGGGAGTGTAATATCATTAGCACTGCTAATGCCGCCAACGATGCACTCAATCACCCAATTCATCGGCAAATCATCATATGTCAATATAGTTCCGGCAGTATATTCAGTATCTGGTTCTCGCTTTTGACTGCCACCACCAGCAATAGATTGTTCAACACTCACTAATCGCGTATTAAGTTCCTGCGCTTTCGTATCGGCGCGTCTTTGCAATGCGTCAAATTGTGCCGCTGTTGGTGGAATGTTGCCGACTGTTCCCCACCCATTTTGATAGTCATTGTCTGACCATGCGTACTGCTGGCTGGCATTTTGACCAAAAATCAAATCAAAGTTTTCTGCCATGATTAACCCTCCTTGAAATTAAAATATCTGAGCAAATGAGCCTTGACCGAATCCGCGCGCCCCTGGCTGACCTAAGAAACCAAAATACGCTGCTGGATAGTAGGCTTTGTATTTTAAGCCTACGCCACCTGCGCGAATAACTAAGTCAACTGCATTAGCAAGGATTTTGTCACTATCTTGTAACTGCTTACCGATAGCAACGACAATATTTGCATTGCCGACCTCTTCCATCACCACGGTAGGCGCGTTAAAAATAAATTTGAGACTTTGCAGAGTATCTTCTGCCGTACCGCGCGAGTTGTTCTTTCGCACTTTTTGCGCGAGTACCAGCTTGTATTCTGCGTCCTCTAAGATGTAGCTTGTCAGCGTTGTTTCATTGTTGCCTCTAAATCTAGCCTGACCGAATCCTTTAACATTTGGCTGGCCTAAAAAGCCAAAAAATGGAATTGCAATGGCCTTATCAATCTGTCTGTTTCTGTCTACGATTTCGCCTATGCCGTCAAGCTGTACGCCCTCGCCTGTGTCAATCCACCGCTTGTTTTTGAGGTCATTCACCGCTTGATTGAGTTCGTCCATTTCTGCGCCCAATGCCGTGAGAATAGCACGTAAAACAGGCTTGTCGCTGTAGATTTTCCCGTCAATGATTTCCCATTGAAACTGTGAAATTAAATGTTGACGCATCCTGTCAGTGTGGTCGATTGTCGGCTCTGGTTCGGGGGCAGGTACTACGACAACACGCCGTGTACCGTATTCTTGTTCATCCACATCGGCAATATCGCGCCGCGTGCCGTACAGGTCGTAATCTTCGCCGGGCAAACGAAAGCGTCCCTCATTAAAAGTAAGTGCGTTTTTCTGCCCATTGAAGCCGAACCACATAATTGAGTAGTCTTGCATGGGTTACGCACCCCCACTCGGGACGGTACGCCCCCATACTCTAAGGCTAACAGATGTATCGACCACATTACCCTCTGTGCCGTCCGTGCTGGCCTTAAGCCACAAGACGCGGTTTGTACTGCCAATAACATTACTAAGCGTCAACGATGGCGTATATGTTGCGGTTTCGGCTAGTTCCTCAGTCGGGTATAACGCCCCGTCTGCCACGCTCCATCTTGCCGCCGTAGTACCGACAAATGATACCTCCCAATCGCCTGTGGTCATGTAGCCATCATCACAACGTAGCGCGACTTTTACAAGCGAGTGATTAGCCGTGCCAGTATTGACAATGGCGTTAATCGGGATTGTCGCGGCAGGGATTGGCACAACCGCGCCATCCGTGCCGCCCGGTGTTGGATTGTTTGTTACTAATCTCAAATGCCCCATATCATCACCACCTTATTCGCTAATCGTTACGGATATATTCGCCGCGTCAAATGTAGCTAATGACCGTGCGTCAATCTCTATATTGTCGGTGCTCCAAGTTTCGCCGTCCGTAGAGCCGCGAATCTCCATATAGCCAACCGCGCCACTAGTCGCATTGTAGACAGTGCCGTAGAACGACTGCAATATAACATCCTGCCCCACGGTCAGCCCTGCGCCTTGGTTGACAATCGCCGACTGAATAAGCGTAATCGCCGCGCCGGACAGTTCTTTCTCGGGGTTAGCGGTAACGGTAATCTGCAAGTAGATAGGTACTTCGGTCGGACGATTGAAGCGCATTATATGGGGTATGCCCTGCGAATCGTTGACCGTGACCGTCTGACTGCCGTATGTCGTTATACCGCCTGCATGAGTGCGCCAAATAGTTGCGCCGATATCCTGCGGAGAGCCACCTGCGACTACCGCCTCAATACTGTGAGGGGGTCTGCCGTCTGCATCCGTTTCGTCTGTGTCGTTCTCGTAGACAATGGCAAAAGTTACGCCGTCCGTCTGTATGAGTGCCGCCCTAATAGCTTCAACCATTGCGCTGGCTCTATCGTACACACTCGCGCCCCACCGCTGACGAAGGGAAATGTCTGTTTCAGCATCGCGACCGACAACCGCCACCACGTTGTTTTCTACGCTGTCCCATCCTGCATAAGATGTAACAATCTGCGTAATACTGCCGATATTCGGGGATAATGCGCCCACCGTGTCGGCTTTGAAATTAAACGGAGAGCCGATAGTGGACAATGTGAGATTATCGCCGGGGATAACATTCATCGTCTGCGCTTGGTCATTCATCGTGATGAGTAGCGCGTCATTATTAACCGCCATTGTCCTATCTGTGAAGCTGAACAATGCAGACAAGCTGACTAATACGCTAGTTGCAGTATCACCGCTGACCGCCGTGTATGTCTGCGTAACACCGTCAATCGTCAGCGCATAGCTTGTACCCTCTGCGACCGCCCCTGACAGTTTCACGCCCACAACACAAGCCCTAGCTGAATCAATCTGAGCATACACATCAGTACAGCTATATGTATTCGTGCCATCTGTAATCTGGGCATTATACGGGATTTCTGTACCGTTGACGCCAAAGCACGTTGCAACAAGTGTCGTATATTCAGCGTCAATAAGCTGTATACCTGCAAGCCCTGCCGCATTGCTAAGACTCACGCCCTGCGCCGTGCTTGGGTACATTGCATTGTAGCCGTTTTCTGCCTGTTCCCAAAGGTCAGCGATTTCAAATGAGAACACACCGACAATCTGACCAAGAACGCTATTCGACTGAATCTGTGTTTTAAGCCCAAGCGTGTCAGATATTCGGGCATTGATAGACTGCAAAATTTCTGGTAGCCGTTTTCGCTTGAATCCTGTTGCAGATAAGCCGTATTTAATCTCTGCCATCGTCACACCTCCTTGTTATACCCTAAAATTGCCTTGTCAGTAACTAAGCCATAGTCTGTGTCAGCAGTATATTCAACAAGCAAACTTCTCTCGCGCTGGTCGAAAGTTAGCGTCATATCGGTGACTGCTTTCACGCCCTCCACACTTTGAATCTGCTCTGTAAGTATCTGCCTGATATGAGCCATGTTCGGCTGTTTGACAAGGATATATTCAAGATATGGCACACCCTCGGTGGTATTCAGAAACCACTCCCCAAGCCAAAAGCGGAG
>CALGTV010000060.1 GCA_937902395.1 uncultured Ruminococcus sp.
TTACTAAAAAAATATATGTAAAAAATAAAATGGCTCTGGGATGCTACTCTCCCAAAGCCATTTTATTTTCTTAAAATTACTATAAATTCTAAAATTTGTAAAATTTTACATTCATACAGATTGTTATGATTATCCAATAAAGCAATATGTAGAAGAGGAACGATATTTAGATGAAATGGTGGAACCTATTAATAAGGCTAATTTGAGTCCATTAGAAAAATATATTGCCGTATATAATATTGTTAAAAATTTTAAAGAAACAAAATAGTTTCTCAAGTTTAAATAATATAGAAACAGAGAAGTTTGTTAAAATACCTTTAAAAGATAATATTAATTTTGTAGGATTTATAGATAAGATTGTTTATAATACTATAAATGATATAACTAATTTTATGAATACCTTAGTTCCATTATTAATTACATTAATGCTTACAACAGGAACAATTGCAACAACAACTATTGTTCAACCTGTTTTGATGATTATGATTAATTTTATTGGAAATTTTATTAATTCATTTTTGATTCCGATTTTATCAATTTCTATGACAATTTCAATAGTTTCAAATATTTCAGATAAAATTCAGATAGATAGAATTGCAAAATTTTTAAAATCATCTATTGTTTGGATACTAGGTATTGCTTTAACAATTTTTTCTTGTACATTATCAATAGAAGGGACTTTAAGTAGTTCTGTTGATGGGCTTACATCAAAAACTGCTAAAGCTGCTGTTTCAAGTTTTATTCCTGTTGTTGGAAAAATAATGGGAGATTCTGTTGAAACAATAATTGGTTGCACTAATATTTTGAAAAATTCAATTGGAATTATAGGAGTAATAATAATAATTTGTATTGTAATTATGCCTATTATTAAAGTTTGTGTATTGATGTTGTCACTTAAGATAACTTCAGCAGTATGTGAAATTGTTGCTGATTCAAATTGTGTTGAATGAATCCCAAACAATTCTGCCACAATGTTTGTGGTGATTCTGCCATGTCCTTTTTTTATTCTATTTAATTATTGTCTTTATCTCAGAAAAGGGTATGTACGCCTGTTTTCCGAATGCAAATTTCGATATAAAAATTTACATGACAAAATTTTGTTATAGTTTATTAAGATTTGGAAAAACAATCGCAAATGATTGTTAATCAAATGCCATGGCCGTTTTATCTGAGATTATATCATATAATCCTGTTTTGAAATTATAATAATCAGAAAATCAGGCGTATAACAATAAATCTTGTAATGCTTCCAATGTAGGTGGAATTATCGTAAGTTGCAGAGTCTTTATAAATTAGCCAACCTCTTGGGCGTTTTCCCGAAAAGGTTGGCTATTTATATTAAATTTAAATAAGCTTAAAAATGCTATTCTTTGTTTTCTTTCTCCTTTTTACCGAAAACAGAGAAGTGTACATACCGTTTCGGGTTTGCCTTCAGGTCTGTCACGAGCTCGTTTGCACTGTTTGCGGTCTTTGACAGGTTGTCATACAGGGTGGGGTCGTTCATGAATTTTCCCAATGTGCCCTGTGGGTTCTGCATTTGCGTCACCATGTTGTTCACGTTGTTCAGTGTTGCCGTAACGCTGTTCAGGGTGGATTGCAGGTTCAGTTGGTTCAGATTGGCAGTTAGCTGTACGATGTTTTCTCCTGCCTTGTTGAATGTCTTGGTCATTTGGGGGACATCCTTTGCCAATAACCTGTTCAGTTGGACAGTGCTTTGATTCAGGTTATTTGTGAGTTCCTCTGTGTTATGTATGATTTGTGTCAGCGACGAATCTGCCGCAATGCGGTTGAGCGTAGCCAACAAAGTGTCCATTCTTGCCAATATGGGTTCTACTTGCGGCAGCAACGAAGATGCCTTTTCCATCAGTCCGTTGGAGTCTCCGCCAATGATTGTGTCGCCCTCTGCATACGCTTCTGCAACATTTCCGCTTAATAGCATATTCAATGTACAGCCGCCCAACATTCCCTCGTCTAACATAACCTTACTGTCTTTGGGGATACGCAGATTTCTGTCAACGGCAATTTCGATGAACACTTTTCCGGGGTCCTTGTAGTTATAGATTACGTTGCTTACCCTTCCGATATTGAAACCGTCTGCGAATACTGTACTGTTCTTGCTAAGCCCCTTGGCGTTTTTGAATTGAATATAATATATGGCTTCGCTGCTGAAAATGCTCATGCCCTTTAGAAAGTTAATTCCAAAGAACAAGACAATAAGGGCGACAGTGCCCATCATACCGATTTTTGCTTCGTTAGAAATCTTCATATTTTGTTTTTATATGCTTTTCCTCTGTTCTCTTCCATCCGCTCGTGTATCTTTTCCGCCGTATCTGAGGTCAGTGGCAAGCGTAAACGCCTGTGTATATGCACTTGTCAAAAGGAAGAATATATATGGATTATATACGTTTTATTGTTGTTTTTTCTGATGCAAAGTTAGTGCTTTTTTATGATTCTTCAAAAGAATATATATTATAAGGTGTTAAAATGAACAATTCAATAGCTTTCCGTACATTATATAAAATGTAAGAGGCACCGTTATGATGCCTCTTGCTGATATGTCTTGTTTTGGGAAACTGTTCAGATGATTTCCAATTCCTTGAATACCTTCTTTAATTTTTCCACGGATTCATCCACCTGTTCAAATGTGTGGTTTGCCATCAGTGCATATCTTACCAATGTGTCTTGTGGAGCACAGGCAGGAGGAATGACGGGGTTTATGAATACACCCTCTTCAAAAGCACGTGCCACAGCCATGAAAGTCTTGTCTGTGTTTCTTACATACAAGGGGATAATGGGGCTTTCTGTATCACCGATTTCAAAACCTTCCTCGCGGAAACGCTTCAATGCATATTTTGTCACGTTCCATAATGCCTCAAGGCGTTCAGGCTCAGCCTGTATGATTCGCAATGCTTCGCGTGCGGCAGCAGTGGCGGCAGGCGTGCAGCTTGCACTGAAAATATATGTGCGTACGGTATGTCTTAGCCAATTGATTACTGAACTGTCTGCTGCAATGAATCCCCCAATGCTTGCAAGGCTTTTTGAGAAAGTTCCCATGATGAGGTCTACTTCCTTTGTTAGTCCAAAATGGTCACACACGCCTCGTCCTTGGCGCCCGAACACACCGATTCCGTGTGCTTCGTCAACCATGACTGTAGCGTTATATTTTTTCTTCAGCTCAATTATGGCAGGAAGATTGCACAAATCTCCCTCCATGCTGAATACACCGTCCACAATGATGAGCTTTACTCTGTCCGGCTCGCATTTTTGGAGTTGCTTCTCCAAATCTTCCATATCATTATGCTTGTACTTGAGTTGTGTGGCAAAACTCAGTCTGCGGCCGTCTACAATACTTGCGTGGTCACGGTCGTCACAAATGATATAGTCGTTGCGGTCAACCAATTGGCTTATTACACCGCTGTTTACGGTAAAACCTGTCGGGAAACAAAGTGTCTCGTCCTTGCCTACAAATTCTGCTAATTCACGTTCCAACTGTACGTGTATGTCCAATGTGCCATTCAAGAAACGACTTCCTGCACATCCGCTTCCGTAGCGTTGCATGGCCGCTATACCTGCGTCTATGACTCTTTGGTCGCCTGTAAGACCGGTGTATGCATTGGAACCGAACATCAGGACGCGATGTCCATCCATCATTACCTCAGTACCCTGCTTGCCCTCAATTTCTCTAAAATACGGATAGATTCCCTGAGACATAAATTCTTGGGGCAATGTGTACTTAGCGCATCTTTCTTGTAATAATCCCATGTATATTAATGTTAAATTCTTTCAAAATTTAAAAACTATGCAAAGATAAATCTTTTTTTTAATATATCATCATGTTCATGGAAAAAACACATTATTATTGCACAAAAGTGCCAAATCATGCAGTTTATCAGAAATATTCTCTTTAATTTTGCATCACTCGATAAAATGATGAAGAAAAAGAAAATTTGGTTTTTGGTAAACCCCATTTCCGGTACTGAAAATAAAAAGCGGATAGTGGACATGATACCTAAATATATGAACTCCGATAATTTTGAAATTACGGTGTTGCATACAGAATATAAGGGGCATGCCGCTGTTTTGTCGCGTGAGGCAGTCTTTAAGAGTGTAGATGTTGTCGTTGCAGTTGGTGGAGATGGGACAGTAAATGAAGTGGCCCGTTCCCTGATTCATACCAAAACAGCTTTGGGGATTATTCCTTGTGGCAGTGGTAACGGTCTTGCACGCCATTTGTATATACCTATGAATCCCGAGGGTGCTTTACAGGTGTTAAATGAATGTATTATTCAGGAACTGGATTACGGACGTATCAATGACACACCATTTTTTTGTACATGTGGTGTAGGTTTTGATGCCTTTGTCAGTAGCAAGTTTGCTAACAGTTCCAAACGTGGTTTGCGTTCTTACATAGAGAGTACTCTGATTGAAGGTTTGAAGTATAAACCGGAAACCTATGAGATTGAGGTGGATGGTGAGGACGGAACCACAGAAAAATACAATGCCTTTTTGATAGCTTGTGCCAATGCCAGTCAGTATGGAAACAATGTTTATATAGCTCCAACCGCAAGTATGAGTGATGGTCTCATGGACGTAACGATTATGCAGCCATTTACAATGTTGGAAGCTCCGCAGATTGCAATTCAGCTTTTCAATAAGACCATATTGCAAAATAGTCATATCCGCACGTTCAGATGTCGCAGGCTTACTATACATCGTTCCCATCCTGGTGTAATTCATTTTGACGGTGACCCTAAGGATGAAGTGGCAGATTTGGAGATTGAGTTGTATCCTCATGATATAAGAATGGTGGTCAATACTAACGAGCAACCGTCATTACCCCCCTTATTACGTATGTTCAATGATTTGTATAATGATATGAATGAGGAATTTACGCAAATAAAGGATGATATTAAAAAGACTCCGAGAAGAATACGCGTTATAAATAAGGAATTATTAAGAAAATTAAAATCATGATGATTTCCAGACCCAATTGCAAAATAAATTTAGGACTTAATGTGGTTGAACGTCGTAATGATGGTTATCACAATCTTGAAACCATTTTTTATCCGATACCCTTGTGTGATGAACTTGAAATAGAGGAGTCTGAGGTAGATTACATTGAGGTAAAAGGCATTCCTGTTGATGGTGATGTTTTTGATAATCTTGTTTGGCGTGCTGTCAAACTGCTTAGAGAGTCTGGTTATAGCATACCACCGATTCATGTAGTGCTCACAAAGCATATCCCTAATGGCGCCGGACTTGGTGGAGGTAGTAGTGATGCTGCCCATATGGCAATAGCTCTCAATGAGATTTTTGCTTTGGGATTAACCCGAGAACAACTCGCTCAAGAAGTTCGTCATTTAGGAGCTGACTGCCCATTCTTTATTTATAACTCCCCTTGTTACGCCGAAGGTATCGGCGATGAGTTGAC
>CALGTV010000061.1 GCA_937902395.1 uncultured Ruminococcus sp.
CCCTGTTGTTATCACTGTTTACGCAGACCGTTCATTCTCATTCATCACAAAGACTCCCCCTGCAGCAGTTCTTATCAAGAAGGCTTGCAACCTCAACAGCGGTTCGGGAGTTCCCAATAAGACTAAAGTTGCTAACATCACAAAGGAGCAGATCCAGAAGATCGCTGAGCAGAAGATGCCCGATCTCAACGCTGGTTCCCTTGAAGCAGCTATGAGCATGATCGCAGGTACAGCTCGTTCAATGGGCGTTGTAGTTGTTGACTAATTTTAATTAACTTGAATGATGATACGGGTATCCCCCGTTCAGAGTTCTATTGGTGGGAGGAAAATTCCGCTAATCGGATAGCTATAGGCGTCCGGTATTACCACTTAAATAGGAGGAAATATAATGAAACACGGCAAGAAATATGTTGACAGCGCAAAGGCTGTTGATTATGCAAAGCTTTATGAGTCCGTTGAGGCTCTCGAATTAGTTTGCCAGAATGCAAAGGCAAAGTTTGATGAAACTGTTGAAGCTCATATCCGTCTCGGTGTTGACTCACGTCACGCTGACCAGCAGGTTAGAGGTGCTGTTGTACTTCCCAACGGTACTGGTAAGAACGTAAAGGTTCTCGTTTTCTGTAAGGAAGACAAGTACGAGGCTGCTCAGGCTGCAGGCGCTGAGTTCGTTGGCGGTATGGATCTCGTTGATAAGATTCAGAAGGAAAACTGGATGGATTTCGACGTTGTTATCGCTTCACCTGATATGATGGGTCTCGTTGGTCGTCTCGGTAAGGTTCTCGGTCCCCGTGGACTTATGCCAACCCCAAAGGCTGGTACTGTAACTCCTGACGTAGCTAAGGCTGTAACAGAGGCTAAGGCTGGTAAGATTGAGTACCGTCTTGACAAGACAAACATCATCCACTGCCCAATTGGTAAGGCTTCCTTCGGCTCTGCTAAGCTTGAGGAAAACTTCAACACACTTATGGAAGCTATCGTTAAGGCTAAGCCTGCTGCAGCTAAGGGTACTTACCTCAAGAGCTGTACAGTAACTTCCACAATGGGCCCTGGTGTTCCCGTTGCTACAACAAAGTACGGTGTTTGATTAAACGCATAAATTATCGCTCTCGGTTTTCCGAGGGCGATTTTGTTTATAGGAGAAATTATGGATGCAAGAAAACTTATTGACGCTCTGACCGTTGCGGAAAGGCTGAAAGATACAACTCGTCATTGCTATACCGCTAAGGGCAGACACGAAAGCGTTGCGGAACATAGCTGGCTTATGACTTTATTTGCGTTTCTTATAAGAGATGAATTTCCCGATGCAAATATGGATAAAGTCATAAAAATGTGTATAATCCACGATTTAGGGGAGGCGTTCACAGGAGATATTCCCACATTTGAAAAGACAAAAGAAAACGAGAAAACTGAGGAAAATCTGCTGAATAACTGGCTTGATACCCTGCCCGAAAACTATTCCGCCGAAATGAAATCCCTTTACGCTGAAATGACGGAGCGTAAAACCGCTGAGGCAAAAATTTTCAAGGCTATCGACAGCTTAGAGGCACTTATTCAGCATAATATCTCCGATTTGTCAACATGGACACCAAATGAACTGGAACTTAACAAGACCTATGCTGATGATAAAGTGGCTTTTTCCGATTATTTCACACAGCTGAGAGAAGAAATACGGAAAGATACTTTGAAAAAATTGAAAAAAAATTATAAATTCCTGTGACATTTTAAATCCCTGTTCGTCTTATATATGTAAACGGTTTACATAACATTAACTGAAAGGAGGCAGCTTATGGAAAGCTTTGAGGAAATATACCGTAAATATTTCGACGATGTGTACCGATTTCTCCGAGGTTTAACGGGTAATGAGTCCCTTGCGGAAGAACTGACGCAGGAAACCTTTTTCCGCGCTATGAAGTCAATCAAGGACTACCGCGGAGAATCGGAGCTTCGCGTGTGGATGTGTTCCATTGCCCGAAATCTTTACTATTCCCATTGCCGAAAGCAAAACCGCCTGTCCCCCGATGAAATTCCAAACGATATAGCCGATGATAACAGCTTCACGGATATGATAGCTGACAAATCGGCAGCTTTTCAGATACACCGCTTATTGCACGATATGCAGGAGCCATACAAGGAAATCTTTACCCTGCGTATCTTCGGCGAACTGTCATTCAAGGAAATCGCTGAATTATTCGGGAAAAACGACCATTGGGCGTGTGTAACGTTTCATAGGGCAAAGGCTATGCTGCAAACTAAACTAAAGGAGGAAAACTCAGATGTTAAGATGTGAGATTGTACAGGATTTACTGCCGCTTTATACGGAAAATATGGTAAGCCCCTACACGGCACAGGAGGTAAACAGCCACCTTGCAGGCTGTGCTGAATGTTCAGCAAAATTCAAGGAAATGTCCGCAACAGCGCCAAATGTTCAGATGAGAATGGACACGGCACAGCAGTTTGTAAACTATCAAAAGAAAACAAAGAAGAAAACGATTGTACCAGTAATAATTATTGCCGCTATTGTCGTATTCCTGATATTTATAGGTTGCTGCATTGCAACACTTGCTTTAGTCGGTGTATTTACTTATGAAACAGCAAGCAGCGAGAATGTTCAAGGTTTGGGGCAATCACCATTCGCTGATTTCACAATAGATGAAGACGAACAGAATTATTCCCGGTATATGGGCGAAAATGCTCTTGAAGAATACCGCAATAAACTGGATATGGACGAAAGCATATTCCCTGCCGAGCTGACTGAGAATATAAAGGTACGGAACTACAAAATGCTTTATTATAATCCCTTTGACCCACAGTATTTAAGCTATCTGACTGTAACCTACTCCCCCGAGGACTATGAAAAAGAAATCCAGCGTCTTAATGCATACGAAAGCACCGATTATAAGGGAATATACGGGGCAACAGGCTTCAACGGCGGCGAGCCTCTTGCAGTATATGCCGATGAATATCACGGCTTTGTCTATGCCATAAATACACCCGACACTGAAAATACAATTACCTACTGCGAGCTTATATTCTGCAATTACTTTATGGATGTTGAATATGAAGATTTTATGCCGATAGAATATCTTCCCGACGGTTTCGATGCAACAGTTGAAAATCCCTATCGCAATAAAATGCTTAGAGAGCAATCCTGATACAGTGTTTGTTATAAATAACTAATAGCGTTATACATCCCTAACTACTTTTGTGTTATCCGCTGATTATTCCAAAAGGATATTGACAAAATGTAAACAATCGGGTATAATATAGTTAGTAAAGAGTAACAGATACTCTTTACGGGATATTTCCCAATCTGATAAAAGGGTGATTTTATGTCGTTAAATCAAATTTCAATTGGTAAGGAATATATCGTTAAAGATATCAACAGCAATGACGCTGAACTCAACTCTTTCCTGCTCACACTTGGCTGCTACAGAGGTGCCGCAGTAACAGTGGTATCACGCAGAAGAAGCAGCTGTGTTGTTGCAATCAAGGACGGCAGATACAACATTGACAAGCATCTTGCAAATGCAATTTCTGTATATTAATCGGATTTAACCGCATATGTATTTATACAGGCACTTTCCTGTGCCTGTATATTTTGGGCAAGCTGTTAGTATACAATAACGAAATATTTCAATAACGAGGGAGAAAATTATGAGAATAGCCATGGCAGGCAACCCGAATTCGGGTAAAACAACAATGTTCAACGCCCTTACGGGAAAAAGCGAAAAGGTTGGTAACTGGGCAGGTGTTACCGTTGACAAAAAGGAAAATCCAATAAAAAAATCCTACTGCAACGGTAAAGAAATTATCGCGGTTGACCTCCCCGGTACGTATTCCATTTCACCATTTACAAGTGAGGAAAGCGTAGCAAGAGATTACATCGTCAACGAAAAGCCTGATGTGCTTATAAATATCGTAGATGCCACAAATCTCAGCCGAAGCCTGTTTTTCACAACTCAGCTTCTTGAACTCGGCGTACCAATGGTTATTGCCCTTAACAAGACAGATATAAACGAGAAAAAGGATACAAAGATTGACAGCGAAAAGCTTTCTGAACTTCTGGGCTGCCCTGTAGTCAATACAGTATCAACATCGGCAGACGGACTTTCGGAGCTTATGAAAACAGCCGTTAGTATTGCAGGAAAATCGCAGAAAGCTCCGTTCAGAAACAAGAATACGGATATTAAGGACAAAACCGCTGCCGAAGCCGCTGACTGTGAACGCTACGAATTTGTAAACGGCATAGTTAAGCAGGTTGAACAGCGAAAAGTGCTTACAAGGGATAAAAATTTAAGCGATAAGATTGACACATTTATAACAAATCCTATTGTGGGACTGCTGATTTTCGCAGGCGTAATGTGGCTTGTATTCCAGATTTCACAGGCATGGCTCGGTCCATACATAGCAGATACCCTCGTAGCACTCCTTGAACGGTTTCAGGGTTGGGTTGGCGGACTTCTTGAAAATGCATCTCCCTTGCTGTCCGCACTTCTTGTTGATGGCGTAATCGGCGGTGTTATCGCAGTTCTCGGATTTCTCCCCCTTGTAATGATAATGTATTTCCTCATTGCAATTCTCGAAGATTGCGGATATATGGCAAGAGCCGCAGTTGTTCTTGACCCCATATTCAAAAAAGTTGGACTTTCAGGAAAATCCGTTATCCCCTTTGTTATCACAATCGGCTGTGCAGTTCCCGGAATTATGGCAAGCCGTACAATCCGCAACGAGCGTGAAAGACGTGCAACGGCAATGCTTGCTCCCTTTATGCCATGCGGTGCGAAAATCCCTGTTATCGCTCTCTTTTCAGGTGCATTTTTCAGCGAAAATAAGGGAATTATAAGCTTTGTGGTATACCTCACAGGTATTGCACTTATCTTCCTTGGCGCACTTCTTGTAAACCTCATTACAGGTCACAGAGCAAAAAATTCATTCTTTATCATTGAACTTCCCGAGTATAAAATTCCCTCACTCTGGGGCGCATTCAAATCCATGTGCAGTCGCGGCTGGGAATACATCGTAAAGGCGGCAACAATTATCCTCCTTTGCAACACAGCAGTACAGATCATGCAGTCATTTACATGGTCATTCAAGGTCGCAGAACAGGCCGACCAGTCAATACTTGCAACAATCGCAAGTCCATTCGCATATATCCTCGTTCCAATTGTCGGAGTACTCAGTTGGCAGTTAGCCGCTGCTGCTATCACAGGCTTTATCGCTAAAGAAAACGTAGTCGGCACACTTGCAGTATGCTTTGTAGGTCTTGAAAATCTCATTGATACCGAAGAACTGGCACTTATGGAGGGTGCAGGGGCAGGTGCGGCATCTGTAATGGCAATCACAAAGGTTGCAGCCCTTGCATATCTTATGTTCAACCTCTATTCTCCCCCATGCTTTGCGGCAATCGGCGCTATGAACTCCGAAATGAAGAGTAAAAAATGGCTCTGGGGCGGAATTGGACTGCAATTAGGAGTAGGTTACACAGTAGGTTATCTTGTGTATACTATCGGCACACTTATGACAGCACCTGCAACTCTTGATGTAACAGCTGCACTTTGCGGACTTGCAATTGTGGCTGTAATATCGGGATACATCATATACCTCATCAGCAAGGCAAACAAATCAGTAAAGGCAGAATACTCATTGGAGAGTTAATATGGAAAATATTATAATTATTGCAATTGTAGCTGCAATAGTAATTTCAATATGCTGTTATCTTTACAGAGAAAAGAAAAAAGGTGTCACCTGCATTGGCTGTCCCTACGCCAAAAAATGCGGCGGTAAATGCGGCAAAAAAACACAAATATAGCATTCTAAAATGGGATTCTAAAGGGTGAAACCCTTTAGCAGAGTCCAGAGACAGCGTCTCTGGCAGGGTGTGGGACAGCGTCCCA